>JBKJHI010000262.1:0-52140 GCA_046599085.1 Candidatus Limnocylindrales bacterium
GCCCAGACCAAGCACCTCTTCGACAACCGCTATGGGACCGGCCAGAGCACCCTGGACGGGATCCTGCGGGCGACCAACATCCTGATCGCCGGTCGCAAGGTCGTCGTCGCCGGCTACGGCTGGGTGGGCAAGGGCATCGCGTCCCGGATGGACGGCCACGGCGCCCACGTGGCCATCGTCGAAGTCGATCCGGTCCGCGCCCTGGAGGCGCTCATGGACGGGTTCGCCGTGATGAGCCACGCGGACGCGGCCCGCTGGGGTGAGCTGTTCGTCACCGCGACGGGCAACCTCAACGTCTTCCGGCGCGAGCACTTCGAGGCGATGAAGGACGGCGCGATCATGGCCAATTCCGGCCACTTCGATGCCGAGCTGGACCTGGCGGCGCTACGTGCGCTCGCCGAGGGCCACGTCCGCGACGTCCGCGAGAACGTCCAGGAGTTCGACCTGGGCGGCAAGAAGCTCAACCTCATCGCCGAGGGCCGGCTCGTGAACCTGGGTGCTGCCGAGGGCCACCCGGCCGCGGTCATGGACATGAGCTTCGCCAACCAGGCCCTGTCCGCCGAGTACGTCGCGCTCCACCACGCCGAGCTGGAGCCGAAGGTCTACGTCGTCCCCGAGGCCATCGACGCCGAAGTCGCCCGCCTCAAGCTGGCCGCCCTGGGCATCGAGCTCGAGCCGATGACCGCTGAGCAGGCCGCCTACGTCAGCTCCTGGCAGCACGGCACCTGACGCGAGCGTGACGGAGACACTGCTTTAGAACGGCCAAAGGATGCGAACGGGGCGGTACCAGTGTAGGTTGCCGCGAGCTCGCTAACCACCTGAGGGCCATTGGCAAGACCGACGGCACCCAGCTCATCATGTAAGGCGGTGACAGGCACTGGCGTGCTGACGCTCAGTGACTCTGTCAGGTCACTTGCTCAGTGAATCTGTCAGTCGGTCCTCGCGCGAGGTGAGGGTGCGGCGCTTCCATGGATGGTCCGCAGCAGGACGATAGCCCACGTTCCGGCTCGTCGGCTCAGGCGCTGGGCCGCCGGGCGCGAGTACCTGGATCTCGCGCAGGCGGCGCGGTTCCGGTGGTGCCGGGACAGCGGCCAGGATGCGCCCGTCGGCGACAACGAGCAGGCGGCCGTCGAGCCGGAGCTCGACCTCGACCCGGTGGCCTGCGAGGGACCGCCCGCCCGGGCCCGGCGGGAGCTGCAGCACCATCCCCTCGAGGCGGACGCAGTTGTCCGAACCGACCACCCGCCGCCAACGGAATGCGCAGACGCTCGCGAGATCGAGACCGGCAGGCACCGGGCGCCAGGCCGGGACCGTACTCGCCGCTGGCACGGCGAACCGACGGTTGAAGCGGGGCAGGAAGCCCCGCAGCACCGCCTTCGCGGCTGGCAAATCGCAGGCCCCCGCCCGACGCTCATCGGGTGAGACTGACAAAATCACTGAGCAGTTGTCCCTGACAGATTCAATGAGCAGGGACAGGGACACGACGGTTGAGGGTCCGCGCTGTTAGCCTTGCGCGCGAAGTTCGGTGTGAGGTGGCCCTACGGGTTGCACTCGGTCATGTCGGTCGCCAGTGCGATGTCCCCGGACTCGTCGAGCACAGTAAAGATGAACCGGTCTGGCGGCGTTCCGCGCCGTATCGCTGGCCACACGATGTCGCAAGCGACGTCGCGACCGTCGTCCCGCGTCGAACCGTCTGCTAAGAACACCATGAGGTGAGGTCCACTTTCGTCTTGGTCGCCACCGTACTGGATGTGATCGATTAGCGGCGAGTCTTGCCCTCGAATGTCATCCGCGATCTGCGAGCCTCCGTCTGCAAACACACTGCAGGCGATCGAGACGCTGCACATGATCATGAAGATGCCGCCTTGCATCGGCCTCTTCAGGGGGAAACCATCCCTGACTACCTGAACCACGTCAGCCCTCCCGGGCGTCCTTGAGCCCCAAGTTTGATCGCGGCGAGGCAGAGGGGCCTCATCAATGGGATCAGCGCTCCCTGCTTGAGACTCCGAACGCACCTGTGTATCTGGATCGGGTTATCGACATGCCCAAGTCAATCCCGATCCTGTTGTTCTTGAGGTCCATCTTGGTAGACCGGTTGTCCGTGCCACCCAAACTCGTCCCCCTGTAGAAGTTCTCGTGGGCGTCGGTGATCTCCTTCGCCGTTCGACGTCCCATCGACATTGCGCAGGCCCCCGCCAACACGCAGTGCTTGAACGCGTTTGCGCGAGTGTCGGTGAACCCCGTGCCACCGGGCGCACTGACCCGCTCAAGTTCGTCGGCGGCGACCGCGGAGACCTCCGTCGGAGCGAGCCCCGCGACGCCGGCGGTCAGGGCCAGCGGCGAGCGGACCAGACCACCCCGCACGAGCAGCAGCCCCGCCACGAGCAGCACGGGCAGGAGCACCACCAGCCAGCGGAGATCGGCACCCGGCAGGCTAGAGCGGACCGTGACCGTGACCGTGTCGGGCCTGCGCAGCGGTGGTGTGGCGGCCATCGGTCCATCCCCTCCCCAGCGGACCGAGGGCCTCGGTCGGCGTGCCCGGATGTTGCACCGCCCGCCCCCCCGTGTGTCAAGACGAGTTATCGACAGACTTCGCTAACGATTGGACCAGTCGGCCGCCGACGTTGGTCCTGGCCGCGATCGCGACATCTGCGGCCGTGTGGCTGCCGTGAGATCCCACTGCCAACGGTCAAAGGCGTCGGCGAAGGCCAGTCCCTGCAGGTGCAGCGCCGGGGCAGGCAACGATGAGCGTCTCGCGAGGGGCACGAGGCGCTCGGCGAGGACGCGCGCCTCGACGACCCACGCGATGCCCTGGGCCGGGGCCGACGTGTGGAACTGGAGCACCGCCTCGATGACGGTGAAGCGGGTCGCCCAGTCCACACCCACTGGCACCGCGTTGAGCCACGCGCGAAAGCCGGGATCGGTGCTGAGGCGGACTCGCTGCTGGTTGCCTACGCGATCGACCTCCACGGCGCCACCGAGTCGAAGGGTGTCGACCGCAAGGGCGATACTCCGTTTGGACGAACGTGTGACCGTAGCCAGTTCGGCGAGTGACGGCGCCGATCCGCTTGACGTCGCCAGCACGGCCAGGATGTCTGCTCGTACCGCGACTCCGAACAAGGCCCGCAGCCGCACCGTCAGGGCGCCAGGCTCGCTCATGTCCCGCACCTGCACCTTCCCGCGTGACTGGTAGGAGGTCGGCCCCACTGTCAGGACCGGCCAGCGCGGACCCCCGCCCCCCGCGACGAGGGCCGCGAAGTGCTGGACGGACGTTGGGTCGCCACCGATCTCTCGTGCGACGGTCCGCAGTCGAGCGCCGTTGACCAGCGTGCCATAGGCCACACACCAGTCGAGCGCCCCGTCATACAGGCGCGGCTCGTCTCGGCCATGTAGCGCGGTCATGACGACGAGAGCCTCGGGATCGAGGAGCGTCTGATCCTTCGGGCCCCCGAGCGACGCCCCGAGCGTGATCCACCCGGCGGCGAGCCGGTCGAGCACAGCCTCGCGAAGACTATCGGCCGGAGTCATCCGACGCCTTGGACTCGAGGGAGCGGAGCAGCGCGGCAAGGTTCGTCGCAAACGCTGGCGACGGATCGTGGCTGGTTGCCCACGCTGCTGCTGCCTGGAGCTCAAGGGTGGTCGGCGCCAGAGCACGCAAGTCGGCGAGGTGACGATCACGCAAGGGCCAGTGGTCGACTGCCGCGTACAGCTTGAAGCAGGCCAGGTCGAAGGGACTGGCGAGCCAGGCCACCAGACCTCCGAGCCGACGCGGTTTGAGTCGCGACTCGAAGCCATCCGGCAGCCCAAGGTCGAGGAGGCTGCTGGGTCCGAGGTTCAGCCAGTCGGGCGCGAGGTGGTAGGCGGCACCGACGGCAGCCACGGCCTCGGCCAGGGGGGCCGGTAGTCCATCGAGTGGTACGACGTCGCCGCGCGTCGAGAGCGCGCCAAGGATGTCGATGTCCCTCGTGGGCCGGTCGATCGTGCCGTGGAGCAACAGGCATGCGCCTCCGACGACGACGAGCTCATAGTGGTGACCGCGGGCCTCGAGGGTGGCACCGAGCGCCTCCAGTGCCTCGTCGAGCCATGCGACTGGCTGATCGTTCATCGAGTAACTCTACTACACGAATCGAGAAACACAACTATCTGACAGCGGGTGTGCGCTGCGTCAGGTCCGCGGCTGTCCTCAGACCGGTCACACTCGGCGATCGTTCTGTGGCATGCACTCGACAACGATGTGCTGGCCAACGCTACAACCGGCGACGGCACCTTCGCGACCAACACGGTAGGGTTCGGGCGATGACCGACGCTGACGCCATCGACACTGCGGACGACGTGCCTGGCGACGACGCCAGTGCGGCGACGATCATGCCGTATGGCAGCTGGCCGTCCAGCATCACGGTCAGCGACCTGACATCGGCCAGCATCGGTCTGGCGGAGCCGTGGCTCGATGGCGATGACGCGTACTGGCTGGAAGGGCGGCCCACGGAGAGCGGGCGTCGCGTGCTCGTGCGCCAGGGCCCGGACGGCGGCATCGAGGAGCTGACCCCGGCGCCGGCCAACGTCCGGACGCGCGTGCACGAGTACGGCGGCGGCTCGTACACCGTCGCCGGTGGGACCGTCGTGTACAGCGAGTTCCGCGACGGCCGGCTGTACCGGGTGGACCCCGGGATCGAGGCGCCGACCCCGATCACGCCCGAGGGCCCGTTCCGCTACGCCGATCTCCGGTTCGACGCAGCGCGCCGTCGCTTCCTGGCCATCCGCGAGGACCACACGGATCCGGCCGCGCCCATGGCGTCGATCGTCGCCGTCGCGATCGATGGCGACCGCGACCCCATCGTGCTCTACGACGGTCCCGACTTCCTGGCGGCCCCGCGGCCGTCGCCCGATGGCACGCGCCTGGCCTGGCTGGAATGGGATCACCCGGACATGCCGTGGGACGCCACACGGCTGCGCATCGCGGACTTTGCCGAGGATGGGACACTCGGCGTCTCCGCCCTCGTCGCCGGCGCCCCCGATGAATCGATCGCCCAGCCGGTGTGGTCGGCCGACGGGTTGCTCCACTTCGTCAGCGATCGATCGGGCTGGTGGAACCTCTACCGCCTCGGCGTCGGTCCCCGGCTGGAGCCGCTCGCGCCGCGCGAGGCGGAATTCGCCGACCCGGCCTGGGTCTTCGACCGTTCGTCGTACGCCTTCCTGGCCGATGGCTCGATCGTGGCCACGCCACGCGCCGGCGGCCGCGATCGACTCGTCCACATCACGCCCGGCGTGGCGATCGGCGACGTGGAGTCGGCCTTCACCGAATACGAAGGCCTGCGCGCCTCGGCGACGTCGGTCATCGCCCTGGCGGGTTCGCCGGACAGCCCGTCCGTCATCGTCCGGCTCGATCCACAGACCCTCGCACCGCTCGGCGTGCTGCGGCGAGCCATGGACGTCGCGCCGGATCCTGGGCTCATCTCGGCGCCTGAATCGATCGACTTCCCGACCGCGGGAGGTCAGACGGCGCATGCGCTGTATTACCCGCCACGGAACGCCGGGGTGCGCGGCCCGGACGGTGCCCGGCCGCCGCTCGTCGTCCTGTCGCATGGCGGCCCAACGGCGAACGCGTCGTCGGCCCTCGACCTCGCGCGGCAGCTGTTCACCAGCCGCGGGATCGCCGTGGTCGACGTGGACTATGCCGGCAGCACCGGGTACGGGCGCGAATACAGACACGCGTTGGACGGCCAGTGGGGCATCGCCGACGTGGACGACTGCGAGGCGGCGGCGCGGTTCCTGGTCGAGCGCGGTGACGTCGACCCGGCACGCCTGGCCATCATGGGCGGCAGCGCCGGCGGCTTCACGACCATCGCCTCGCTGGCGTTCCGCGATGTCTTCTCGGCCGGCATCAGCCTGTTCGGTGTCGGTGATCTCGAGGCGCTCGCACGCGACACGCACAAGTTCGAGGCTCGCTACCTGGACCGGATGGTGGGCCCGTATCCAGCGGAGGCGGCCACCTATCGAGAACGCTCGCCGATCCACTCCCTGGACCGGATCGCCTGCCCGGTGCTCGTGATGCAGGGCCTGGATGACAAGGTCGTGCCACCCGCCCAGGCCGAGGCGATCGTCGCGGCCCTCGGCGCCAACGGCATCCCGCACGCCTACCTCACGTTCGAGGGCGAGGGTCACGGCTTCCGCGGTGCCGATGCGATCCGCCGCTCCCTGGAGGCCGAGCTGTCCTTCCTCGGTGCGGTCTTCGGCTTCACCCCGGCCGACGACCTGCCGCCGCTCGAGCTGCCGGGCATCGACGCATGGCGCGCAGCGCGCGCATCCCGCGCGGCGCGCGGACTCGATGGCGCCTCGTCGGCCTCGTCGGCCGCCTCGTCCCGCCGACCCGCCTGACCGGCTCCGTCGCCATGGAGCTGCACCTCGGACCGATCGAGCTGGCGTTCGTCATCCTCGTTTGGTCCACGATCCTCGTCTACATCGCTCGCCGGTTAGCCATCGCGGACCCGGTCCTGCTGGTCCTCGGTGGGGTCCTCCTCGGCTTCGTGCTCCAGCTGGTGCCGGACGCCGCGACGTTCGAGCTGGAGCCGGATCTCGTCTTCCTGCTGTTCCTGCCGCCGATCCTGTTCGGCGCCGCGTACTTCACCCCGATCCGCGACTTCCGGGCGAACGTCCGGCCGATCCTGCTGCTGGCCATCGGGCTCGTGCTGTTCACGACGCTGGTCGTGGGCGTGGTGACGAAGCTGCTGGTCCCGGACCTGCCGTGGGCGGCGGCGTTCGTGTTGGGCGCCATCGTCGCGCCGCCGGACGCCGTGGCCGCCACCGCCGTCTTCCAGCGCCTCGGCGTGCCGCGTCGGATCGTCACCATCCTCGAGGGGGAGAGCCTCATCAACGACGCGTCGGCGCTGATCGCCTATCGCGTCGCCGTGGCATCGGTCCTGACGGGCACGTTCTCGCTGCTCGATGCGAGCGCGTCGTTCGTCGTCGTTGGCCTGGGTGGCATCGCAGTGGGCATCGTGGTCGGGCGGTTCGTGACGCTGGCCATGCGCAAGACGAGCGATCCGACGATGGAGATCATCGTTTCGCTCATCGCCCCGATCGCGGCCTACCTGCCCGCGGAGGAGCTCGGCGTCTCCGGCGTCCTGGCCACGGTCGTCGCCGGGCTCATCACCGGCCGCCGGGCGGCCCGCGTCCTGTCGCCGGAGGCGCGGCTCATGGGCCAGGGGAGCTGGTCCGTCGTCATCTTCGTGATCAACGCGTTCGTGTTCACGGCCATCGGCCTGCAGCTGCCGGCGATCATCGCGGACCTCGGCGCGTACAGCACGCTTGAGCTCATCGGCCTGGGGCTGGCCGTCAGCGTCGCCGCGATCGTCGCGCGCATCGTGTGGGTCTTCCCGGCGAGTTATCTGCCGCAGCTCCTGTCGCGCGGGAGCGAGGGCGAGGCGCGGCCCCCGGCGCGGGGCGTGTTCATCGTGTCGTGGGCGGGGATGCGCGGCTCGGTGTCGCTGGCTGCGGCCCTGGCGCTCCCGCTGGACGTGCCGCAGCGGCCGCTGATCCTGTTCCTGACGTTCAGCGTCATCCTGGCGACGCTCGTCGGCCAGGGCCTGACCCTGCCATTCCTCATCCGCCACCTGGGGGTCCTGGCGTCGTCGGCGCCTGACACCGAGGAGACGCACGCCCGGCTGGCGGCGGTGGAAGCCGGCCTGCGCCGGCTCGACGACATGGTTCTGGACTATCCGGGCCATGGGGAGTTGATCGACACGCTGCGCGCCACGTTCGACCATGAAGCCAGCCACGTGATGCCGCCGCGCGACACGCCGCTCGACGAAGCGGAACAGGAGCGCCTCGAGCATCGGCTCATCCGCGACGCGGTCATCACCGCGCAGCGCGAGGCCGTCATCGGCCTGCGCGACGACGGCGTGATCAACGACGAGACCCTGCGGCGGATCGAGCGCGACCTGGACCTGGAGGCGTTGCGGGCCACCGACTGACGCGTGGTGATACGCTCGCGCCCACGCCAAGATCCAGGGGAGCGAACGACGCCTTGAGCATCATCGACAGCGCGCAGTACCTGTTCACGTCGGAGTCGGTCACGGAAGGCCACCCCGACAAGATGTGCGACCAGATCAGCGACGCCATCCTGGACGCGATCCTGCGGGACGATCCAGGTGCCCGCGTCGCGTGCGAGACCGCCACCACGACCGGCCTGGTGATGGTGCTCGGCGAGATCACGACCCACACTTACGTGGACTTCCAGCAGGTCGTCCGCGACACGGTCCGCGACATCGGCTACACGCGGGCGGACTACGGCTTCGACTATCAGACCTGCGGCACGCTCGTCTCCGTGCACGCCCAGTCACCCGATATCGCCCAGGGCGTGAATACTGCCCTCGAGGTGCGCGACGACGCCGCGTCCAGCCTGGAGCTCGGCGCCGGCGACCAGGGGATGATGTTCGGGTACGCCTGCCTCGAGACGCCCGAGCTCATGCCGCTGCCGATCGCGCTGGCCCACCGCATGGCCCGCCGGCTGTCCGAGGTCCGCAAGTCGGGGCAGTTCCCGTACCTCCGGCCGGACGGCAAGACGCAGGTGACGGTCGAGTACGAGCGTGGCGTCCCCAAGCGCGTGCGGACCGTCGTCGTTTCCGCGCAGCACGACCCCGACGTGCGCCCCGAGCGTCTGCGCCAGGACCTGGTCGAGGCGGTCATCCTGCCGACGATCCCACGCGAGCTGCGCGACATCGACCCGGTCATGCACGTGAACCCGACCGGGCGGTTCGTCACCGGCGGACCCATGGGCGACGCCGGCCTGACCGGGCGCAAGATCATCGTCGACTCGTACGGCGGCATGGCTCGGCACGGTGGCGGGGCGTTCAGCGGCAAGGATCCGACGAAGGTCGACCGGTCCGCCGCGTACGCGGCCCGTTGGGTGGCCAAGAACGTGGTCGCGGCAGGGCTCGCGGAGCGCTTCGAGATCGAGGTCGCCTACGGCATCGGCATCGCCCGGCCGATCTCGCTGACGGTCGATTCCTTCGGGACGGGCGCCATCGATGACGCTGCCATCCAGGGGCTCATCGAGCGCCACTTCGACCTGCGCCCGGCCTCGATCATCGCGGCTCTGGACCTGCGCCGGCCGATCTACCGGCAGACCGCCGCGTACGGCCACTTCGGACGGCCGGACCTGGACCTGCCGTGGGAGCGCACCGACAAGGCTGCGATGCTCGCATCGGAGGCCGGCCTGCCCGAGCCGCAGCTGGTGCCAGCCTCCGCCTGAATCGTGGCGGGGCGTCCGACGGACCGGCGCGCTCGGCGGACCGAGCGCAAGGGTCATCCACCGGCCTGGGGTCAGCCGCCGGACTGCTCGGTGATCATGCCCGCGACGGACGCGCCCGCGCCGCGCTGTCCGGATCGTCTGGCATTGCGCCAGATAAGGAACTGGCCGATGACCAGGATCCCGAGGGTGATCAGCAGCATGATCGCGGCGATGGCGTTCGTCGCCGGCGTCACGCCCTTGCGGATCGTGCTGAACACGTACAGCGGGAGCGTCGTGGACCCGGCGCCGGACACGAAGGTCGTGATCACGTAGTCATCGAAGCTGAAGGTGAACGACAGCAGGAAGCCGGCCACGATCGCCGGCAGCAGCTGCGGGAACGTGATCTGCCAGAACGTCCGCCACGGAGTCCCGTACAGGTCGTAGCTCGCCTCGACGTGGGTGCGATCCATGCCGGACAGACGGGCACGGACCAGCAGCATCACGAGGCTGATGTTGAACAGTGCGTGCGCGGCGATGATCGTGTGGAAGCCCAGCCGCAGCTGCAGGCCCAGCAGCGGGTTCAGCACATCGAACGTCGACGAGAAGAAGACCAGCGTCGCGAGGGCGATGACGATCTCGGGGACGATGATGCTGATGAACGTCAGCGCCTCGAACGGCGTCCGGAACCAGCGCGGCGCGCGCTGCAGACCCAGAGCGGCCATCGTGCCGAAGATCGTCGAGATGATGGCCGTCGATGTCGCGACGACGAAGCTGTTGAACAGCGCACTCTGGACGACCGTGTCGTTCAGCACGCTCTCGTACCACTTGAAGCTGAACCCGGCCCACTGCGTCACTCGGCGGTCCGTGGCGTTGAAGCTGAACGCCACGACGATGATGATCGGCACGTACAGGAACAGGTAGATGAGCATCGTGTGGCCGCGCAGCCAGCGCTCCACGATCGTGCCGTGGCGGTCGCGCTTCGGCTTCGGACGGCCCCGATGCAGGCCCACGCGGGTGGACGCCGCGACGGCGGCCCGGCGGCCCAGGGGCTCAGCGGGGGCGCTCACAGGACGCTCACCTCGCGGGACTTGCGGCCCCGGTTCGCGAACCACAGGTAGAAGATGACGGTCACGAGCATGATCAGGATGAGGATCACGGCCCGGGCCGCACCCTCCGGCCAGTTGCGCGCCTCCAGGAACTGCAGGACCAGCTGGTTGCCGATGAGGAAGACGCGGCCGTAGCCCAGGATGGCCGGGATGACGTACTCGCCCATGAGCGGGATGAACACGAGGATGCTGCCGGTGATCAGGCCGGGCAGCGTGATCGGCAGGGTGATCTGGCGGAACGTCGCCCAGCGCCCGGCACCCAGGTCCTTGGACGCCTCGGTCAGCGTTCGATCCATCCGCTCCAGCGTGACGTAGATCGGAAAGACCATGAGTGGCAGATAGCCGTACACGACGCCGATGAGGACCGCGACTGGGGTCCCCAGGATGCGGAATCCGGAGTCGCCGATAGCGCTGCCGATGAAGCCGGCGATGCCGTCCGGCCCAAGCAGCGTCAGCCACGCGTACGTCCGGATGAGGAAGCTCGTCCAGAAGGGGATGACCAGCAGGATGATCAACAGGGACTTGCGCGGACCCGCCCGGGTGGCGATGAAGTAGGCGATCGGCAGTGCCGCGAAGAGGCACAGGAGCGTGCCCGAGGCGGCGAGGACGAGGCTCGTGACGAACGGGGTGATCCGGGTGGGATCCAGGGCGGAGGCGTAGTTCGCGAAGGTGAAGGCTGGCTCATAACCGCCGATCCGCGTGGCGTTCCCGAAGCTCATGACCACGACGATCGCCAGTGGGGCGACGAGCAGGATCAGGTACCACAGGCTCGCGGGCAGCAGCAGCAGGCCGGTCAGGATGCCGGTCCTGGCAAAACGAGGCGATCGCACCGCCGATGGCGGTGCGACCACGCTCGATGTCGTCACTGGACGGAGGGCCCGGGCTCGATCAGCCCTGGCCAATCTTCGACTTGAACTCTTCCCAGATGTCCAGGCGAAGCGGGTCGGTGGAGGTGTCCTCGGCGCCCTCGAGGCGCGCCAGGACGTCGTCCGGCACGAACAGGGCCGGATCCGCCAGCATCGCCGGGTCGATGAACTTCTTCGCCTCGCTGTTCGGCGTGGCGTACTGGTTCGTCTCTGTCTCGATGGCCTGGACCTGCGGATCGTGCATGAAGTTGAGGAACGCATGGCCGGCGATGGGATGCGGCGCGTCCGCGAGGATCACCCATGTGTCCAGCCAGTACAGGGTCCCGTCGGACGGGATGATGTACTCGATGTCGGCCGTCTCCGGCAGGTCGCGCAGCTCAAGGATGCCGCCGGTCCAGGTCAGGCCCAGGACGGCCTCCTCGGTCTCGAGCTTGGTGTTGTACTGGTCGGAGTCCAGCGCGAGCACGTGCGGTGCGAGTTCGAGCAGCAGCGTGCGCGCTTCCTCGAGCTCGCTCTCGACCTTGGTGTTCAGCGAATAGCCAAGGGCCTTGAGCGGGGCGACGAACACATCGCCGGGCGAATCGACGATGACGATCCGGCCGGAATACTTCGGCGCCAACTCGAGGAACTTCTTCCAGGAGGAGACATCCTCCTTGACGATCTTCGTCCGAACGGAGATGCCGGTGGTGCCCCAGTCCTTGGGCAGCTGCCATTCGTCGGTCGGGTCCCACCACACGCCTTTGAACGGGGCCTCGATGTACTTGGCGTTGGGGATCTGCGCGAAGTCGATCTTCTGGATGAAGCCCTGCTCCCGCATGGCTGGCACGAATTCAGCCGTCGGGGCACTGACGTCCCACTGGCCGACGGCGCCGCCCTGGAGCTTGGTCAGCAGCTCGTCGTTGGACGCGAAGGTGTCGTACGTGAACTTGCTGACGCCGAACGTGCTCTTGAACAGCTCGATGTTGCCCGGGTCGACGTAGTCGCCCCAGTTGTACATGAACAGCTCGCTCTCGATCCCCTCCGGGATCGCGAACGACGGCGCGGGCGTCCCGCCGGCACCCGACGGCGCGCCCGTCGCGGCACCGTTGCCGGAACACGCCGCCAGGAAGGCAGCGGCCGCCGACATCGTGCCCGCGTACAGGAATCCTCGTCGGCTCAATGGTGCCTGGACCATCCGACGGATCGTCTGGTCGATCTGGTGCTCTGCCATATCGCTCTCTCCTCCTCCGGGCCACGCCCGGGGCATCGTTCCTCAACCGGCGAGGATCAGATTCGCCTCGTCATGCCATCGAACGACCACGGGGTCGCCCGGGCCGACACCGAGGGCGCCTCCCGCGCCCGTTGCATTCTGGTGCCGAACGATGAGTTCGCCGGCCTCCTTCGTCTCCACGCGATACTCGGTCTGGTCACCGAGGTACGTGCCCTGGCGGACGCGTCCCTCGACAGCGGTGACTCCTGGGTCCGCAGCGGTATCACTGCCGCTGGCGACCACCTCGAGGCGCTCCGGCCTCGACGCGACCGTGACCTCATCCCCGATGGCTGGCGTGTAGGACGGATCAGTCAGCCGCCCACGAAGTGTGAAACCGGACGCGCCGCGCACGGTCGCCCGTCGCGAAGCGCCATCGACCTCCACGACGGTCACCGCCAGGAAGTTGGAGGTCCCGATGAAATCCGCCACGAACCGGTTGACCGGTCGTTCGTAGAGTTCGGTCGGGTCGCCCTGCTGCTGGATGCGGCCGTCCTTCATGACCACGATGACGTCGCTCATCGTGAGCGCCTCTTCCTGGTCGTGGGTCACGTACACGAAGGTGATGCCCACCTCGCGCTGGAGCGCCTTGAGCTCGAGCTGCATCTCCTTGCGGAGCTTCAGGTCGAGGGCCCCGAGTGGTTCGTCGAGGAGGAGCACGGTCGGCCGATTCACGAGGGCACGGGCGAGCGCGACGCGCTGCTGCTGGCCGCCGGACATCTCCCAGGTCCGTCGCGCCTCATAGCCCTCCAGACGGACGAGCGCCAGGGCTTCGCTGACCCGTCGCTTCTCCTCGTCGCGCGCCACCTTGCGCTGGCGCAGTCCGTAGCCGACGTTCTGGGCCACGTCCATGTGCGGAAAGAGCGCGTAGTGCTGGAAGACGGTGTTCACGTTGCGTTTGAATGGCGGAATCCCGGCGATGGGATGCCCCGCCAGGAGGATTTCCCCGTCGGTCGGCTGCTCGAAGCCGGCGATCATGCGCAGCGTCGTCGTCTTCCCGCAGCCGGACGGGCCGAGCAGGGAGTAGAAGGCGCCTCGAGCGATGCTCAGGTCCATCGCGTCCACGGCCGTGACCCGGCCGAAGCTCTTGGTGACGTGGACCATCTCGACGTCGGGGGCGTCAGCGCCCGGGGCGGCACTGCTCCCGGCGCTGGCGGGTGACGCGGGCGTCCCGTTCTCCGGGGCGGTGGTAGCGGTCAACGGCGGTCCTCGCGGTGATTCCGGTCGCTGAGATGACGGATGGAGCGGCGCTACAGGCTCGGCGCATCGTACGGGCGAGGTCCCGTTGCGTCAACGCGGCGTTGCGTGCGAATCTCGCACCGTTGAGCTTTGGCTGCAACCGGATCGAGCCGTCTGAGCCTGTGTCGTCCCCGGATCCCGTCGCACTTCCGACCGAGCTTTGGATGGGGACCATCCGGTCGCCGCCGGGTGACCATCGGGCACGCCCGCATCCCGGCCACCTTTGGTACGGTTGAGCCATGGTCGCCCGACCGGCACGACTGGCCACCCAACACCGATCCTGGCGTCGGCTCGCGTCCGCCTTCCTGCTCGCTCTCGCCCTCATCGTGCCGACGCACGCCCTCGCGGCGGAGCCGAACCGCGGCGATCCCGTCGGGACGTTCGATGCGCGCTCGCGGGTCACCGAGTCGATCAACCTCTACCGGTCGAGCGCGATGGTCCGCCAGTACACGAACTACTGGTGTGTCCCGGCCACGACCCAATCGATGGTCAACCTCGTGCGCGGGACCAGCAATCGGACCTACGCGACGCAGCAGTTCATGTACAAGAAGACGCGGTCGAACAACGCCTACGCCTATGCCTCGCTGGGCAACGACCCGCAGGGCTGGGCGTGGGCCGTGAACTACTTCTCGCGTGGCGAGGCGTCCTACGAAGCGCACGCGTACTCGTCACGGACCGCCGCGATCCAGGAGATCACCGATTCCCTGCTGCGCACCCGACACCCGGTCGGGGTCACGGTCCGCTACGGGACGCACGCCTGGGTCGTGCTCGGCTTCAAGGGCGATGTCCTGGCGGGCGACCCATCCTCGCGTCGCGTGTTCGGCTTCTACGTCAGCGGTCCGCTCGGCAGCCCGAGCGATCCGTGGTCGGTCAAGTACATCAGCCTCGACGCCTTCAATGCGGCGTTCACGCGCTACCACGAGTGGCAGCGCTCGGTGATCTGGGAAGACAAATACGTGGTCATCAGCGACTGACGATCTGACGGTCGTCGCCGCGCGAGGCGACCAACGCCCGCCGGGCGGGTAGCATGGGTCCCACATGTATGCCGTCATCATGGCCGGCGGTGGCGGGACCCGGCTCCACCCCCTGAGCCGACCCGAGCGCCCGAAGCCCTTCCTGCCGCTCCTCGGCGATCAGACTCTGCTCCAGGCGACGGCTGCCCGGCTACCGACCGACGACGTCACCGTCGTCACCGACCGTCGATACGAGCGGTTGGTGCACGATCAGCTGCCGTCCGCGACGGTGCTCATCGAGCCGATGGGCCGCAACACCGCGGCCGCGATCGCACTGGCGACGGTCGCCGTGGATCGCGACGAGGACGAGGTGATGATCGTCGTCCCGGCCGACGCCCACATCGATCCCGCGCGTGCCGAGACGTATCGGGAGGTGCTGCGGACGGCGGCGTCGCATCTGGCCAGCGGCTCCGGGTCGTTCGGCATCGAGGCGCCGCTCGTGACCCTGGGCGTCCAGGTCGACGACGCGTCCACGGCCTACGGCTACCTGATCCCCGACCCCGCGACACGGCAGGACGTCGGCGGGCTCGATGCGTATCGCCTCCTCCGGTTCGAGGAGAAGCCGAACGCGGAACGGGCGGCCGATCTGCTCAAGGAGCCAGGCGTGGCCTGGAATGCCGGTATCTTCGTGTGGCGCCGACGGGCCATCCGGGCCGCCCTCATGAAGTACACGGGCCTGCTCCAGACCATCGGCCCGATGGCCGATTCGCCATCGATGCTCCAAAACGCCTACGAATCGATCCAGCGGGCCGTGTCGATCGACGTGGCTGTCATGGAAGCGGCCGCGCGCGACCGCCAGGTCGTGATGGGCTCGATGGACGTCGGCTGGTCCGACCTCGGGTCGTGGACGGCGCTGCTGGCCGGGATCGGTGCGCGCGGCGAGGGTGGCGTCGTGCAGGCCGGCGAAACCGTCACGGTCGAACACGGCGATCTCGTCGTGCGCCGCGTGGACGGACGCCTTGGCGTCATCATCCCGCCGGAGCGCGGTAGCATGACCGCCACGCAGCCGATCGCGGTCCTGCGTGGTGCGGCACCTGACATCGAGCGCATCCGTGCGCTCATCGACCGCTGCAGCGATCCAGGAGACCGACCGTGACGGTGACCACCCCGCAGACAGCGCCCATCGTGTTCGGGACCGATGGCTGGCGCGCGAAGGTCGCCGACGAATTCACCTTCGACGCGGTCCGTCGCTGCGCCGACGGGGTCGCCCACTACGTCGAGGAGCAGGGCGCGTCCGCGAAGGGCGTGGTGATCGCCTACGACCGGCGGTTCGCCTCCGAGCACTTCGCTGCGGCCGCCGCGGAGGTGCTCGCCGCCCACGACATCCCCGTCGCGCTGTCCGTGCGGGCCGTGCCGACCCAGATGTGCTCGTACGAGGTCGTGGAGCGCGGAGCCGCCGCGGGGATCGTCATCACCGCCAGCCACAACCCCTGGACCGACAACGGGTTCAAGGTCAAGGCGCCCAGCGGATCGGCCGCGAGCGCGGACATCCTGTCGGTCATCGAGGCCCGGCTGGCTGTGAACGACGGGACCGTCATCGATCGTCGGCCACTGGCCGACGCAGAGGCCGCCGGCCTCATCGAGTCATTCGACCCATACGACGGCTATGAGCGGTTCGTGCGCCGGACGGTTGACCTCGACGCGCTGCGCGACGCGGACATGTCCGTGCTGGTCGACCCGCTGTACGGATCGGGTGCGGGCTGGATCAGCCGGCTCCTGGCCGGCGGGCGCATCCGCGTCAACGAGATCCACCAGGAGCGCAATCCCTACTTCGGTGGTGTCAACCCGGAGCCGATCCGACCGCACGTGGACGAGGCCCTGGGGATCATCGCGGGCGGCGGCTACGACCTGGGCCTGCTGCTCGACGGCGACGCTGACCGCGCGGGTGCCGCCGACGAGACGGGGACGTTCATCCATCAGTTGCAGGTCACGGGCCTGCTGATGTACTACCTCGCTGAGCATCGCGGCTGGCGCGACCCGGTCGTCGTGTCGATCAACAACACCTCGATGGTCGGCCGGCTCGGCGAGCACTACGGCATCGAGACCCACGAGACGCCGGTCGGCTTCAAATACATCGGGCCGAAGATGATCGAGACCGGCGCGATGATGGGCGGCGAGGAGTCGGGCGGCTTCGGGTTCGGGATGCACCTGCCGGAGCGCGATGGCCTGTATGCGGACCTGCTGCTGCTCGACCTGTTCGCGCGCGAGCGGGCAGCCGGTCGCTGGCCGGTGTCCACGGCCATCGAGCGGTTCCATGAGCTCGCCGGACCGTCGTTCTACCGGCGCATCGACGTGCACATCGAGCGCTCGGCGTACGCCGAGACCAAGCGACGCCTGCTGGTCGACCTCGCGGCGACCGCGCCGACCGAACTGGCCGGCGCCCCGGTCGCCCGGACCGTGGTCCTTGACACGAACGACGGCTACAAGTTCTTCCTCGACGACGGGTCGTGGCTGCTCATCCGGGCGTCGGGAACGGAGCCGCTCGTGCGGGTCTACACCGAGGCCACGAGCGTTGACGTCCGCGAGGCCCTGCTCGTCGCCGGCGAGCGCCTGGTCCGCGGCGCATGAGCGGCGAGACGCCGCCGGACGGCAGCGCGGGCACGCCGCGCGTGGACAAGCCATGGGGCCACGAGCTCCTGTGGGCCCTCACCGACCGCTATGTCGGCAAGGTCCTCGTCATCGAGGCCGGCAAGCGACTATCACTCCAGAAGCATGTCATCAAGGACGAGTCCATCTTCGTCTCGTCCGGCCGGCTCCGGCTCTACCTGGAGGGCGACGACGGCGTCGTCCGGTCCGAGGAATTGGGCCCCGGCGAGTCGCGCCACGTGCCGACCGGGCGGATCCATCGCTACGAGGCGATCGATCGGTGCGAGCTGATCGAGGTCTCGACGCCGGAGCTGGACGACGTCGTACGGCTCGAGGACGACTTCGGTCGCGAGGGCACGAGCGCACCCTGACCGACGCCGTTTCGATGCCGTCCTGGGCTGGTCGGCGGCCCGGCCGCGGTGTACCGTATGGGGCACGCGACCGCCATCACCGATCGAGGTGCATGACCGGACGGCGGCCTCGTGAACGCCCATCGGGCGACGGAGGTATTCGGCGATGCATAGCTCACTGATCGGTAAGGTCGAGAAGGCGAATCGCTACGCGCGAGAACTCGATCGGATCTCCATCGACCAGCTCTCGCTGACCTTCCGTGGCGACAATGACACGCACCATGTCAAGCTCGACTCCGGCCAGTGGCGATGCACCTGCCACTACTTCGAGAGTTGGGGTTCGTGCGTCCATCTCCTCGCCCTGCAGAAGGTGATGGGCGTGATGCTGCCTGAGGACGCCCAGGTCTCGATCTTCGCCGTCGGCGCCCCCGAGGCGGTGACGGCGTGACGCCCTGACGCGCGACGACTGACACGGTGGAGGCCCGGCGTGACGCCGGGCCTCGACATGTGCGCCCGGATCGTCGTCACTCGACGCGAACGGCCCAGGCATAGCGGGCATCACCCAGGGCATCGGCGAAGACGACCGTGACCTCGACGGTCCAGGTGCCAGCAGGCGGGGCAGGGAACGCGGGATCCCCGACGCCGCTGCCGAGGGCCACGGCGCCGGTCGGGGCGTCGCTCTCGTAGGGGACGAAGCGGGCCGACCATGACTCGATGTCGATGGCTGGATCGAGCAGGAGCTCGAGGCGCTCACCGACGCCGACGGTGATCGGCATGCCGCGCAGCCACGGCGAGGCTGAGCCCGTGCCGCCCCAGGTGTAGGTGCCGAGTTCACCCACGATCGGATCGCCACCGTCGACCTCGAGCGTGCCGACGGGCGGTGCCTCGATCCCTGGCGCCGGGCCGGCCGGCGTCGCCTCGATCGGCGGTGGGAGCGAGGCCGGCTCGGTGGTTGCCGCGCCGCCGCAGGCAGCAAGCCCGAGGGCCAGGACGGCCGCGGCCACGACGATGGGGATCAACTGGCGGGGGGCGGGTTCGGTTCGACGAGGGTGCATGGCTCCATCCTTCATCGTGGCGAGGCTGGCTGCGACTGCGGGCAGACGGAGCCGCCGCAGCCGGACATCGCGACCTTGATGGTGGCACTCGTGGCGCCGTTGAGCCCTTCGCTCGACGGCGTCGAGAAGATCGCGCGGTATTCGTACGTCGTCGAGACCGAGGTCGTCGTGACATATGTGCCGGCCGTACTACCCGGGGACATGGTCGCCAGCGTCGCCCAGGTGCTGGATCCAGCCGCCCGCCGCTGCAGCTTGACCGTGCGTTGCGACAGGCTGTTCCCACCCAGGCGATCGTACGCGGCGAGGTCCTCGATCTTGAGCGTACCGGTCAGCGTCACGCTGGCACCGTAGGTCACGGCCGTCGCGCTGGTCTTGAGGGTCAGGATCGTGTCGAGGTCGAGGCACGTCGAGATGAGCGTCGTCGTGGTCGGAACGTCGTATTCCCGTTGCAGGGTGGCGACATCACAGCGCGCAAAGGCATGCAGATTCCAGCCGGCCTTCGGCTTGGTTCGGCTGATCGCCTGGACGACGGCATCGAGATAGTCGCTTTCGTCGACGAAGTTGGCGTGGTGATTCAGAACCTCGACGTGCCCGAACTCATCGAGGGCGATCGTCTCCACGTCGTAGCAGCCGTTCGGTGGATCGGCATAGCTCTGGCACCACTTGAGGGTGCCCCAGTCGAACACGTGGCCTTGCTCGCGCAGCCACATCGTGAAGCTCACCGGCGCCCCGGAGCGGTCGAAGCAGGCGATCCCGTTCGGGCCACACGTGGCGCCGACGCCATACCCGATCAGGCTGGTGCCCGCCGAGTCGTACGCGAAGGTCGCGGCGCGCGACCCTCGACTGAGGTTCACATCGGCGGCCGCCGCCTTGATCGCGGTCGCGATGGCCGCCGGTGGGACGGAACCGGTCCGCCACTTGAAGAGGAGGCGCTGATCCTGCGCAAAGAGCGCGCCGCCCATGATCGGGTCCGGACCGTGCGCCAGGGCAGGCAGCCCGCCGGTAAGCAGGGCGAGCCCGGCCAGGACGGCCGCGGCAGCGGCCAGGTGCCGCGCGCGAAACAGGTGCCGCGCGCGAGACAGGGACCGGGCGGTGGTGCGGATCGGGATCATCGGGGCACCTCATCCAGGGCGACGGTCCGGCCGTCAGGAACGTGACGGGCTTCGGCCGGCGATGGGGTGCCTCCGGCGTTCGAGTCCGCCAGCACGATCGCCACCCAGCCCGGCGGCAGCGTGTCGCTGCGACCCGCGGAGTCCGCCGGCGGGACGAGGCGACGCCCGTCAGCAAGCGGACCCATGTCGGTCGAGGTCGTGCCGTCAAGTGTGGCCGCGCGGAGCGCGAGCTCACCCCGACCGACCTCCATCACGACGAGACTCGTGCCGTCGTCCAGCGTGGTCATCGTCGCGAGGCCCGCCTCGCCTTCCAGGAGCGTCGCATCGCCGCCATCGATCGGGACGGACATGACGGGGCAGGGGAGACCCCGGCATGCCCCGCGGGCGACGACCCGGTCCGCGGTCAGGCCCACGATGTCGCCCAGCGTCGGGTCGGCCAGCACGCGATGAACGCCCGTGACGGGGTCCAGGACCCGGATGCGGCACGCGAGCTCACCGCAGGACCGGACCGCGAGCACGCGGCCATCGGCGCTCCACGTGAGTCCTGTCGAGAACGTACGTCCGAATCGGTCATCGGATGGGAGCGGCGCCAGGATGCGGGTGGGCTTCGTCCGGCCGTCGACCGAGCGGCGCCAGATTCCGAGGTCGGCCCGCGTGGCCCGCGCCACGCGCATCTCGTAGATCGTCTGCCCGTCCGGTGCCAGGCTTGCGCGCCGGATCACATCGGACGAAGCGCCGACCGACCACGCGCAGCCGAGCGTCGCGTCCAGCAACATCAGCGACGAGGTCCGGCCATCGTCCGAACCGACGAGGATCATGTCGCCGTACGGGCCAGCGGCGAACGATTCGCTGGGCAGGGTCAACACCCGCGCTGAAGCTCCATCGATGCCGATCGCCAGGGCTGTCCCAGCCCGACTGCCGTCGACGATCAGCGGGTCCGCCTGGAACCACGCGCCAGCGTCGTCGCGATCCGCCTGCACGATCACCCCCGGCGAACCACCACAGGGCGGTGGGGACCAGGACCGTGTATCCGCTCCGACCGTGGTCGCCGCGACCACGACCATGGCGCCGAGCGTCGCGATGCCCGGACCGATCCGCCTGACCCACTGTGTCTCCATCGAACTGACCTCCTCCGACGGGATGACTGAGTGGCGGGAGGAGGGCGAGGTCGGCATCCTATCGGCGGCCACGTAGCTGCCACGTAGCTGCGACGTAGCTGCGGCGGGACCGTGTGCTACGCTCCGGCCCGACATCCTCGTCAACGCCGCGTGGTCGCGAAGCCGGTGAGATTCCGGCACAGTCCCGCTACGGTGAACATCCGAGATCCGCTCGGGTGCAAGTCCGGTCGCCGACCCCACGGTGCATGCTCGAACCTTCGAGAGAAAGGTAGGCAGGACCGTGACCTCGACCAGCTGATCCCCCTCCTTCGACCCGTCCGAAGCGAGGGGGTCCGTGTCTCTTCGACACGGCCTCCTCCGGTATCGCCAGTCCCCGGAGGCCCGTTCCCTTGTCGCCACGATCCCGACGGCTGCCCGCCGTCACCACCGCCCTGTTCGTCGTTCTCGCCCTGGTCCTCGCCGCCTGCTCGGGCGCGACCACCTCCATCCCGCCGGATGCGACCGGCTCCACCCTGCCTGCGACCACGTCGTCGCCCACGCCCGCGGCAACCCCTGAGCCCACACCCGCCTTCCCGGTCAGCCTGACCGACGACGAGGGCACGGTCATCGACCTGGCGGTCGAACCGCAGCGGATCGTCTCGCTGTCGCCGGCCAACACGGAGATCCTCTTCGCTCTCGATGCCGGCGATCGTGTCGTCGCCACGGACAATGCATCCGACTACCCGGCCGAGGCCGCCGCGCTGCCCGACGTCATCGCATTCGAGGGCTTCACCGTCGTCGTCGATGTCGAGCAGATCGTCGCCCTCGAGGCGGACCTCGTCGTCGCGGCAGGCCTCGGCTTCACGCCACCGGACGCGGTCGCCCAGTTGCGCAGCCTCGGCATCCCGGTCGTGGTCGTGTACGCCCCGACCGTCGAGGCCGTGTACGCCGACATCGAGCTCATCGGCAGCGCTGTCGGTGCGAGCGAGGCGGCGACCGAGCTGACCACGGCGATGCGCACGGAGATCGCGGCCATCAGCGCCGCCGTCGCGACGGCCGGCACGCCGCCGCGGGTCTTCTACGAGATCGGATACGACGGCACCACCGGCGCCATCTACGCCCCGGCCGATGACTCGTTCGTGGCGGAGATGGTGACCCTCGCCGGTGGGGATGCGATCACGACCGGTGATCCGAACTCGTACGAGATCCCGCTCGAGGTCCTCATCTCGTCGGATCCGGAGGTCATCCTGCTGGGGGTGAATCCGTTCTACATGCCGACCCCCGAGGAGGTCACGGCGCGGCCCGGATGGGCGGTCATGACGGCCGTCAGGGACGGCGCCATCCACCCGGTCGAGGACACCGTCATCACCCGTCCCGGCCCGCGCCTGCCCACGGGCCTGCGCAACCTGGCGACCGGCATCTGGCCGGACGTCGCTCTGCCGGCGGCTCCGTAGGGCCGCCGATGACGGCCGGCACACTCCAGCGCAGCCTCGGGACCCACGGCGTCGCCGCCTGGGTCCGAGGCCGGCCGCTGCGCATGGGCCTGCTCGCGGGTGTCGTGCTCGTCGCCACGCTGGCGGCCGGCGTGGGCCTGGGGACCGTGTCGATCGGGCCGGTCGAGACCTTCGGCGTGGTCCTGCACCGGACGCTCGGCATCGATGTCGGGATCACCTGGTCGCCGGCCATCGAGACGATCGTGTGGGACCTGCGCGTGCCGCGAGTCCTGACCTCGATGGTGATCGGCGCCGGCCTGGCCGTCGCCGGCGTCGTCTTCCAGGGCCTGCTGCGCAACCCTCTCGCCGATCCGTACGTGCTTGGGACGGCGTCCGGCGCGGCCCTCGGCGCGGCCGTCGCGGTGGTCCTGCCGATCCAGATCGGGTTCCTCGCGTTCAGCCTCCTGCACGGACTGGCGTTCGGGGGCGCCCTGTTCGCGGCGTGGCTCGTCTTCCGTCTCGGCGGCGGCGGCGGACCCGGTGGGCTGACCCGCCTGCTGCTCACCGGCTACGCCATCGCGTCCGTGCTGACCGCCTTCCTGACCCTGGCCATGTACGTGTCCGGATCCGAGCTGCGCCAGATCTTCTCGTTCCTGCTCGGCGGCCTCGCGGCAGCGTCGTGGCAGCGCCTCGCCCTCGCGGCGCCGCTGATCATCGTGACCTGCCTGCTGGTGTTCCGGCGCGCTCGTGCCCTGGACGGGATGCTGCTCGGGGATGCCGCCGCCCACCACCTGGGCATCGACGTGCGCCGCGAGCGCCGGGCCCTGCTCGCGCTCGGATCGATGGCGACAGCGGCAGGGGTCGCGATCAGTGGCCTGATCGGGTTCGTGGGCCTCGTCGTCCCGCACGTCGTCCGCCTCATCGTCGGTCCGCGGGCCAGCGTCGTCGTCCCGGTCTCGGCACTGGCAGGCGCGTGGCTGCTGTCGGCGGCGGATCTCGTGGCCCGGCTCCTGGGCGACATCCCGGTCGGGGTCGTGATGGCACTGCTCGGGGCGCCGTTCTTCGTCCTCTTGCTCGGACGGTCGCGCGTGCGGTACGAGCTGTGACGACGCTCGGGCTCCCGCCGTTGGACGCGGCGCCCTCTCCGGCGGACGCGGTCGCCGCCGCGGCGCATGCCGGGGTGCCCATCCTGGCCGCGTCAGCGCTCTCCGTCGCGTATGGCCGCAAGACGATCATCGCGGACGTGGACCTGGCCGTCGGGGCGGGGGAGCGTCTCGCGCTCGTCGGCCCGAATGGCGCCGGCAAGTCCACCTTGCTGCGCGCCCTCACCGGCATGGTGACGCCCACTGCCGGTGCCGTCTTGCTGTGCGGCTCGCCGCTCGCCTCGATCGATCGGCGGACCGTGGCCCGGACACTGGCCGTCGTGCCGGAACTCCAGGAGCTGCCGTTCGGGATGCCGGTCGTCGATGTCGTGGCTCTCGGCCGGCTGCCGTACGAGCCGCCGCTGACCGGCTTGCGTGGCACGGATCGAGCGGCCGTCGACGCCGCCATCGAGCGCGTCGGTATCCCCCACCTGCGCGAGCGCGACGTCCGCACGCTGTCGATGGGCGAGCGGCAACTGGTGTTCATCGCTCTGGCCCTCGCCCAGGAGGCGCCCATCCTGATCCTCGATGAGCCGACGGTGCACCTCGACATCCGGCACCAGGTGGACGTGATGCGCCTTTTGGTCGAGCTCAACGAGCAGGGGACGACGGTCATCGCCGTCCTCCACGACCTGGCCTTTGCGGCCCACTTCTTCCCGCGAATCGCGATGATCGCCAACGGGCGGCTTGTGGCGGATGGGCCTGCCCGGCGCACCCTGGACGACGAGCACATCCGGTCGGTCTTCGGGGTGGATCCGGCGCTCGTGCGCCTGTCCGCCTCGTGAAGCCGCGAGCCTCCACGCCGCGCGTGCTACGCTCCGGCGCGTGACGCCTGCACGATCGAGCGCGCCTGGACCGACCGGTCCCCGCCGCCGCCGGTCCCTTCTGACCCTCTGGTTCGCTGCCACCCTGGCCGTCGCAGCCTGTGTCCCGGCTGCCACACGGTCGGAGTCGCCGCCCGTCGACGGGCCGACCTCGGTGCCGACCACGTCCGCTCCGGCCCCGACGGACAGTGCGACGCCGGAGCCCACGACGACCGAGCCGCCGACGGCCGAACCGACCATTGAGCCCACGCCCGACCCGTCCGCGTCGCCATCCGGCTCGGCGGATCCCGGCGCCGCCGCCCGGTGCGCGGGCAGCGACGACAACCGCGAGTTCTTCGCGTCGATCGCGGAGGTCGTGGCCTGGCCTGTGTACTGCCCAGTCCTGCCTTCCGGCTGGTTCGTCGACTCCGGCCAGTATCGGCTGGCGGGTGGCGGCTGGCTGGAGATCGCCTACCGAGGCCCCGGCGGGACCCGTCTGGAACTGCGCGAAGGCACGGCCTGCGCCGCGACGAGTTGCCTGCCGACCGGCGACGATCTGGGCGCGGCGGCGTACGGCGACCTGTCCGGCTCGCTGTTCCGGCTTGGTGACGGCCGGCTCGCGGTCGTGGTCGCACCGATCGATGGCGCGACGTGGGTCGTGGTCGGGAGCGGCCTCGAACAGGCCGCCTTCGTCTCCGCCGCAAGCGCCCTGGCCCGCGTCGGCCGGTAGGTCCCCGGATGCGCATCGAAGAATTCGCGCTGGAGCGGTTCTTCGCGCGCTGGGAATTCGCGGTCGAGCACCTGCTCTGCGCATCGGATGTCCAGGGGTATCCGATGTCGGAGGTCCTCGCGCTGGCCGATGACGAAACGCGCGCGCTATGGGACGGGCTGACGCTCGGTTATACGGAATCGACCGGCCACCCGCTGCTGCGCCAGGCGATCGCCGCGCGATACACCGGGCTCGAGCCGGAGGATGTCCTCGTCTTCGCCGGCGCCGAGGAAGCGATCTTCTGCCTGACGAACGTCCTCATGGAACCGGGTGCCCACGCCATCGTCACGTGGCCCGGGTACCAGAGCCTGTACGAGGTCGCCCGCGCGACGGGTGCCGACGTGACGCTCCACGAGCTGTACGAAGCGCACGACTGGGCGATCGACCTTGATCGGCTGCGGTCCGAGGTGACGCCACAGACGCGGCTCATCGTCATCAACGCGCCACACAATCCGACGGGGATGCTGCCGGACCGGGCCACGTTCGACGCTATCGCGGCCCTCGCGGACGAAGCGGGCGCGACGTTGCTCGTCGACGAGGTCTACCGCGACCTGGAATTCGATCCCGGCGACCGCCTCCCGGCCGGTGCCGAGGCCTCGATGCGCGGCGTGTCGCTGGGTGTGATGTCGAAGTCCTTCGCGATGGCTGGGCTTCGGATCGGCTGGCTGGCGACCCGCGAACGCGAGTTGCTGGCGCGCTGCGCCGCGTTCAAGGACTACACGACGATCTGTTCGTCGGCCCCGTCAGAGATCCTGGCGCTCATCGGGTTGCGCGCCGCCGATGTCATCCTGGCCCGGTCGCGCGCGATCGTGGACGCCAACATGTCCAGGCTCGACGCGTTCTTCGAGGCGTGGGCCGATCGCTTCACCTGGGTCCGGCCCAGTGGGGGGTCGGTCGGGTTCCCGCGCTTGACCGTGCCGGGCGTTGACATCGATATGTGGGCGGCGGACCTGGTCGAGGCCGAAGGCGTCCTGCTCCTGCCCGGATCGCAGTTCGGTGTCGGCGGCAACCACTTCCGCCTTGGGTTCGGCCGGACTGACCTGCCGGTAGCGCTCGATCGACTCGAGGCGTTCGCGACGCGCACCCTGCGCTGACGCGGCCGGCCCGAGCCGGGGCCGGTCGGGTTGAGCCGTGGCCGTGATCGCCATACGGCGGCACCCGAGTCGCGAAGGTTGCGCGGCTCCCTGTTCGATCCCGCCCGGTTTGCATCGTGTCCGGGAGGACTGCAGGCGCGGGCCTTGACGTCGCTATACACGCAGTTTATAGTGCGCTGCATGAGCGTACCCCATGCCCTCCTCGGCCTCCTGCGCGACGAGCCGCACCACGGCTATGACCTGAAGCACCTGCTGGACCGCTACTTCGCTCCAGACCGGCCCGTGGCCTTCGCTCAGGTCTACTCGACACTCTCGCGTCTCGAGGCGCGTGGCCGGGTGGTCCTCGATGGCGTGGAGCGCGTCGATGGTCCTGACCGGCACCGCTACGCGATCACCGAGGCGGGCAGAGCGGAGCTCGACCGCTGGATCTCCGAACCGCTCGCGCCTGAGCCTCACCTGCAGGCGGCGCTCTTCACGAAGGTCGTGCTGGCGATCATGGCCGGCCGCGCCGTCACCGACATCGTCGATGCCGAACGTCGCGCGCACCTTGCGCGGATGCGCGAGTTGACGACCGTCCGGCGGTCCGCGTCGACGCCGATCGCGCTGCTCGCCGACTACGCCCTGTTCCACCTGGAGGCCGATCTGCGTTGGCTGGACCTCACGGCCGCCCGCGTCGACGACCTCCGCCGCAACGTCTCAGTTCCCCTGGAGGAACCCCGATGACCCTCGCCACCGTGTCGTTCCCTGACCTGGCCGGTCACGCCGCGGACCAGCCCGTGACCGCGGCGCCGATCCTCGTCGCGACGGACCTGCACAAACGCTTCGGCCGCACCGAGGCACTGCGCGGCATCGATGTCGCGATCGCGGCCGGCGAGATCGTCGCGATCATGGGCCCGAGTGGCTCGGGAAAGTCGACCCTGCTGCACTGCCTGGCCGGCATCCTGACCCCCGACCATGGGTCGGTCGAACTCGCTGGGCGGAGGATCGACGACCTGGGGGAGACCGAGCGAAGCCGGCTGCGCCGCACCGCGTTCGGGTTCGTCTTCCAGTTCGGCCAGCTCGTGCCCGAGTTGACGGCGCTCGAGAACGTCGCGCTGCCGCTGCTCCTTGGCGGTGTCGCTCGTGGTGAGGCCGAAGCCCGTGCCGCCACGTGGTTCCCGATGCTCGGCCTTGATGGGCTCGAGGGTCGTCGACCCGGCGACATGTCCGGTGGTCAGGCACAGCGCATCGCGGTGGCACGCTCCCTCGTGACCGAGCCGACGGTGATCTTTGCCGACGAGCCGACTGGGTCCCTCGACTCCCTCGCCGGCGAGCAGGTCATGGAACTCCTGACCGCGGCCGCTCGGTCCGCCGGCGCAAGCGTCGTCATCGTGACGCACGAGGCCCGCGTGGCGGCCTACGCGCATCGCGAGATCATCGTCCGCGACGGTCGTTCCATGACGCAGGCTGCGTCGTGATCCGGCTCGGTCTCCGGCTGGCGCTGTCCGGCGGTCGTGGCGCTGTCGGGGCCCTCCTGTTGAGCGCCACGGCCGTCGCCATCGGGACGGCGATCCTGCTGTTCGCGCTGTCCTTCGCGCCTGCCCTCGCGGACCGCGATCTGCGAACGGCCTGGAGAGACACGCTGCTGCCCTCGACGGATGCGACCAACGGAACGCTGGTGATGGTCATCGAGGATCGCGTCGGCGGTCGCCTCCTCACGCGCGTGCAGGTCGCGCCGGCAGGCTCGCCGGATGGAGCGCCGGTCCCGCCCGGTCTGAGCGAGCTGCCGGGCCCCGGCGAAGCAGTCGTCTCCCCGGCCCTCGCTACGCTGATGACCGAGCTGCCGACGAACCAGCTGGGCGATCGGATCGGCCGGATCGTCGGCACGTTACCTGATGCTCTCCTCGCCGCACCGGATGAGCTCATCGCCGTCATCGGCACGGAACCACGGGTCCTGCGTGGCGATGGGGTGCCGGTCACGGGCTTCGCCTCGGACCCAGCGGCGCTCGATCTTCCGCCACTCGGCCTGCTCATCGTCGTCCTGGCGGCGATCGGCGCCCTGACGCCCGTCGCGGTCTTCGTGTCGACCGCGACCCGCCTGTCCGCCGCGCGTCGGGACCTGCGGCTCGCCGCCCTCCGCCTCGTTGGAGCCACGCCGGCCCAGGTCGGCCGCCTGGCTGTCGTGGAGGCGCTGCTCGTCACGACCCTCGGAGCGGCAGGCGGCGTCGTCATGTTCCTGCTCGCGAGGCCGCTGGTCGCGAGGATCCCCCTCGACGGCACGTCGTGGTGGTCCGGATCGATCGTGCCACCGATCGCCGCGGCCGTGGTCATGCTGCTGGCGGTCCAGATCGTGGGCGCTGCCGGGGCGCTGGTCACGATGCGGCGATTGACCATCACGCCGCTCGGCGTGCAGCGCCGGTCGGTCCCACCACGGCCAGGAGCCGCCCGTCTCCTCACCCTCGTCATCTCGCTCGGAGCGATGTTCGTCGCCATCTCCGTCTTCCGCAGCCGCGACCTGCCGGAAGCGCTCAAGCTCGCCCTCGTGGGTGGCGCGTTCGCATCGATCATCGGCGCGCTCGCCTACGTCGGTCCATGGCTGACCGCGGCCGTTGGGGTGGGCCTCCAGCGGGTCGCCGGTGGTGGATCGAGTCTGCTCGCAGCGCGACGACTGTCGGACGAGCCACGCGGCTCCTTCGGTGCCATCGCCGGGGTGATCATGGCCGTATTCGTGGCCAGCGCCTTCTTCACGTTCACCGCGTATACCCGGTCCGAGGCTGGCCGTGACATCGACCCGCTGATGCAGCCCGACGGTGTCCTGGCCTATGTCCGCGGCGGCTCATCGCTGCCGAACGACCTGTCAGCGCGCCTCCAGCAGCTGGACGGTGTCACGGGCGCCGTCCCGATCCGCAAGGTCGCCCTGGCCGACGCCGAGGGTATCCGGGAGTTCGGGTGGGTCGCGGCATGCTCGGACCTGGTGCGCGTGCTCGATCTCGTCGGGGCCTCGTGCTCGGCGAGCGGCATCGACCGGCCGTATCAGAGCGATCTCGCCGGCACCTACGCGCTGGTGCCAGACCTCACCCTCCAGGGTGACGTCGTCGTGCGGGTGGCTATCGACATCCCGCCCGATCCGGGCACAGCGCCCTTCGCGGTCCGTCCTGAGCTTGACGGGTTCCTGCCCGCGTTCCTCATCGATCCGTCCGCACTCGCCGTACCGTCCGACGCATCGCGTCTGCCGATCGACCTCATGTACATCACGACGGATGGCTCACTGGGGCTCGACGAACAGATCAGGACTGCGGTCATCGCCGCCGCTCCCGATGCGTTCGTCCGTCTCCAGTCCGAGCGCGTCGCCCAGGACACCCAGTTCCAGGAGATCGGCCGGATCGTCGGGCTCGGGTTGATCGGTACGCTTGCACTGGCCGGCTGCAGTCTGGCGGTCGCGGTGACCACAGCGACCCTTGACCGGCGGCGCCAGTTCGTCTTCCTGCGCAGCGCCGGGATGCCGGTCTCCGCCCTTCGATCGATGATCCTGCTCCAGGCCGGCGTCCCGCTGGCCGCCGTCGCGGTCGCCAGCGCTGTCCTCGGCGCCTTCGTGGGGACCATGGTGCTGAAGGTCACGAGCGACACCCTGTCTCTGCCCGATATCACCCTCGTCGCCGTGATCGGCGCAAGCCTGGTCGTTGCGATGGGCGTCGTCGCCCTGACCCTGCCCCCGCTCGAGCGGATGACCCGGCCTGCTTCGGTCCGGCATGAGTAGGCGCAGGGCTCGCTGGCGTCCGGCGTTGGCACTCGCGCTCGTGCTGGCAGGTGTCGCCGGTACCGTCCAGGGCCTGAGGATCGACGCTACCGTCGAGGCATTCGCAGGGCCTGTCGGCGACTGCCGCGTCGGGGACCGCCTGACGCCGCACCGTGGCGACGGCGAATGGGCTTGGACGCTGCTCGATCAGGAGTACGGGATCGAGCCGGGATATGCGCCGATGGATCTCGTGTCCCTCACGGAGCGCGGGATCCCGGGTAACGCTTCGCTTCGGGCATTCGTGCTGGATGATCTGGCTGCGCTGATCGAGGCGGCCAGCCGCGATGGCGTGTCGATCCGCGTGACCTCCGCCTACCGCAGTTTCGCCCAGCAGCGGCGGACGTTCGCAAGCCTCGAGGCAACCTTCGGGCAGGACGAAGCCCTGCGCTCGGCCGCGCGCCCGGGCCATTCGGAGCACCAGCTGGGTACGACCGTCGATGCTGACGGCGGAGACGAGTGGCTCGCCGAGCATGCGTGGGAATACGGGTTCGTGGTCAGCTACCAGCCTGAACACAGCCCATGGTCGACCTGCTACAAGCCGGAGCCGTGGCACCTTCGCTACGTCGGGCGAGACGCGGCGCGCGATGTGTCCGGGAGCGGCTTGAGCCTGCGCGCGTGGCTGTGGTCACGCCAGTGACCTCGCCCGCCTAAGAGACGCTCCGGCTCCGGCCGTGGCCCGCGACTCAGCGGTCCTTCGTGCCGCCTCCGAAGAGGCCGCCCAGGCCGCCGAGCATGTCGTCGAGCCCGGGGTTCGCATCGCCGGTGCCGGTGCTCCCGGCGGACCCGAGCAGACCGCCCAGGAGGCCCCCGAGATCGGGAATGGCGCCGCCGGCAGCTCCGCCGAGGCCGCCAGCGGGAACGGCACCATCCGGCGTGAGGTTATCGATGAGCTGCGGCAGGAAGGCGGCCAGCATCGGCAGCAGCGCGGCGATGTCGATCCCGGAGCCTGACGACAGTCGCGCGACCGTGTCCGGGCCGAGCGCCGCGCCAAGTCGCTGCGGATCGACCGGCTGGTTGGTCCCAGATCCCACCCACGAGTCGACCGCGTCGCCGAGTCCGCCGGCGCGGAGCTGGTCGAGCATGCCGCCCAGCCCGCCGCTCTGTTCGATCGCGCCGGACAGGCCACCGATCGGGTCGGCGCTCAATCTGGACAATTCATCCATGCCATCTCCTCATCGACGCGCGGGCGGGGTTCTCGGCCGTCGATGGCACGCGCCATCGGCGCACTTCAGCCGGCGTCGGGGACCGGGTCGATCGGACCGGTCGGCGCGTCGGCGGCCGGGATGGATGGCGCGGGCGGGCCGCCAGGCTGATCCGGAAGGGTCCACGACCATTCCTTCAGCCGACGGAGCAGCCGGCGACCGGTCAGGTCGAGATGGATGGGGGTGACGGCGATGCGCCGATTCACGACGGCGTGGTAGTCCGTGCCGGGGACCGCGAGGCCGGACGGGGGAGGCCCGCCGATCCAGAAGTAGGGGATGCCGCGCGGGTCGAGCCGCTCGACGAGCTGATCTGAGTAGATCCGTCGCCCAAGCCTCGTGACCTCGATGCCCCCGCACGTCTCGAGGGTCGCCGCCGGCACGTTGACGTTGACGAGCTCCCCGCGCGACAGGCCCTCGCTCAGGATGTTGCGGGCCACGATCGCCGCCGCGTAGCCAGCGAGCGTGAAGTCCGGATGCTCGTAGTACTCCTGCGAGATGGCGAAGGCCGGGCAGTTGTTGATGACCGCCTCCATGGCCGCGCTGACCGTCCCCGAGTACGTGATGTCGTCGCCGAGGTTGGCCCCGTAATTGATGCCCGCCGCCACGAGGTCGAAGCCGTGGTCGAAGTAGCCGAGGAAGGCGAGGCTGACCGCGTCGGTCGGCGAACCATCAACGGAATAGGCCGGCGAGCCGTCGGCCAGGATCCGTTCGCGCACACGCAGCGGCCGCATCAACGTCTTCTGGTGCCCGACCGCACTCTGGTTCGTATCCGGCGCGACCACGGTCACGTCGCCGATCACCTCGAGTGCCTGCTTCAGGGCGAGGAGCCCGCGCGACTCCACGCCATCGTCGTTGGTCACGAGGATCCGCGGCCGACTCGTCCACTCCGGACGGGGACCCGTTGGCATGCGCAGGGCTCGGGGACCGCCACGGGCCGTGCCGCCGGCGACCGGCTCACCGCGCTCCAGATCGACGTCGCGCCGCTCCGAACGGGCGCGCTCCCGGGTCATGTCAGGCACCTCGCGAGCCTCAGAAGCGTCGCGCGGTGGGACCGTGGGATCCTGGCCGGTCTCGTCGGTCATCGCGGGCCCGCATCGATGTCGATAGCCTGGCCAGGTTCCGGCTCGCGCGGGACGTGGACCGGCCGGCCCTCGCGCTCGCTCAGGCGACGCGCCGCCCGTCCCGCGACGGTCCGGTCGCCGGTCGAGCGCTGGAGGTAGTGGAAGAAGAACGCGGACGCCACAGCCGCGATCGGGATCCCGAAGATCGCGCCCGGGATGCCCGCGATGCGCGACCCGATGAGCACGGAACCGAGGACCACGATCGGGTGGATGCCCACCGCGCCCTGCATGATCCGTGGCTGGAGCACGTTCATGATCACGAACCACCCGGCGAGCATGACGAGCGAGACCGGGAGCAGGGCGTCCGGCGCCAGGACCAGGGCCACGAGGACCGGCGGCGCCCACGACACGAACGGGCCGAAGAACGGGATCGCCTGGAGCAGTCCAGCCGAGACGGACGTCAGCGCGACCAGCGGCAGACCGAAGACCAGGCCCGTGACGAGAGCGATCACGAAGTACACGGCGCCCATCAGCGCCTGGCCACGCAGAAATCCGCCGAACGAGCGGGCGACCGACGTCTGGAGGAGTCGTGCCTCATCGGCGTACGACGGCGGGACGAGGCGGAACAGGAAGGCCATGATCGGATCGCGATCGATGACCATGTAGATGGACAGCAGGAACACGATCAGCATCGTGCCGATCGCGGCGACGCTGGCCGCGGCGATCGACTGGAGTGGCACGAGGAGCCCAGCGGCCACGTCGTCGAAATTCGCGAGCGCATCGGCGGCCCGCGCGGCGAGGTCGATCTGGCCGAGGCCGAATGAATCGAGCCACCCCTGGACCGGCGCGAGCATCACGGGCAGGTCGGCCTGGATGTCCGGGATCGACGCGGCGAACTGGACGATGGAGTTCGTCAGGGCCTGGGCGACGACGATGATGATGCCGCCGAGCGCAACGACGATGGTCGTGTACACGAGGACCGTCGCAACGACCCACGGGAGACGCGGGATGGCCGCCACGATGCGCGCGACGACCGGGCTGATGATGAAGGCCAGCAGCCACGCCAGGAAGAACGACAGCAGGATGTCGGAGAAGAAGCCGACGGCCGAGGCGGCCAGGTTGACCGCCACGAAGAACAGGACGACGGTGGCCAGGATCAGGATCGCGCTGACCAGTCGTCGATCCCTGCCGACGAGGCCGGTGGCGTCGGTCACGTCGGGCCTACCGCAGGCCCATCTTGTCGCGGACTTCGGCCATCGTTGCGGTGGCGATCGGTCGCACCCGCTCCGCCCCTTCGTCGAGCACCCGGTCGATGTGCGCCGGATCGGCCATCAGCTCGGCATAGCGCTCGCGCGCCTCGGCGTAGTGCGTCAGCACCCGCTCGGCGAGCAGTCGCTTGGTGTCCACGCAGCCGGTCCGCGCGGTGCGCTCGCCGTCCCAGATCTCCTCGTAGTCGTCGCCGAAGCTGCGATGGAGCTGGCAGACGTTGCAGACCTCCGGCCGTCCCGGATCCGTGCGCAGGATGCGCTTCGTATCGGTGACCATGCTCATGATCTGCTTCTTGATCTCGTCCGCCGGCGCAAAGATATCGATCGTGTTGCCGATCGACTTGCTCATCTTCCGGACACCGTCGGTGCCCAGCACGATCGGAGACTCCGTGTGGACCGCCGTCGGCTCGGGGAACGTCTCGCCGTAGCGCGCGTTGAAGGCGCGCACGATCTCGCGTGACAGTTCCAGGTGGGCGGCCTGGTCCTTGCCGACCGGGACGAGCGACGCCTTGTACATGACGATGTCCGCGGCCTGCAGGACGGGGTAGGTCAGCAGTCCGTGGTTGACGTCGTCCGGCTGGTTGGCCTTCTTCTCCTTGTACGTCGGCGTGCGCTCGAGCCAGCTGACCGGCGTGACGGTCATCAGCAGCCAGGCGAGCTCCGTGTGCTCGGGACGGTGGCTCTGGACGAAGAGGGTGCAGCGCTCCGGGTCCAGGCCGAGGGCCAGCAGCGCGGCTGCCATCTCGCGCGTCTGCCGGCGCAGGCGCTCGGGATCGTGCAGGCTCGTGAGCGCGTGGTAGTCGACGATGCAGTAGATCGCCTCGTACTCCCACTGCAGCCGCACGTAGTTCCGGATGGCTCCCAGATCGTTGCCGATGTGTGGCGCGCCGGACGGCTGGATGCCGGAGAAGATCCGCGGCCGCGGATCCGCGGCCGGAGCGGGCGTCGGGGCTGGGGCGATCTCGGTCGTCATCGGCGCCGAGTGTAGCGGACGCCACCCACCGGCCGATCACCCGGAGCATCCGAGGGGGACCCGTCCGCTACCATTCCGGGCGATGCGCCACCTCCTGTCACCCTCGTCCCGATGAGCCGCGCCCCCCTTCGTGTCGCCGTACTCGGTGCGGGCTCGGTCGGCCGCGCCGTCATCGATGCGCTCATCGAGCGTGGCGCCCGGCTCGGCACCGGAGACGGCGCGCCACTGGTCCTCGCGGGCATCGCGGTCCGTGACCTCGGACGAGCGCGCGATCCCGGCCTGCCGCCGGAGTTGCTGACGGATGCCCCGGCGCACCTGGTCGCCGATCCTGATACGGACATCATCGTCGAGGCCCTGGGTGGCGATGAGCCCGCACGAACCCTGATCGCCGCGGCGCTTGGCGCCGGCAAGGCCGTCGTCACCGCCAACAAGCACGTCATCGCCCATCACGGCCCGGAGCTGGAGGCGATCGCCCGGCGGACCGGGACGGCACTCCGGTTCGAGGCGGCCGTGGCCGGCGGCATCCCCGTCCTGGGACCGCTGGCGCTCGATCTCGCTGGCAACGACATCTCGCGCATCCGCGGCATCGTCAACGGCACGACCAATTACATCCTGACCGCGATGGCCCAGGACGGGCGGCCGTACAGCGACGTCCTGATCGACGCGCAGGAGCTCGGCTATGCCGAGGCCGACCCGACCGGCGACGTCGAGGGCGACGACGCGGTCAACAAGCTCGTGATCCTGGCTCGCCTGGCGTTCGGACGCTGGCTGGATCCGGCGACGGTCGGCCGACGCCCGCCGACGGTCCGCGGCGACGGGATGCCCGGCATCACCGGCGTCACCGACCAGGAGCTGGAGGGTGCGGCCGCCCTTGGCCTGACGATCAAGCTGCTGGCCAGCGCCTCGGTGGACGCCGATGGTGGCGTGCAGGCGGCTGTGGTTCCCACCGCCGTGCCCGCGGACAGCCCGTTCGGCTGGACCGATGGCGTCCTGAACCGGATCGAGATCGATGCCGACCCGCTGGGCACGGTCGGCCTGAGCGGACCCGGTGCGGGCGGACCGGCCACCAGCAGCGCCGTCCTCGGCGACCTCGTCGCGGTGGCTCGCGGCGTCGGCAGCACATGGGCCGGTCTCAAGCCCGCGACCGATGCGGCCGGACGCGCGTCCGACCCGCTCGACCAGCCGCGCCACTGGTATGCGTTCCTTCCGGCAGTCCGCGGCGACGTGACTCTGCCGACCGCCCTCGACGAAGCCGCCACGGTCGGCTTCGAGGACGGGACCGCGATCCGCAGTGAGGTCGTGACCCTGGCCGAGGCGCGCGAGGCCTTTGCGAGCATCCTGCCGGAGGGGGCGGATGTGACGCTCTACCCGGTCGATGACTGAGCCGCGCCCGCGCCTGATGGAGCGCTACCGCCGCTTCCTGCCGGTGACCGACGCGACCCCATCGCTCACGCTGGGAGAAGGCGCGACGCCGCTCGTGCACGCCCCGCGGCTCGGGGCAGCGATCGGGGCGCCGAACCTGTATCTCAAGGTCGAGGGACAGAACCCGACCGGTTCGTTCAAGGATCGCGGCATGGTCGTGGCCGTCGCCAAGGCCCTCGAATCGGGCGCGAAGGCGATCGTCTGCGCGTCAACGGGGAATACCTCGGCGAGCGCCGCCGCCTACGGTGCCGCCGCGGGCCTGGAGGTCATCGTGATCCTGCCGAGAGGCCAGATCGCCCTGGGCAAGCTGCTCCAGGCGCTGGTCGCGGGCGCACGGGTGGTCGCCATCGATGGCAACTTCGACCAGGCGCTGGCCATCGTGCGCTCGCTCGCCGAGCAGGATGAACACCCGGTCACCGTCGTGAACTCGGTCAATCCGTTCCGGCTCCTCGGCCAACAGACGGCGGCGTTCGAGATCTGCGATGACCTCGGTCGAGCGCCCGACATCCTGGCCATCCCCGTCGGCAACGCCGGCAACATCAGCGCCTACTGGGCGGGCTTCGGGGCGTACGCAGACGCCGGCCTGATGGATGCCACCCCGCACATGTGGGGGTTCCAGGCCGCGGGCGCGGCCCCGCTCGTGCATGGCCGACGTGTCGATGCGCCCGAGACCATCGCCACGGCCATCCGCATCGGCGATCCGGCATCGTGGGACAAGGCGATCGCGGCGCGTGATGAGAGCGGCGGGCGGATCGAGGCGGTGACCGATGACGAGATCCTCGCCGCCTACCGCGACCTCGCTCGCCAGGAAGGCGTCTTCTGCGAGCCAGCGTCCGCGGCCAGCGTGGCGGGCGTCCGGGCGATGGCGGAGCGCGGCGAGCTGGACCCGGCGATGACCGTCGTGGCGGTCCTGACCGGCCACGGGCTGAAGGATCCGAAGACCGCCGAGTCGCAGGTCCCGGGCGTTCTCGACTCGGCCCCGACCGTCGGTGCCGTCGCCGTCGCCCTGGGCTGGTCGTAGTCCCGCGATGACCGCTCGTCACTGGCTCGCGGAGCTCGACGGTCGCCGCGTGGTCGTCGAGGTGCCGGCGTCCTCGGCCAACCTCGGAGCCGGCTACGACTGCCTCGGGCTTGCCCTCGACCTCGTCAACCGGGTAGAGCTCGAGGTCCGCGGCTGGAGTCGCGGCGCCATCGAGCTCACGGTCGATGGCGAGGGCAAGGAGGAACTGACCGAGGACCGCGACAACCGGTTCGTCCAGGGGCTGGAGACGGCCCTGCGCGAGGCACGCGGAGCGCTGCCTGACGGTGTCGGCTGGCGGATCGAGATGCGCAACCAGATCCCGCTCTCGCGGGGTCTCGGTTCATCAGCCGCAGCGACCGTCGCCGGGATCCTCGCCGCAGACGCGCTCCTCGGCGGCACCCTGGACATGGCCGCGAAGCTGCGCATCGCCTGCGACGTCGAGGGGCACCCGGACAATGCCGCCGCGGCCCTGCTGGGTGGCTTCGTCGTGTCGGCCCACACCGCGGAGGGCGTCGAAGCCCTTCGGTTCGATGCGCCGCGCGACCTGCGCGCCGTCCTGTTCATCCCGGATCTGCGACTGCCGACGACGGACATGCGCCGGGCGCTGCCCAAGACCGTGCCACTGGCCGATGCCGTCGCGAACCTCGGCGCGGTGGCGGTCGGCGTGGCCGGGCTCGCCTCCGGCCGGACGGACCTGCTGGCGCGACTGACGGTCGACCGCCTCCACGAGCCGTATCGCGCAGCCGTCTACCCGCAGCTGCCGCGGCTGGTTGCCGCAGCTCGCGAGGCCGGGTCGCTTGGCGCGTGTCTGTCCGGTGCCGGGTCCACGATCCTCGCCTTCGCCGACAACGTCGCAACGATCACGCGCATCGAGGCCGCCGTGATGGCCGTCGCCGCGGACACGGACCTGCCCGGTCGTGTGATCGTCGCGAGTCCGCGCAACCCGGGCGCCAGGATCCTCAGCCAGGGCTGACGCCCGGCGGCGCACAAGGGCGCGACGCGAGCTGCGCGGCTGCGCACGTGTTCCTTGACGGCACGGGTCACACTCGCGTCGTGGGTGGATTCGTGGACTCGATCGGGGACGGCATCACGGGACTCGTGGCCGGCGCCTTCGACGCGATCGGCGGCGCGTTGCGCGGCCTGGTCGCTGCCGGCAACCAGGCCCTGCCCGGCGGCCTCTTCTACCTGCTGCTCTTCGTGACCGTCGTGGTGGTCGGCTGGAACCTCGCCAAGCGATAGGCGCGGCACGACGCGGCGGCCCTCGGCGCTCGCTGGGCGTGGCGCTGCCGATCTGCGTCCGACTGGGCCCGGAATCGCGCCACGGTAGAATGCGCGGGCCATGTCATCCCCCCTCGTCGTCCAGAAATATGGCGGCTCGTCCGTCGCCGGCGCCGACCGCATCAAGCGGGTTGCCCGGCGCATCGCGCGCGAGCGTGCGGCCGGCAACGACCTGGTCGTCGTCGTGTCCGCGATGGGCGACACGACGGACGAACTTCTGGGCCTCGCCGCGGGCATCACCGACGAACCGGATGCCCGCGAGCTCGACGTGCTGCTCGCCACCGGCGAGCATCAGAGCGCGACCCTCGTGTCCATGGCCCTCCACGCGATCGGCGTGGATGCCATCAGCCTCACCGGGGCGCAGGCGGGCATCACGACCGACGGCACCTACGGTCGCGCGCGCATCGCCGGGATCGAGCCTGTGCGCGTCCGCGATGAAGTCGAGCGCGGCAAGGTCGTCATCGTCGCAGGCTTCCAGGGTCAGAGCGCGACGGCCGTCGGGCGCCAGGAGATCACGACCCTGGGTCGCGGCGGCAGCGACACGACCGCGGTCGCCCTGGCAGCGGCCCTTGGCGCCGATCGGTGCCAGATCTTCACCGACGTCCGCGGCATCTACACGGCCGACCCGCGGCTCGTGCCCCAGGCTCGCCAGCTCGACATCATCGGCTACGAGGAGATGCTCGAACTCGCCCACCAGGGCGCCCAGGTCATGCAGGTCCGGGCGGTCGAGCTCGGCTGGGTCAACGGCGTCGTCATCGAGGTCCTGAGCTCCTTCGAGGACGCTCCAGGCACGCGCATCAAGGAGGACCCGCGAGTGGAACAGCGCAACAAGGTCCGTGGGCTCGCCCACGACCGGAACGTGGCCAAGGTCACGCTGGTCGCCGTGCCTGACAAGCCAGGCATCGCTCGCGCCATCTTCGACCCGCTGGCGGAGGCCGGTGTCAACGTCGACATGATCGTCCAGAACGTCGGGCACGGCGGTGCGACCGACCTGTCGTTCACCGTTCCGCGCGTCGAGCTCGCCAGGGCGAAGAAGACCCTCGAGCCGATCGTCCGTGACCTCGGGGCGCGGGAGCTGACGACCGACGCCAGCGTGGCCAAGGTCAGCATCGTCGGGGCTGGCCTGCACAACGCGCCGGGCTACGCGGCGCGGATGTTCGGCACGCTCGCCGATGCGTCCGTGAACATCGAGATGATCTCGACCTCGGAGGTGCGCATCACCTGCATGATCGCCGAGGCCGATCTCGAGACCGCGCTGCGAGCGCTGCATGACGCATTCGAACTCGAGCGACCGGAGCCGGTCGAGGTCGCTGCGGCCGGCTGAGCCGACCCCATCGTGCCGGAGTTCATCGCCCGCCAGGAACGCTTCCCCGTCGTCGGTTCGACCAACGACGTCGTGCGCGGCTGGCTGGCCGACGGCACGCCCGAGGTCTGTCTCGCCCTCGCTGACCGCCAGACCGCCGGCCGCGGCCGCGATGGCCGGGCCTGGATCGCGCCGGACGGGGCCGCCCTCCTGCTGTCGGTCGGGTTCCGTCCGACGTGGCTGGATCCCGAGCGGGTCTGGCGCCTGGCTGCCACCGTCTCCCTGGCGATGGCCGATGCGGCGGAGGAGGCCGCTGGTCTGCCGGACCTCGCCATCCGCCTCAAGTGGCCGAACGACCTCGTCATCGAGACCCACGACGGGACCGAGATCCCGGTGGCACCCCAGCGCGCGACGGAGGTCCGCAAGGTCGCCGGCGTCCTCGGCGAGACACAGGGGCTGGGGACGGCGGACGCGCGCGTCGTGATCGGCATCGGTATCGACACCGACTGGGCGGCGGCGGACTTCCCGCCCGAGCTCGCGGGCTCGATGACCTCGCTGCGCGAGGCGTCCCACGGTCGTCCGATCGATCACGGCGCGCTGCTGGACGGGTTCCTGGGCCGCCTCGAAGCCCGCATCGAGGCGCTTCGCGGCGGCCGGTTCGACGTTGCCGACTGGACCGCGCGACAACTGACGACCGGACGCGATGTCGACCTCGTCGCACCGGATGGCTCGGTCAGCACGGTCCGCGCACTCGGCGTCGACGTCTCCAGCGGGGCGCTGGTCATCGATGACCCGGCCGCACCAGGCGGCGAGCGGCCCATCCTCGTCGGCGAGATCCGGCACGCCATGGTCGGGGTGTAACGGCATGGCCCGACCGGCATTCTGGAAGGTGGGCCGAACGGAGGGGGCCCACGCTGCCCGGGTCATCCCGCTCGATCGCGACCGAGCGCTCGTGGAGGCCGCCCGGGCGGACCCTGCCGCCTTCGAGCCCCTGTATCGGAAGTACGTGGCCCAGGTGTACAACCTCGCCGTCTACGAGCTGCGCGACCCGCACGAGGCGGAGGACGCGACGGAGCGGACCTTCCTCGCCGCGCTCGCCGCCCTGCCGCGGTTCCGCGAGGGCGCGACGCCGGAGGATGGGGAGGACGCGTCCACGTTCAAGGTCTGGCTGTATCGGATCGCCCGGAACGCGATCGCCGAACGGCGTCGCACGCTGCGCCGCCACCCCGAGGCTCCGCTGGAATCGCTGGCGACGATCGCAGCCGCGACCGACGTGGAGGCCATCGCCGTGCGCAACGAGGCCGCCGCCGAGGCCTGGCGGGCCATCGCGACGCTCCCCGACGATCGGCGCCAGGCCGTGGTCCTGCGGTTCGTGCACGAGCTGTCGACCGCGGAGATCGCCGCGATCCTCGGTCGCTCCGAAGGTGCGGTCCGGGTCCTGATCCATCGCGGGCTGCGCCGCGTCGCCGACCAGCTGGGCGAGCGACGATGACCTCCTCCCGGGACCACGACGTGGAGGCCTTCGTCGTGGATCGCTATCTCGAGGCGCTGCTGGCGCGCCGGCCGGCCGACCCGACCGATGTACCGAGCGACGTCCGGCGCGCCGGTGTCCGGCTCTCCGCCGACCTGCCGCGCTTCCATCCGTCATTCCGCTTCGAGGAGCGACTGGCGGCAACGCTCGCGGCCGTCGCCGCGGGTCGGGCACCGGAGGCCGTGGGCGAGATGATGCCCTTCCCGACCGGGACGACGCCGGCGTCCACTGGCACGATCCGACCGGTCGTCATCGGTGGCATGCTGACGTCAGCGGCCCTGTCGCTGGCGGGCGCGGCCATCGTCGCCTGGCGCTGGACCCATCCCTCTCGTGGCACGACCATGGCTCGCGCCGTCCGCGCGGTCGCCCGGACGAGGACCGTCTGATGCCGATCAAGCTGCCGTCGTTCCGCGCCAAGCGGGACGTCTACCCGCCCGACCTGTGGACGAAGTGCCCCAGCTGCTCGACGATGCTGTTCAACAAGCAGCTCGACAAGGCGTTGCGCCTGTGCTCGACCTGCGGTCACCACTTCCGCCTGTCGGCCGCCGCACGCCTGGAGCACCTCCTGGACCACGGCAGCTGGACCGAGCAGGATGCCGGGCTGCAGTCCGTGGATACGCTGCGCTTCGTCGATCAGAAGGCATACCCGGACCGGATCGCTGCGGCGCAGCTGGCGACTGGCATGCGCGATGCGGCCGTGTGGGGCATCGGCTCGATCGGCGGCACGCCCGTGAGCATCTGCGTGATGGACTTCGGGTTCATGGGCGGCTCGATGGGTGCGGTCGTCGGCGAGAAGGTCACGCGGGCCGCGGAGGCGTCGTTGCTGCACCGACGGCCACTGGTCATCGTCAGCGCGTCGGGCGGGGCCCGGATGCAGGAGGGCACGCTGGCGCTCATGCAGCTGGCCAAGACCCTGGGCGCCATCGAGCGCCTCGGCGCGGCAGGCGTGCCGTTCATCTCGGTCCTGTCGGACCCGACGACCGGCGGCGTGTTCGCCTCGTTCGCGGCGGTCGGCGACGTGAACATCGCCGAGCCGAACGCTCTGCTTGGGTTCGCCGGTGCGCGCGTCACCGCCGGGACGATCGCGGGCGAATTGCCGCCGGGTTTCCAGCGCAGCGAGTTCCTGTATGCCCACGGTTTCGTCGACCGCGTCGTGGCCCGCCCGGAACTGCGTGACGAGCTGGCGGCCATCCTGCGCGCGGTCCCGGTGCGCGGCGTGCGTCCGACGATCGTCGACCCGGATAACGGTGTCCCGGCGTTCCGGCCGCTGTCCTTTCTGACCACGATCGCCGACCGGGTCGGCGAGCTGGCGACCGGAAGCGAGGACCCGCAGGTCAGCCAGGGCCTGGCCTCCGCCGACCCTGGCAACGGCGACGGTCGAAACGGTGAGAACTCGATCCCTGCCCCGATCCCGTCCACACCGCTCGATACGATCGGCAGCGATGCGCGGGACGCGGTGTGGGCACGCGTCCAGATGGCTCGCTCGCTCCAGCGCCCGAGGACGCTGGAGTTCCTGGCCGCGATGGCGGACGACGTCGTCGAGCTCCACGGCGACCGGCTGTTCGGCGACGACGCCGCGATGGTCACGGCGCTCGCGCGGATCGATGGGCGGCGCGTCGTCGTCGTGGGGCAGCAGAAGGGCAGCGACACCGAGGAGAACGTCCGGCGCAGCTTCGGGATGCCCCATCCGGAGGGCTATCGCAAGGCGATGCGGGCCATGGAGCTCGCCGAGCGGTTCGGCCTGCCGGTGATCACCTTCGTCGATGTGCCCGGCGCGCATCCGGGCCCTGAATCCGAAGAACGTGGCATCGCCGAGGCGATCGCCCGGTCGATCGGCCTGATGACCCGGCTGCGCACGCCGATCGTGACCGTCATCAGCGGCGAGGGCGGGTCCGGCGGGGCGCTCGCGATCGCCGTCGGCGACGTCGTGATCGCTCTCGAGAACGCGGTCTACTCGGTCATCAGCCCGGAAGGCTGCGCCTCCATCCTGTGGCGGACCTCGGACGAGGCGGCCACGGCGGCCGCGGCCATGCGCATGACCGCGTCCGACCAGCTCGCCCTCGGCGTGGTGGACATCGTCGTCCCCGAGCCCGGCGGGGGAGCGCACGAGGATCCGGACGCGGTCGCACGGCGACTGCAGGCCATCATCTCGGACCGGCTGGTGGCGCTCGAGGCGATGTCCCTGGATGCGCTCGTCGAGGCGCGCTACCGACGCTACCGCGCCCTGGGCGCCTACACTGAGTCCGCCGAGATCTCGGTGCCGGCTGCCATCGACCGGAGCCTTGGCGATCGGCTCCGCGATCTGCTCGATCCGGGTCGTCGAGGGTTCGGGCCACGGACCGTCGATCAGTCGCGGGACGAGCCCCCCGCCCGTGAGGAGGTCTGAACGCGTTGCCCGAGTCCCCGTCCGACCCCCGCCGAACGCGGAGCGCCACCGAGCGCTCCATGGATCATGCCTCGATCGATCGGCTGACGACCGAACTGCTTCCGTCGCTCATCGCCAAACTCGGCGCCACCGGCCTCGGTGAACTCGAGGTCCGTGAGGGCGCGTGGCGTGTCCGCCTGCGTCGGCCGGCGTCCGGGCGCGCCGCGACGGCGTCCGGCTCCTCGCGCGATCGGGCCGGACGTGCCGCGGACCGCGCCGAGCGCGCGGACCGTGCTGACCGAGCCGACCGCGGTGAGCGCGTGTCCGACCTGTCCGTGGCCGATACCCATCGCGCGACGGCGACCTCGCCAGCGGTCGGCGTCTACCGACCACGCACCGACCTCTCGCCGGGGGATCGCGTGCTCAGCGGCGACGCGCTCGGAGCCGTGGATATGCTCGGCGTCCCGCAGGAGGTGGTGTCGCCAGCCGACGGTGTGGTGGGCGCCAGCCTGGTCGAGGCGGGCGACGCGGTGGAATACGGCCAGCCGTTGCTCGTGATCGAACTGACGGGACCCTCTCCGGCGCACGATGTCGAATCATCGACGAACGGCAGCGGGGCGAGCTGATGTTCAAGAAGATCCTCATCGCCAATCGCGGCGAGATCGCACTGCGCATCTTGCGGGCCTGCCGAACGCTCGGCGTCGAGTCGGTCGTGGCCTATAGCGAGGCGGATCGCGAGTCCCTGGCTGTCCAGCTCGCGGACGAGGCGATCTGCATCGGACCGGCAGACGCGCGCCGGTCATACCTGTCCGCCCCAGCCGTCATCTCGGCGGCGCTCGTCACGGGCTGCGATGCCATCCACCCGGGCTACGGGTTCCTGTCCGAGGACGAGGGTTTCGCCGAGGTGGTCGCCGCGCACGACCTGACGTTCATCGGTCCGCCCGCCAGCGTTCTCGAGCGGTTCGCCAGCAAGGCCGGTACGCGCCAGCTGCTCGGCGGCCACGGCCTGCCGACGATCCCGGGCTCGGAGGGCATGCTGCGCGACGACCTCCACGCTCTGAGTGAGGCCGACCGGATCGGCTACCCCGTGCTGGTCAAGCCGAGCGCGGGCGGCGGCGGCAAGGGCATGCGCATGGCGCGGACACCGCGTGAGCTGGAGTCGGCCCTGAAGATCTGCCGCAGCGAGGCCAAGGCCGCTTTCGGCGACGACGCGCTGTACCTGGAGAAGTGGCTCGACGAGAACCGCCACGTCGAGGTCCAGGTCGCGGTCGACCGCTTCGGCCACGGTGTCCATCTCGGCGAGCGCGACTGCTCCGTCCAGCGCCGCCACCAGAAGATCATCGAGGAAGCACCGACGCCGGCGCTCAGTGACGTGGCCCGCGCGAACCTCGCCGAGACGGCGGTCCGCGCCGTCGTCGAGGCTGGCTACGAGAACGTCGGGACGCTCGAATTCCTGGTCGATCGCGACGACAACGTGTTCTTCATCGAGATCAACTGCCGGATCCAGGTCGAGCATCCGGTCACGGAGATGCTCACCGGCATCGACCTCGTCGCCACGCAGATCCGCATCGCCGCGGGCGAGCCACTCGGGTTCAGTCAGGCCGACGTGACGATGCGCGGACACGCGATCGAATTCCGGATCAACGCCGAGGACCCGGACCACGATTTCCGTCCGAGCGCCGGCGTCGTGGAGCGCTACCACGCGCCGGGCGGGCCGGGCGTCCGGATGGATTCGCACCTGTTCGAGGGCTACGAGGTCCCGCCGTTCTACGACTCGCTGCTGGGCAAGCTGATCGTCTGGGGGCCGGACCGGGCGGGCGCCATCGCCCGTGCCAGGGTCGCTCTCGACGAACTCGTCGTGGACGGCATCATCACGAACAGGGCCATCCACCTCGCGCTGCTCGAGTCGGAGACCTTCATCGACGGCTCATTCACCACGAATCTGCTCGACCGGGTCGGGGCCGCCGCCTTCACGACGGCAGCCGCCAGGGCCTCATGACACGGCTCCTCGCCATGCACACCTGCACACGAAGCGCCCGCCTCCCTGGCCGGAGCGGCGACACTCACCCCCACATCCGCTGGAGTTGCTTGTGACCGACGCCGCGCCGACGACGCTGTCCACCGCCGAGATCGAACGGCTCATCCCCCATCGCTGGCCGTTCCTGCTCGTCGACCGGATCGACGAGTACGATCCGGAGGCGAAGCGGATCGTCGGGCGCAAGTCGGTGACCGCGACGGAGTGGTTCTTCCAGGGCCACTTCCCGGGCCTGCCGGTCATGCCGGGCGTGATCCAGATCGAGGCGTTGGCCCAGACGATGGCCGTCTACGTGGCGCGTCAGCCGGGTTTCGGCGACCGGATCGGCCTGTTCGCCGGCATCGATGAGGTCCGCTTCAAGCGGGTCGTGGTCCCGGGCGACACCCTCCGCCTCGAAATCACGATGGAGAAGCTGGGCAGCCGCTTCGGCAAGGGTCGCGGTGTCGCCAGCGTGGACGGCGAGGTGGCCTGTGAGGGCCTGCTGTCGTTCGTCATCCCGCCCGCTGGGGTCCTTCGATGACGCGGATCGCCGTCCTGTCGGACGTCCACGGCAACGCGCAGGCCCTGGAAGCCGTGCTCAAGGACATCGACCGGGTCAAGCCGGACGCCGTGATGGTCACCGGTGATCTCGTCCTCAATGGCGCCGATCCGAGTCTCGTGGTCGACGTCCTGCGGACCCTCGCCGACGACGGCGCGCTGGTCATCGCCGGCAATACGGACGTCGCGGTGGCCGACTTCGATTACGCGGCGGCATTCCCGTGGATGCAGGACGGGGTCCCCGACGCGATCGTGACCGCCGCCGAGTGGACCCACGACACGCTCGGACCGGAGCGCATCGACTGGCTCCGGCGCCTCCCGTCGGAGCGCCGCTGGCGCGCTGACGACGACACGCTCGTCCTCGCCTGCCACGCCTCACCCGGCTCGCAGACGGCCGGCTTCGACAAGGACCTCGACCCGAACGTGACGATCGAGCGCGTCGTGCGGACGGATGCTCGGGTGATCGCCTGCGGGCACACCCATCTCCCCGAGATCCGCGATCTCGGTTGGAAGATCATCGTCAACGCCGGGTCCGCCGGCTACAGCTTCGACGGGGACCCGACCGCTTCGTGGGCGCTCATCGACCTCGTCGACGGCGAGGTCACTGCCGAGATCCGGCGGGCCGAGTACGACGCGGTCGCCGCATCCAACGCGATCTCGGCCCGCGGCCTTCCGGGCGATGTCTACCGCGCGGCCACGGTCCGCACCGGCAGGCTCGTCCGATGACCGACGCGCCCCGCCGGATCGTCGTGACCGGCATGGGCACCGTGACCGCCGTGGGCAACGACGTCGGCAGTACCTGGGCGGCCCTGTTGGCCGGGCGATCCGGGATCGGACCGGTGACCTCGTTCGACCCGTCGCGCCTGACGGTCCGCATCGCCGGCCAGATCAAGGACTTCGATTCGTCGGGCGTGCTCGATCGCAAGGACCAGCGCCGCACGGATCGCTACATCCAGGTCGGGTTGGTGGCCGCGCGCGAGGCGATGGACCAGGCCGGTCTGCCCGCCCGACTGGAGGGCGACCTCGCCGAGGCCACCGGCGTGATCCTGGGCACGGGCCTGGGTGGCGTCGGGACCCTGACCGACGGCATCGGGATCAACGCCGTGCGTGGCCCGGACCGGATCAGCCCGTTCCTCATCCCGATGGGCATCCCGAATACCGGGGCGGGCCAGATCGCCATCAACTTCGGCATGACCGGGCCCAACTTCGCGACGGTGTCGGCGTGCGCGTCCGGCGGCCATGCGATCGGCGAGGCATCGGAGATCATCAAGCGCGGGGACGCCGATGTCATGCTGGCCGGTGGCGCGGAGGCAGGCATCTTCGAGCCGCTCATCGGCGGGTTCGCGGCGATGCGTGCGCTGTCCACCCGGAACGACGACCCGGAGGCCGCGTCCCGCCCGTTCGACAGCGGACGTGACGGCTTCGTCGTCGGTGAGGGGTCGGGCGTGCTCGTGATCGAGGCGCTCGATCACGCGCTGGCTCGCGGCGCCACGCCGCTCGCCGAGATCGTCGGATACGGCGCGACCGCCGATGCGTCGCACATCACCCTGCCGGCTCCGGGGGGCATGGGCGCGGTCCGGGCGGCCCGCCGAGCGCTGGTGAAGGCCGGCATCACGCCCGAAGACATCCAGCACGTCAACGCGCACGCCACGTCCACGCCCGAAGGTGACAAGGCCGAGCTCCAGTCGATCCGCACGATCTTCGGCGACCGGGCCGGGGAAGTGGCCGTGACCGCCAACAAGTCGATGATCGGCCATACCCTGGGGGCCGCCGGGGCGATCGAGGCGATCGCGACGGTCATGGCCATGCTCGAGGGGCGGATCCCGCCGACGATCAACCTGACCGACCCGGACCCCGCGGCCGAGGGCCTCGATCTGACGCCCAACATCGCCGCCGAACGGTCGATCACCTACGCGATGAGCAACTCGTTCGGCTTCGGCGGCCAGAACACGGCGGTGATCTTCCGGCGGTGGGACGGATGAGCGACGACGCCACGATCGATGACGCCGTCCCGGCCGTCGAGCCGGCTGCCGACGGATCGGATGGGGTGGCGGCCATGCCGGCTGCCGCCGATCCGCCGCGCGACCGCCGCGATGTCGACCTGCTCGCCCTGATCGATCGCCTGGCCGCCCTGCTGGAACGCTCCGACCTGTCGGAGATCGAGGTCGGGTCAGGGGGCACGGATCTGATCCTGCGCAAGCCACCGGCCATCGTCGCATCGCCCGTGGGGGTGCCCGCGGCCCGCGGCGAGGCCTCGGGCACGACGGCCACGAGCGGTCTTGGTGGCGAGCCGCCGAGCGCCGGCCGCGAACCGGCCGCGCCCAGCCGCCCATCGATCAAGGCGCCCCTGACCGGCATCTTCTACGCCTCGCCGGCACCGGGGTCAGCGCCGTACGTCATGGTCGGTGGCGAGGTCGCCGTCGGACAGGTCATCGGCCTGATCGAGGCGATGAAGCTGTTCAACGAGATCAAGTCCGACCTGGCCGGCCGGGTCGTCCGGGTGATCCCGGAGAGCGGTTCGCTGGTCAAGGCGAAGCAGCCCCTTCTCGAGGTGGAACCATTGTGAGCACGTCCCCCGAGTCGGTCGGACCCCGCGCCCACATCACGGGCTGGGGTCGCTACGTCCCGAGCCAGGTCCTGACCAACGCGGATCTGGAACGCATGGTCGACACGAACGATGAGTGGATCGTCGCCCGGACGGGGATCCGCGAACGCCGCGTCGCCGCCGCCAACGAGACCACGGCCTCGATGGGGGCCGTCGCCGCCCTGCGCGCCATCCACACCGCCGGGATCGACCCTGACGAGATCGACCTGATCCTCCTCGCCACCCTGACGCCGGACTACTGGATGCCCTCGACCGCCGCGCTCGTGAAGGAGGCCATCGGCAACACCCGAGCGCCCGCGATGGACGTGTCGGCGGCCTGCTCCGGCTTCGTCTACGCCTTCGCGACGGCGCAGGCATGGATCACCAGCGGGCTGGCGAAGCACGTCCTGGTCATCGGCGCCGAACTGTTGACCCGCTTCCTCGATTACACCGACCGGAGCACGTGCATCCTGTTCGGCGATGGCGCCGGCGCGGTCGTCGTGTCCGCCTCGGACGCGCCGGGCGGCAGCCTCGGTATCGAACTGACGACCGAGCCGCAGGGCGCGTACATGATCTGGCTGCCGGCCGGCGGCGCCAAGAGCCCGCCTTCCGCGGCGACGATCGCCCGCGGCGAGCACTTCATCCGGATGGAGGGGAAGGAGACCTACCGGTTCGCCACCCGCACGATGGCCACGACCGCGCTCGCGTCCGTGCGCAAGGCCGGCCTCGATCCGTCGGACGTCGCGCTGTTCATCCCGCACCAGGCCAACGTGCGGATCATCGAGGCGGTCGCCAAGGGCCTGGGCCTGCCGATGGACCGGATGTACGTCAATCTCGATCGCTACGGGAACACCTCGGCGGCGTCCGTGCCGATCGCCCTGGCCGAGGCCGTCCAGGAGGGTCGCCTCGGTGTCGGCGACAACGTGACCATCGTCGCGTTCGGTGCCGGCTTCACGTCCGGTGCCGCGACCATCCAGTGGACCGCCGACCCGGCCCGTGGCGCCGGCGCTGACGATGCGGTGCGCCCCGAGGATGTCCATGTTCGGCTGCCAGTCGACTGGGACTCGGTCGATCCGATCCCGCCGGCGCTGGCCGCGGTGATGCGCGAGCCCGGGCCGATCGATGTCCCCCTCGACGACGTCGTGCCCGGCGAGCCCCCGCCGGTCGCATCGGAGGTCAACGCATGATCGAACTCGACGGCAAGGTCGCGCTCGTGACCGGTGGGTCGCGCGGCATCGGACGCGCCATCGCGCTGCGCCTGGCGACCCAGGGGGCCGATGTCGCCTTCACCTACCGGGGCAACGCCGCGGCCGCCGCCGACACGACGGCCGCCATCGAGGCGCTCGGTCGGCGCGCCCTCGCCGTCCAGGCCGATGCGGCCGACGGGACCTCGGCCGACACCGCGGTCAAGGCGGTGCTCGAGGCCCTCGGCAAGGTCGACATCCTCGTCAACAACGCCGGCATCACCCGGGACGACCTCATCATGCGGATGAGTGCCGAGGCCTGGAACGATGTCATCGACACCAACCTGTCCGGCGCGTTCTGGATGACCAAGGCCATCACCCGGCCCATGCTCAAGGCGCGCGGCGGACGGATCATCAACATCACGTCCGTGTCGGGCCAGGCCGGCCAGACCGGGCAGGCGAACTACAGCGCGGCCAAGGCCGGTCTCATCGGCCTGACCAAGGCCACGGCCCGGGAGCTCGCCTCGCGGGGGATCACGGTCAACGCTGTCGCCCCCGGCTTCGTGCTGACGGAGCTGACCCAGGATCTGCCCGAGGCGCTCCAGGCGCAGATCACGGATCGCACCCCGCTCGGTCGCTTCGGGACGCCGGAGGAGATCGCCAGTGCGGTCGCATTCCTCGCGTCCGACGATGCCGCCTACATCACGGGCCAGGTGCTCGCGGTGGATGGCGGCCTGGTGATGATGTAGGTCAGCGATCTCCCGCGGTGCCGACCGTCTCGTAGCGATAGCCGAGCCGGCGCATCGCGTCGGCGTCCAGCAGCCGCCGGCCGTCGAGCACGGTGGGGGATCGCAGGGTCGGCCGGATCGCCGCCCAGTCGAGGTCGCGATAGATCGGCCACTCCGTGCCGATGACCGCGATGTCGGCCCCATCGAGTGCCGCTTCCGGCGAGCCGGTCAGGTGCAGGGCCGGCACTTCGCGCAACGCGTTCGCCGCGGCCTGTGGATCGTGCGCGACGACCGTCGCGCCGCGCCCGATGAGAGCCTTCGCGATGGCCAGCGGCGGCGAGTCCCGGACGTCGTCCGTGTGTGCCTTGAACGCCAGGCCGAGCAGGCCGACCGTCCGACCGCTCACGCCCCCGGTCAGGGCGTCGATCCGATCCGTGAACCGCGTCTGTTGGGCGTGATTCGCCTCGGAGGCGGCATTCGTCACGAGCATCGGCAGGCCGCGGTCCATGCCGGAGACTGCCAGCGCACGCAGCTCCTTGGGGAGGCAGCTGCCCCCGAACCCAAGGCCCGGGCGCATGTACAGGCCGCCGATCCGCGGATCGAGCGCGATCGCGCCGAGCACCGCCTCGACGTCCGTGCCGAACTCCTCGGCCACCGATGCGATCTCGTTGGCGAACGAGAGCTTGAGGGCGAGGAACGCATTCGCACCGTTCTTGGCGATCTCGGCGGCGGCCACGTCCATGATCAAGAGCGGCGCATGCATGCCCGCGTACAGGGCGGCGACCTGTTCGACGATGGCCGGGTCGGCATCGGGGAAATGGCCGATCACGATGCGCGTCGGGTGCAGGAAGTCGGCCAGCGCCGTGCCCTGGCGCAGGAACTCGGGGTTGGTGAGGACTCGCGCTGAGGGGACGCCGGACCACTCGACCGCGAGCTTCGTTGCGCCCGGTGGGAGGGTGCTCCGGATGATCAGGGGCGCGTCGGTGGTCAGGACCTCATGGAGGTCCGCCAGGGCGGTCCGCAGCTGCGACAGGTCGCTCCGCCCGTCGGCCCCGATCGGGGTCCCGACGCAGACCATCACGAAGGCGGGGCGGCCCTCGGGAGCCCGCAGGACGCGTAGCCGGCCCCCCGCCGTCGCGGCGTCGAACGCCTCCTGGAGCCCGGCCTCGAAGATCGGGACCCGACCCGCGATGAGCGCGTCATGGCGCTGCGGCCACGTCTCGACGACATCGACATCGTGGCCCAGCGATGCGAATCCCACGGCGGTCACGAGGCCGACATAGCCCGCTCCGATGACCAGGATCCGCCGGTGTGCGCTCGTGTCGTCCATCCGGCCGAAGGGTACCAGTCGAGCGCGACGGTGGCCGCCGGCCGGGGCGTACGTCCGTACCCCGTCGGTCAGTACGCATGACGGGGCGTTTCGGTGGGGTCGGGGTGGGACGATGACCGGTGATGAGCGCGCAACCCAGCCCCAGCGATCCACGGCCCGGCGCGGCCGCGCCCGGTGGCGCCCGCCAGCGGGCGACGGCGCTGTTCCAGCGCCTGGTCGCAACGGCCGCCGAGGGCCGGCCCGCACCTGATGCGCTGCCCAGCGCCGCGGTCCTTCCGCTGGCTTCGGGAGACGTCGGCGCAATCCCGTCCCCGCAGGCGGAGCTGGCTGAGCGGCTCGGATCCGTGCTCGCGATCGCCGGTCGGCTGGCTGCCTCCCACGACCGCGAAGCGCTGCTGCGGAC
>JBKJHI010000182.1:0-9458 GCA_046599085.1 Candidatus Limnocylindrales bacterium
GCAGGCGACCTACGCGGTCGACTCCCGGATCGAGTTCTTCCCGGCTGAGGTCTGGCGTCAGCACGAAGCCATCAGCGCGGGCGCTGCCGGGTGGGAGGCCATGCTCCAGGCCTGGGACCCACGGATCGTGGTGCTCGAGGCCGACGCGTCGCCGGCGGCCGATCGCCTCGCGGCGCTGGGTTGGTCGCGGGCCTACGAGGACGAGGAGGGCCTCGTGATGGTGCGGCCATGACCGTACGTTCACGACTGGCCGGGTTGGACCTGGGCCGCCTGGGGACCGTGGCCACGCTTGGTGTCGGCGCGGCGTTCGCGCTCGCGCAGGCGTTGGGGGTGACCCCCTTCGCCTTTGACGCCGGGGCGTACTGGGCGGCGCAGCCCGGGAACCTCTATACGGGCTGGGAAAACCGGCCCGACGGGTACGCGCCGTACCTCTATTCGCCGGCGTTCGCCGACGCCCTGATCCCGTTCCGGGTGCTCCCGCCGCACATCTTCACCGCGCTCTGGCAGTTCGGCTTGTTCGCGGTGATGGCGGCCGCGGCGCGCGGATGGTCCATCGTCTTCGTCCTCGCCGCCCTCCCGTCGCTGGTGTTCGATGTGCTCGAACCGCTTGACTACGTGATCCGCGACATCGCGCACGGCAACATCCAGGTCCTGCTCGGCGCCGTCGCGGTCCTGGGCCTTCGGCGACCATACCTTTGGTTCATCCCCTTGCTGTCGAAGGTGACCCCGGGTGTGGGGATCATCTGGTTCGTCGCCCGGCGGGAGTGGTCCCGGCTGGCGATCGCGCTGGCCACGACCGCCGTCCTGGCGCTCATCTCCTTCGCGTACCTCCCATCCGATTGGTTCGACTGGGTCACCTTTCTCCGGGAAAGTTCCGGCTTCCAGTTCTTCCAATGGGTGGTCCCGATCCCGCTCCCCGTCCGGCTGGCCATGAGCGCCGCCTTGATCTGGTGGGGTGCGCGGACCGGGCGGCCGTGGGTCGTCCCGGTCGCCGTGGGCTGGGCGATCCCGATGCCGTATCCGACGTTACTGGCGGCCGTGGCCTTCGCGATCCCCGTCTGGTTCGAGAGCCGCCGCGAGCGGCGGGAACGGCCGGTGGCACCGGGTGCGTGACCGGCTGCTCCGGGACATCTACGTCGTCGTCGCGCTGGCGTTCATCGCCCTGCGCGTCTTCTCCATCGAGCCCTGGGACCAGAGCGTCGACGCCTTCGCATACTGGTCGACCGGATCAGGCGATCTGTACGACGGGGCGACGGGCGCGATGGGCAGCTTCCTGTACTCGCCCGCGTTCGCCCAGGCCCTGACGCCGGTCAGCTGGGTGCCGTGGCCCATCTTCAACGCCCTGTGGACGAGCATGAACATCGCGGTGCTGTGGTGGCTGGTCGGGCGCTGGGCCCTGCTGTCCCTGCTCTTCCTGCCCATCCCGTTCGAGATCATCTCCGGCAACATCCACCTGCTCCTGGCGGCGGCGGTCGTGGTCAGTTTCCGCTACCCAGCGGCCTGGGCGTTCGCGGCGCTGACCAAGCTCACGCCGTTCCTGGGTGTCCTTTGGGCGGTGGGCCGTCGCGATGCACGCGCCGTCGTGCAGGCAACGATCGCCTCGATCGTCATCGCGGCGCTGTCGTTCGTGCTCGCGCCCGACCTCTGGCGCCGGTGGATCGACCTGCTCATCGCGGACGCCGGACGACCGCTCGTGACGCTTGGCTGGTACCTGCCGGTCCCGCTCCTGCCCCGCCTGGTGGCCGCGGCCGGGCTGGCGCTGTGGGGCGGCTGGACCGATCGGCGCTGGACGGTCCCCGTGGCGGTGACCTTGGCCCTGCCCGTCGTCTGGCTCAACAGCCTGGCCATCCTTGCGGCCCTCGTCCCGTTGGCGCAGGCGAGCCGGGCGGGTGAGGGTTCGGATCGTCGGCTCTCGCCGGCGGCCCGGTTCCTCCGGGTCGGCCGGCCGGCATGACCGGCGTGCCGTGGCCCAGGACTTTCGACACGGTGACGACGCGCACCGGGTCGGTAGACTCAACGACATGACTGATCGACCGGGGGATCTTGACGTCGTCGTCCTTGGCGGCGGCGGCCACGTCGGTCTGCCCCTGAGCCTGGTGTTCGCAAAGGCCGGGCTGCGCGTCGGCATCTACGACACCAACCAGGCCACCCTGGACCGCATCGCGAGTGGCGAGATGCCGTTCCTGGAGATCGGCGCGGACGACCTGCTCCGCAAGGTCCTGGCCAGTGGCCGCCTCGCGTTCGGCGCAGACGGCTCCATGATCGCCCGGGCGGAGACGCTCGTGGTCGTCATCGGGACGCCGGTGGATGAGTTCCTCGGGCCATCGATGACGGTCTTCGAGAAGGCCGTCAACCAGATCGCGCCGCACCTGCGCAAGGGTTCGCTCGTTGTGCTGCGCAGCACCGTGTATCCGGGCACCACGGAATACGTGACCCAGCACCTTCGTGAGGCCGGCTGCGTCGCCGACGTCGCGTTCTGCCCGGAGCGGATCGCCGAAGGGCACGCGCTGGAAGAATTGCGTTCGCTGCCGCAGATCGTGGGAGCGGACGACGACACCGCCGCGGACCGAGCGACCGCTCTATTCGCCAAGATCGCGTCGAAGACGATCCGCACGAGCAGCAAGGAAGCCGAGCTGGCCAAGCTGTTCACGAATACCTGGCGCTATATGAAGTTCGCCATCGCCAACCAGTTCCTGATGATCAGCGACCAGGCTGGCGTGGACTACACGAACGTCCTCCGCGCCATCCGCGACGACTATCCGCGGGCGAAGGACCTTCCTGGCCCCGGCTTCGCCGCCGGCCCGTGCCTGTTCAAGGACACGATGCAGCTGGCCGCGTTCACGTCCGACCACTTCCCGCTCGGCCAGGCCGCCATGCAGGTCAACGAGGGCCTGCCCGCCTACATCGTCACGGCGCTTGAGCGTCGCTACGGCGGCCTGCAGGGCAAGACCGTGGGCATCCTCGGAATGGCGTTCAAGGCCGAGTCGGATGACACGCGCGCCTCGCTCAGCTACAAATTGCGCAAGCTGCTGTCATGGAGCGGTGCCAAAGTCCTGGCCACTGATCCCTACGTCGATGACGACCGCCTCGTGCCGCTGGACGCGGTCCTCGCCGAGAGCGACATGCTCATCCTGGGCGCACCGCACGCCGTCTATCGCGAACTGGCGATCGGCGGCAAGGACGTGATCGACGTGTGGGGGGCCCTCGGCCAGGGCATCCAGCTCTGATGCGCATCCTCGTCACCGGCGCCGCCGGCTTCATCAACGGCTACCTCGTACCAGAGCTGCTGGAGGCGGGGCATGAGGTCATCGGCCTCGATGACTTCTCGAAGTACGGCAGGCTGACCAAGTCGTACGACGAGCATCCGAACTACCGGTTCGTCGAGGGAGACGCCAAGGACACCGCGTTGCTGCGCGACCTCGCGGCCGACGTGGACCAGGTCGTCGCCTCCGCCGCGATGATCGGCGGGATCAGCTACTTCCACGAGTTCGCCTACGACCTGCTGGCGGAGAACGAACGGATCCTGGCCTCCACATTCGATGCCGCGATCGCCGCCCATCGCGACGGGCACCTGCAGCGGATCATCGTGCTCAGTTCATCGATGGTCTACGAGTCGGCCACGGTCTTCCCGACGCCGGAAGGCGCGCAGCTCACGTCACCGCCGCCGATCAGCACCTACGGCTTCCAGAAGCTCGCCGCCGAGTACTTCGCGAAGGGCGCCTGGGAGCAGTACCAGCTCCCGTACACCATCGTCCGGCCGTTCAACTGCGTCGGTATCGGCGAGCGCCGGGCGCTGCGCGACACGGACATCATGTCGGGCAACGTGAAGCTCGCGCTGTCGCATGTGGTACCGGACCTGGCACTCAAGGTGCTCAAGGATCAGGACCCGCTGCACATCCTGGGCGACGGCTCGCAGATCCGGCACTACACCTACGGCGGGGACCTGGCTCATGGCATTCGCCTGGCCATGGAATCGGAGCGGGCGATCAACGACGACTTCAACCTGTCCACCGCGGACTCGACCACGGTGATGGAGCTGGCCCAGGCGATCTGGCACCAGATCCACGGCCCGGATCGGCCGTTCCGATCCGTCTCCGACACGCCGTTCGAACACGACGTCCAGAGGCGGGTGCCCGACGTGCGCAAGGCGCGCGAGATCCTCGGATTCGAGGCCACGACGAGCCTCTCGCAGATGCTCGACGAGGTCATCCCGTGGATCCGCGACGAGGTCGAGGCCGGGCGGCTCTGAGTCGGCAACAGAACATGAACAAGGCGGGTGTTCCGACGGTGGTCCAGGCTAGCGTCGATCCAGCGATCGTCGAGGCTGCAACGTCAGCGATCGGATCCGACCGAATCGGCATCTCCAGGGAGTCGTTGCTGCCACTGGCCAATAGTGTGGAGCAGCAACGACGGCTCCGACACGTCGGCGGGGCCGTCGCCCTCGGCGTGCTCCTCGCAACGATCGTCGTCGCGATCTCCACCCGAGGCCAGGAAGCCGGCATGGACTTCAGTTTTTACCGCGAGATCGGCGTGCGCTGGCTGGCCGACGGGACCTTCTACACGGAGCGTCAGCTGGCCGACCAGCCATATGAGATCGTGGCGATGTCCGACGTCCTGTACCCGCCCACGGCCCTGGCCCTCTTCGTGCCGTTCGTCTTCCTGCCGGCCCCCCTCTGGTGGCTGATTCCGCTCGGTGTCATCGCGTTCGTGGTGTGGACATACCGTCCATCGCCGTGGGCATGGGTCGGCATCCTGGCGCTGATCGCGTGGCCGAGGACCTTCGGTGCCGTCCTGTTCGGGAACACCGACATGTGGGTCGCAGCTGGCGTCGCCGCGGGCCTTCGGTGGGGATGGCCGGCCTCCTTGATCCTGATCAAACCGACGTTCCTGCCATTGGCGATCGTCGGGATCCGACATCGTTCAACATGGGTGGTTGGGGCGGTGCTGGCCGTGCTTACTGCGCCGCTGGCCATGGACTACCTGCGGGCCATGTCGAACCTCCGACTGGACGGCATCGCGTACGCTGCCGTCAGCCTTCCCTTCGTGGTGATCCCGCTTGTCGCCTGGGCAGGTCGTGAACGGCAGACGACGCCAGCGCTCCACCAGCAGGTGCCATCGTGATGCTCTCGATCGTCATGCCCGTCTTCAAGGAAGGCGAGGCTGTCGAGCCCGTGCTCCGTGCCATGACGGCCGCCGTCAGCGCGCCGCACGAGATCCTCGTCGTGTACGACTTCGACGAGGACCCGACGGTGCCGGTCATCGAGCGCCTCGCCGCCGAACTGCCGACGATTCGCGGGCATCGCAACGACCTCGGGCGTGGCGTCCTCAACGCGATGAAGGCCGGGATAGCGGAGGCAAGCGCCCCGTACGTCCTGATCTCGATGTCTGACGGCTCGGACGAACCGCACGTCGTCGATTCGATGGTCGCGCTGGCACGCGACGGTGCCGACGTCGTCTCGGCGTCGCGCTACATGCGCGGTGGCCACCAGCTTGGCGGACCGCCGATCAAGCGGCTGATGAGCCGGGTCGCGGGGCTCACGCTTCACTGGTTTGCGCGCGTGGGCACCCACGATCCAACGAACAACTTCAAGCTGTACTCTCGGCGCTTCCTGGACACAGTGACGATCGAGAGCACGGCCGGCTTCGAGCTGGCCCTGGAGTTGACCGTTAAGGCCTCGCTCGCAGGCCGGCGCATCGACGAGGTGCCGACGACGTGGCGCGATCGCACGGCTGGCGAGAGCAACTTCCAGCTTCGCAGCTGGTTGCCGTACTACCTGCGCTGGTATCGGCTGGCTTTCGTCGGCCACTGGGTGCGCCGCCTGCCGCGGACGCGAGCCTGATCGTTGAGCTCGTTGGGGGCGCACAGGGCTGGCTCCTGGTGGCTGACGCCTGACGCTTCCGATCAGTGGCTCACGAGCCACCGACGTGTGGGTCTCGATGACGTGGGAGGTTGTCCGGACCCGGGCACTTGACCTTGAAAGATGGGCGGCCGCGCAACGAGGGTTTTGCGGCCCATCTCATCGTCGGGAGATGCTGGCCCGCCACCGAGCGGCCGCCCACACCATCGTGGCGACCGCGGCTAGACCCGGCACCGGCAGGGCGAGACCGAGCGCCAGCACACGCGAACGGGCGGCCAGCGGCATCGCGACGACGCCGTAGTGCAGCTGAGCGTACGGCCACAGGGCCGGGATCGCCAGCGGCAGCGAGGCCGGAAGCGTCGCGATGATCGCGACGCCGGCCGCAAGCATAGCGACCGGATTGCCCCATACCGACAGGCTCGCGCTCTGTATCTCGAACGTCTCGCGGATGAGATCGAGGTTCGCGATGTACGTGCCCAGGGGGAGGAAGGGTGCCGTGGCTATGAGCAATAGCACCAGGACAGCGACTTGCCGGGGTCTCAGCAGCACGGCTGCGTACGGTTTGACAAATGTCGCGAGGGGCGCGGCACCAGACAGGGCGAGGACTGGAATCAGCGCGTCAAAGCTCCCGTGTGTCCACGCCTCCGAAAGTGGTGGGAACAGGATCCACCACGCCGGGAGCCCGAGCATTCGCACGGCGAGCAGCGCCGCCCCCACGCATAGGCCGCCGACGACGAGCTGCGCGAGGATCGGAGGGAGCGGCACGAACACCAGATATGGGACGAGCGTCCACGGCGTGCCACCAAAACGGATGCCGTGGACTTCGACTCGCCAGGGATCGCCGCCGTTCACCCATGCCTCCGCTGCCGCCCGATACCAAAGCGGCTCGCTGAACACACCCCAGGGATGCTCCGCGAAGATGAGGATGAGACGTATCCCATAGAGCACGAACATCGTTGGGACGAGCCATGTCGTGACTTGGTCAGCAACGAACCGCCACCTGATCCGAGTTGCTCGCGCAGACGCACGATCCGAGTTGCTCGCGCAGACGCACGATCCGCCTTCATCCCTTCCGTTTCGAGCTGGGAGCTCGATTCTGGCGCTTGCGCACGTACGGAATCAGACTTCGGGTTCGCTGTCGCCTTTTGTGACGACCCTGACGGCGTTCGGAATCGGTTTGGTCGCAGTCGAGCCACACCCAGGATGGCAGCAATGGCTTTCGCGGTCCGCTTATCGGTCCGGCGAGGAGGCTGCTCATCGAACACGACGTCGCTCGATGTCGTAGCGACCGCCGGGCCGACAGGCCCAGGCGACTATCGGCGCAGCCATCATCGGCCACTCCTGCCAGGAGTAAAAGACGCCGGCCCCGGTCGAGTTCGTGATCGCTGCGAGCCAGTCGGGCCAGAGTGGCAGGAACGCCAGAGAAAGCAGCGCGAAGGCACCGAGCCCGTACCACCATTGGCGGGTGCCGATCCCGAAGACGCCGAAGAACCCGATCGATGGTTTCAAGAAGGCAAGCGGGGATGCCCAACGGGTTTGCGTGCCTACGGCGATGGCCGCCATCGACCACAAGCCCGGATTGCCCGAGATGATGTGGATCTGGACAGGCTCCCAGAACGCGAGGGCGATGAGGGGCCACGCGAGTGGCCCGGGGTTCAACCGTCCGATTGCCCAGACGGTGAGTCCGAGGGGCACCGCCCACCATAGCAGTGAGGGCAGGATGGTGAATGGGGCAAATAGCGCGAGCGCGACCGGCGGGTACAACACGGCGCCGTGGGTGATCTGGTACGGACCCGCCAACTGCCACGGTTGATAGAATGCCCCGCCCGCAAGCCAACGCCGCGTGGCCTCCATGTAGAGTTCGTAGTCCCGAACACCATAGCCATTCCAGTTCGGGATCCCCGCTGCCTCCAGGATGGTCGGTATCTGTGCGATCACGATAATGGTGGTAGCCGCAGCCGCGACACCGCGCAGGATCGTGCCGCGGAGGATTCGCTTCGGAGCTCTCAACTCGATGCTTCTATCACTTGATCCAGTCGTTGTCAGGGATGCTACGCTGCCGCGATGCTCGGTCGACACGATCAGTCTCGTGCCGAAGGCACCAGTATGAGCAGTCGCTCCGAGCGCCAGCCCCGCACGTGGTTGCCGCACTACCTGCACTGGTATCGGCTGGCTTTCGTCGGCCGATGGCTTCGCCGAGGACCGGGGCCGCGAGCCTGACGGTGATCATCCCCCGGACCGCGCTCCGCTGGATCCTGGTGGCCGCGGCGATCCTGACGGTCGTCATCCTTGCGGCCACGAGCCACGGCCTGTGGTTCTACTACGACGAGTGGGACGTCATCCGGAACCGCGCACTCGACATCGAGAGCTTGCTGCGGCCCCACAACGAGCACTTCTCGGCGGTCCTCATCGTCATCCACAGGAGTCTCGTGGAGCTTTTCGGGACGGCGACGTACGACCCGTTCCTTGTCGTCCTGTGGGCGACCCACCTCTTCGCGGCCGCGACGGTGTATGTCCTGCTTCGCGAGGACGGTAGCGAATGGCAGGCCACGGCCGGGGCCGTGATCTTCCTGCTCCCGGGATGGGGCGGGCACAACCTGGTCACTGCCTTCCAGATCGGGTTCGTGCTGGCGACAGCGCTGGGATGTTTGAGCCTGGCCGTCAGCATCAGACGCCCCGGGGTGGCGGCGCTGCTCCTGACGGTCGCTGTCGCCACCCAGGGGGTGGGCCTGTTCTACCTCGCAGCGACCGGGGTGCGCATGCTTGGCCGTCGCGGGATCGCCTGGCTGGCCGTACCGACCGTGGTCTACGGTGCCTGGTTCCTCAGCTTTGGCGCACGCGCTATCGGCCAGGACGGCTCGGCAGATCTGGCGTCGATCCCGTCCTACGTGCTGTATGGGCTCGTCGGTGCGTTCGGCCAGGGATACCCGGTCCTGGGCGCGGTTGTGGTTGCGGTAACGGCCCTTGTGATCCGCGGGCGCGTGGCTGAGCGACTGGTCCTCGCGTCGATCGCCGGGTTGTTCTCGATGTTCATCGCCACGGGTCTGGTCCGCGCCCAGTTGGGCGTCGAGCAGGCGCTGGTGTCCCGGTACTTCACGGTCGCCCTTCCGTTCGCACTGGTCATCGTGCTCGCTGCGTGGCGGTCCGCGACCGATCGCTACCCGATCCGGCGATTCGGCGTCCCGCTCGTCGGCATCGCCGTGGTCGTCGGCCTCATCGCCTTCGCCCAGTTCCGGTTCGAGTGGCCAGCCCTCCTGGCTGCGGATCCAGCGCGGTAGCCCACCGGCGTGATCGGATCACGGAAGCGGCGCGCCTTCGACCAATCGGCGCTGCGCTTCTCGAAGGACTTCCGCAGGGATCGGTCGGACGGCGAACGGCACGAGGACATCGGTTCGGGGGTCGCCATACGCTGCGGCCAGCCGACGCACGGACGTCGCGGACGGCACGAGCACGAGTGAGCGGTCCATCTGGGCGCCCGATGGTGGCGGATCCAGGGCCACAGTGACCAGCGCCCGAGTCATGTCGGCGCGCTCGAGGAACAGCTCGCGACCGCCGACGAGCAACGAGCCGTTGTAGATCAGGGCCAGCGTCAGCCAGATC
>JBKJHI010000051.1:0-4411 GCA_046599085.1 Candidatus Limnocylindrales bacterium
GTGGCGATCTCGGCGATGCGCAGCAGGCTCAGCGACGTGAATCGGGCGGGCTTCATGACGACCGCGTTACCGGTCGCCAGCGCCGGTCCGAGTTTCCACGCGGCCATCAGGGCCGGATAGTTCCAGGGGATCACCGCGCCGACGACGCCGACCGGCTCACGCACGATCATCGCCAGGACATCGTGACCGGTGGGCGTGACGTCGTCGTTGAGCTTGTCGAGCGCCTCCGCGTGCCAGCGGATCGTCGCGGCCGTGTCCGGGATGTCGATCGAGCGGCAGTCCGACAGCGGCTTGCCCGCGTCCAGGCTCTCCGTGATCGCCAGCTCCTCCGTGTTGGCGTCGATGGCGTCGGCGACACGCAGAAGGACCCGCTTCCGATCCCCGGGCGACAGCTTCGACCAGGGGCCGTGGTCTACGGCGGCGCGCGCCGCCCGGACCGCGTCGTCCACGTCGGCGGCATCGCCCTCCGCGACGGACGCGATGGTGTGACCCGTCGCTGGGTTCTCGGTCTCGAACGTCCGGCCACTGGCCGCGTCGACGAAGCGTCCATCGATGAACAGCCGCGTGCGGAAGTCGATGTCGGTGGACGGGCGGGCGTCGCCCGTGACGTCGGATGCTGTCGCGACCATGCCGGTCCCTCTCCTGGCGTGCCCCGGCCGGGGCCCCGTGCTGTCGGTGGATGGTCGCGCCGTACCGGTCCGCCGTCAATCGTGCGTCGCGCCTCGCGCGTGGTGGGTCGCTCAGTCCGGCCGGGCCGTGCCACCCGCCGAACGCTCCACATCGGCGAGGCGCCGCTGCAGGAAGGCCTGTTCCGGAGAGCTCACGGTCCGAGCGGCGGCCTGCCGGTACGCAGCCGCCGCCTCCGACCAGCGGCCCAGCCGACGAAGCAGGTCGGCACGACCGGCGTGCAGGTATGGATAGTCGGCCAGGGCGCCGTCCGCGGCCAGGCCGTCCATGAGCGCCAGGCCGACGGCCGGACCATCGACCATCGCGACGGCGACGGCGTGGTTCAGGGCCACCACCGGCGATGGCTCCATCGAAGCGAGCGCCGCATACAGCCCCACGATCTGCGGCCAGTCCGTGTCCGCGGCGGTGGCCGCGTTGTCGTGCAGGGCCGCGATCGCGGCCTGGACCTGGTACGGCCCCGGTCGCCCGCCCGACAGGGCCGCCTCCACGAGCTGGCGGCCCTCGTCGATCCTCGCACGGTCCCAGCGCGACCGATCCTGGTCCTCCAGCAGCACGAGATCCCCGGCGGCCGTGGTCCGGGCGGCCCGGCGGGCATCGTGGAGCAGCATGAGTGCCAGCAATCCGGCCGCCTCGGGCTCATCGGGGAGCATCCGGACCACGACCCTCGCCAGGCGGATCGCCTCCGCCGACAGCTCGCGGCGCACGAGCGCATCGCCGGACGAGGCCGTGTAGCCCTCGTTGAACACGAGATACAGCACGCGCAGCACGCCCTCGAGGCGCTCGGGCAGCAGTTCGGCCGGGGGCACGCGATACGGGATCCCGGCGTCGCGGATCTTCTTGCGCGCTCGGACCAGGCGCTGGGCCAGGGTCGGCTCCGGGACGAGGAATGCACGGGCGATCTCCGGCGTGGTCAACCCGCCGAGGGTGCGCAGGGTCAGCGCCACGCGACCCTCGAGGGGCAGCGCCGGGTGACAGCAGGTGAAGATCAGGCGCAATCGATCGTCCGTGATGGGCATCTCGTCGTCCTCGGCGTCAGCCTCCCAGGGTTCGAGCGCCGCGAGCTCCTCCTCGATGAGGGCATGGCGACCGAGCAGCTCGGTCTTCTCGCGGAGACGCTGGCGCCGTCGCAGTCGATCGATGGCCCGGTTTCGCGCGGTGGTCGTGATCCACGCCCCCGGGTTGTCCGGCACGCCCCGTTCCGGCCACGTCTCGAGCGCGGTGATGAACGCGTCCTGGACAGCTTCCTCGGCGAGGTCGAAGTCGCCGAGCACGCGGATGAGCGACGCGACCACCCGCCCCGACTCCTCGCGGAAGAGGCGGGTGACGACCTCGGTCGCGGCGTCGTCGGTCGACGCCGCCATCGGCTGGGTCAGCTGGCGGTCGCGGCCTCGGCGACGGCCGCGGCCCCGTGCTCTGCCCCGAAGTCGACGATCGGGCGAATCTCGATCGAGCCACGCTTCGCCCCGGGGATCCGCGCGGCGTAGTCGATGGCTTCATCAAGGTCGGCTGCATCGACGAGGTAGAACCCCCCGAGGACCTCCTTGGTCTCGGCGAACGGACCGTCCGTCGCGACGGTCCTGCCATCGCGGACTCGCACGGTCGTGGCGCTCGAGGACGGGTGGAGGGCCTCGCCCGCCTTGAACGCACCACGTTCAGCGATATGCCGGGTGAAATCGTCATACGCTGCCAATTCACTGGCCATCAGCTCGTCGGACGGCTGGTCGGTCGACTCTTCGCCGTAGATCAGGAGCAGGTACTGCATCGGTCGGTCCCTCGCGATGGTTCGGCGACGGCCATCGTCGCCTTCATGACGACGACGAACGGCAGGCTGTCGATTCGACAACGGTACGTCCATGGAATCTAGCGCGCCTGTCGATGCCCCGGCTATGGTTGGCGCATGGCGTCGCCGAAGGAGTTGTTCCAGATCGATGGGCGCGAAGTCGCGGTGTCCAATCCGGGCAAGGTCTACTTCCCGGATGCGGGCTTCACGAAACTCGATGTCGTGCGCTACTACCAGGCCGTCGCGCCCGGCGCGCTGACGGGCATGCGCGGCCGACCGATGGCGCTCAAACGGTTCGTCGATGGCATCACGAAGGAACCGTTCTTCCAGAAGCGGGCGCCGGACAACACGCCCGACTGGATCCGCCAGGCGGAGCTGACCTTCCCATCGGGTCGGACCGCGTCAGAGGTCGTCGTCGACGATGCGGCGGGTCTGGCCTGGGTCAACAACCTCGGCTGCATCGACCTGAACCCGCACCCGGTCCGCGCCGACGACCTGGACCACCCCGACGAGTTGCGCGTGGACCTTGATCCCGTGCCCGGCGTGCCGTGGTCGCAGATCCGCGACGTGGCGATGGTCTGCAAGGAGGCGCTCGAGGCCGTCGGGCTCGTTGGCTGGCCCAAGACGTCCGGGTCGCGCGGCATCCACATCAACATCCGCATCTCGCGCGACTGGACCTACGCGGAGGTCCGGCGGGCGGCGCTGGCCCTTGCCCGCGACGTGGAGCATCGGGCGCCCGATGCCGCGACGTCACGCTGGTGGAAGGAGGAGCGACACGGGGTCTTCCTCGATTACAACCAGAACGCCAAGGACCGCACGGTCGCATCCGCATATTCCATCCGGCCGCTGCCGGACGCGCGGGTCTCGACGCCGCTCACCTGGGATGAGGTGCCGACCGTCGAGGCGGAGGCGTTCACGATCGAGACGGTCCCGGCGCGGTTCGCGGAGATCGGTGATCCGGGAGCCGGCATCGACGACGCGGTCGGTTCGCTCGAGGCGCTCCTGGAGCTGTCACGCCGGCACGAGGCCGAGGGCGAGGGCGACGCGCCATGGCCGCCGAACTATGCCAAGCAGGAGGGCGAGCCGCCGCGCGTGCAACCGTCGCGGGCACGCCGTCCGAAGGCTGAGTACGAGCCGGGTCGAGGTGTGGCCGGTGGACCGCCCCCAGAGGTCGCCGCGGAACGGGCCGCCGCCGTGGCCGCGGGCGACCCGGATGCCGGCCTGCCTACGGAATGGGAAGGAACGCGCCCGACGCCGACCGGACGTCGGAAGACGTCGATCCCGGTCATCGAGATCTCGCGTGCGGCGTCGAAGGCCGAGGCGCTCGAGGGTCTCGAGCGCTGGAAAGGCCGGCATCCAGGCGTCGCCGACCACCTTGAGCCGGCGGATGTCCTGGTGGACGGGATGCGCGGCCGGTCATCGCTCTGGTATCGCGTGCGGCTCAACCTCATCCACGTCCCGGAGGCCGACCGGCCCGTCCAGGAGGCCCTGGACCCCGACTACGACCCATGGGCCGGCTACGAGTGGCCGGACCAGGCCGGTCAGGCAGAACGTGCGCCGCGCAAGCGAACGGGCGCTGACCCGACCTAGGCGATCGCCACGTACGGCCGTGGTCGACGGCGACGATCGCCACCCAGCCAACGACGAGTGAGGGGCACCCACGCCAGGCCGACGAGCCCCTGGCCGACGATGGCCAGGATCACGAGCAGCAGCGGGACCGACAGCGCCGCGGCGGGGATCGCCCACTCAAAACCACCGAAGGCGGAGAACGACGCATCGAGATCGACGGCGATCGGGCCACCGCGCACGCGCGTTCCGACCTCGAACGGGCCGACGGAGCCACCCGGCGTCGAGCCGGAACCGGAACCGGATCCTGAACCGTCAGGATCGGTGGTGCCGGTGCCCGCGCCACCCGTGCCACCCGTGCCCGCGGATCCGGTCGCG
>JBKJHI010000123.1:0-11819 GCA_046599085.1 Candidatus Limnocylindrales bacterium
GGCGGATCCAGGGCCACAGTGACCAGCGCCCGAGTCATGTCGGCGCGCTCGAGGAACAGCTCGCGACCGCCGACGAGCAACGAGCCGTTGTAGATCAGGGCCAGCGTCAGCCAGATCGCGACACCTGATGTGGCGACGAGTCGACGCGTGCCACCCGCCGGGAAGGTCGTGTCGCGCAGCACATCGCCGATGGCGACGAGGACGAGGATCCCCGACACGTAGGTGTATCGACTGAGCTCGGCCAGTCCGGGCTCGATCCGACCGCGCGCGAGACCGATGAGGATGTACTGCACCGCGATCGCGATCCCGATGCCGATCGCGCGACGCGGCACGACGCCCTGTCGCATGCGGTACGCGATGGCCAGGCCCGCGCCGATCGGTCCGATCACCCCGAGCGCGGGCAGTCCGGTGATGCTGCCCACCGCGCTGCCGAGTCCATCGATGACGTACGACGGGACCGTGGCCGCCGCCTCCAGCGTCAACGGATCCCGGGCCAGCACGCCCGAACGGCCGATGGTCAGGAGCCACGCCAGCAGGATCCCGGCGGGGACCAGCAACGTTGGTATCGATTGGCGCCAGCGCGCGTCCAGCGTCCACTCGACGCCGACCGCGATCGCCACGATGACCCCGATGGTCGAGCACATCACCGCGCCCAACAGCAGGCTGGCCGCGAGGACGGCCCGTCGCCGAGTCGGTGGCCTATCGGTGACGGCCATGGCGGCCAGGCCGAACGCGAGCGAGCCGATGAACCCGGTCTGGAAGCCCCAGAACAGGTTCTCGAACCCCGCGCCGAACCACAGGACGATGACGCCGGCTGCAAGGGCGAAGCGCGGACCAGCGGCACGCTCGACGAGCCCATACACGAGCGCCGCGACGATGACGTGGAGCACCGCCACGACCGCGAGGTACGGTACGTAACTGCCGATCCCGATGGTCTCGACCATGAGTCGATAGAGCAGGATCGGGAGCGTTGACCAGTGCTCGTTGTGCGGCGGCAACCAGGTGCCCGGGTCGCCGAGCGACCGTCCCTCGATGAACGCCCATTCATCGGCGAAGAACGTCATACCGAACCCGAGCGCGAGGATCGATCCGAATGCCGTCGCCGCGACGACGGCGAATGCGGTGCGGGTGGACCGCGGTCGCACGTCGTCCATGCCGGCTACGGTGACGCCGCGGGGGCCGTGTTCGCCGCGTCCGACGATCGATGGAGCTCGCGCATGACCCACGCGCCGAGCGCCGTCATCACGACCGCACCGACCACGGCGAGCAGCCCCGTCGGTGGCAGCAGCCCGGCGATGCCCGGTGTCGGCGGGATGGCCGCCAGCAGGTTGACGGTCACGACCGCGCTCAAGGCGAGCCACCACCAGCGGACTCGTGCCTCCGCGAGGAGCAGGATCGGGAAGATGAGCGCGGCGTACGAGTAGCGCTCGTGCATCTGGGTCATCGCCAGGAAGAAGATGAGCACAGACGCGGTCATCCCGAGGATGAGCGTCCTGGGTCGCGGGTCGCGGACGATCCACGCCATGATGAGCAGCGACAGCACGCCCGTGATCGCGTAGCCGATCCAGCGCAGGGTGATCGGACCGACGATCGACACGTCGTCGGCAACGAACTGGCCGCCGGTCGCCGCCTCCTGGACCAGCGACCATGGGTTCCAGGCCCGGAGCGACAGGACGTTGAACACCTCGTTCTGGTACAGGGCCAGGTTCTCCAGGTAGCGGACCGGGCCGCCGGCCGCGACGAACGGCAGCCACAGCACGACGAGCGTGCCCGCGCCCACTGCCGCGCAGCGCAGCACCTCCCGCCAGCCGCCGCTCGCCCAGCACCATGCCACGAACGGGAGGATGAACGGGATGGCCTGTGGCTTCGTCGCCAGGGACACCGCCAGGAGCGCGGCGGCGAGCCCGTTCCGCCCGCGGCTCGCGGCGATCACGGCACCCAACGCCGGCAGGACGTAGATGGACTCATACTGGCCCCACCACGCACTGACATCGATGACCGCGGGGTGCAGCAGGACCGCGGCCGCGCCGACGATGGCCCACCACGGGGTCGCCCGGAGCGCGACGACGACGAGCGCCGCGATGCCGACATCGGCGAGGGGCGCCGGCACCTTCATCAGCGCATTGACCGCCGGATCCGTGGCGTCGACCGCCGTGGCGAACGCCGGCTGGATCGCGCCAAGCACACCCCAGATGTAGCCCATCACGGGGCCGAACGTCACGCGCCCGCCTGGAGTGTCCGTGTAGAGCTGGCCGAGCCCGCTCGTCGCGATGTGGCCGATCCACTGGGCGAACTGATCCATGTCATCAAGGAAGCCCGGTTGGACCACGAGGACGGCACGCACCGCGATGCCGATCCCGAACAGGGCGAGCAGGAGTCCTCGTTGGCGGAGCGTCCACGCCGCGCGGCCCGACTCGCCGGTCATCGCCGCCCGCGTCGGGTCAGACGCGGCTGGTCGCCCAGTAGCGCTCGGCCGGTCCGTCGGTGCCGCCGATGCGCCCGAGCGTATGCGCGTACTGCCTGACGGCCCCGGCCATCGCCCGGTCGTCGTCGAACAGTCGCTCCATCTGGCTCTCGTACAGGCTGATGCCCGTGATCTTGCGTTCCAGCTGGTCGCCGATATCGACGAAGCTGGGATACAGGCTGACGCCCTGCGGCACGTTCGCGAGCGCGTCCGGACCAAGGTCCTCGAGACGACCGAACCCGTTCCAGAAGGCGTACGGGAAGTCCTCGTAGAAGACGACGGAGTCGGCGTAGTCCGGGCCGGGCATCACCCATCGCCTGGGCTCGTTGAGCAATGCGATGCCGACTTCGCGACACAGTTGGTGATCGACATGCTGGCCCACGCCGAGCGGCAGGTAGACCTTCTGCGGCTCCAGCCGGGCGATCTCCTCGCGCAGGATGTCGTACGGGGCACGGTCGTCGGTGCGCGGGGTCCCCAGCAGCTGGGCATCGCCCTCGTAGCCGCGAAAGACCGCATCCGGCAGATCGAGGAAGACGATGCTCGCCTCGGCAAAGTACGCGAAGCGCTCGTCCTCGATGCGACGGCGCGCCATCAGGTCCCCGGCCGCGGCCGCCTCGACGATCTCGTCGGTCAGGACAGGGCCCTGTGTGGACAGGTCGTCGATGACCGGCTGGCCGGCGATCGATTCGTTGCGGATGCTCGCGCGCCGATACCACGATGAGCGCTGCCAGAACCGCTTGGCCTCGCCATCTGCGTAGGCCTGCGTCGCATCGAGCTGGTCCTCGTCGGCTGCCCAGGCGGGGAGTGTCGCGGTGGCGTGGGCCGTGCTCGGGTGGTCGGCGCGGATCGCGCTGCGGTTGAAGGCCTCGGTCACTGGCCACATCGCCTTGGACCCGAAGCCGAGCGCCTCGCGCTGGTACGGGCTGAGGTTCGTATCGGGATCACCGCTGCCGGAGAACACGGTCAGGATCGTGACGGTCTGCCCCAGCTCGCGGAGGCTGGCGATCAGGCCGCCACACGAGAGCGCGGCATCGTCGGGATGGGGCGAGACGAAGACGTGGGTCATGGCCGGGCGAGTATATCGGTCGCGGCGACTACTCCGGGAAGCCGTCAGGACCGATGAGCGGGACGAACACGCAGGCGCCGTGCGCGGTCTCGATCCAGTCGTTCCCGTGGCGGACGACGAGCCGCAGCGTCTGGAGGTCGCGGTCACCGACCGGGATGACGAGACGGCCGCCCTCACGCAGCTGTTCGCGCAGCACGTCCGGGATGGTCGGAGCCGCCGCGGTCACGATGATCCCGTCGTAGCTGGCGTCCGGTTCGGTCGGGTCGCGGAGGCCGCCGTCCGTCGTTCGGATTTGGACATTCCCGATCTGGTCCAGGTCGCGCAGCCGCGCGCGTGCCTGCTCGGCGAGCGTGGCGTGGCGTTCCAGGCTCGTGACGTCGCCACCGAGCATGGCGAGCACCGCCGTCTGGTACCCGCTCCCGGCCCCGATCTCCAGGATGCGATCGCCTGGCTGCACGGCCAGGAGCTCCGTCATGTGGGCGACCATGTACGGCTGGCTGATGGTCTGCCCGGCGTCGATCTCGAGGGCCGAGTCTTCGTAGGCGCGATCCGTGAGGCCGGGCGTCGTGAACCGCTCGCGCGGGATCGCGCCCATCGCCTGCAGCACCCGCTCGTCGCGGATCCCGCGCCGCCGGAGCTGCTCATCGATCATCCGGGTTCGCTGGTCCTCGGCGCCCATCCCGGCAGGATAGTCCTGCCCTACGCGGGCGAGCGTCTCGACTGGAGCCAGAGCGAGATCGGGGCGATGACGACGACGAGTTGCCCCCAGTACAGGTTCGGGCTGGCGATCATCGCCCCCAGGGCTCGACTCCACGGGCGCTGCCAGGCGACCAGCGCGGCGGCGACAGGCAGGCGGAGCAGGAACGGGACCGGCACGAGCGGCGCGATCGGGTCAGCGATGTTGCCGAGCAGGGCGTTGATCCAGTCCGGGAACAGGTACGGCCACGGCAAGGCGATCGCGCCGAACGCGAGGCCCGCGACAAGGAACGCGCGCCACGACCGCAGCGGCAGGGCGAGGGCCGGCCAGAGCTTGGCCCAGGCCATGATCGCCAGCGGCCACGCTCGGCCACGCTGCGCTTCGACGATCGCGCCGGCACACAGGATGTTGAGCTGACCCGCGGCCATCTCGCTCATGACCAGGGGGAACCACAGGAGCCAGCCGACCGCCAGCCACGAGCGGCCGGCGATCACCCACAGGGCGAGGACGTCGAGCACGATGATCGTCGCGTGGAGCAGACCTTCGGGTCCGAGTGAGAACAGGCCCAGGATCGGCGCCCACGGCGGCCCGTAGAAGAACAGACCGGTGTACGGGTGCTGGTCGGCCATGAACGCTTCGCCGACCGGGCGGAAGACGACCGCGACATCGATGCCGGGGAAGGCCCACCCGTAGAACGTGAACCCGACGACCAGCCAGACGATCCCGTTGATGTAGCCGCCGATCGACAACGGCAACAGGAGCGGCCGAAGGTTCATCGGCGACGCGACCTACGCGGTGGTCAGGACGGCGACGGCGCGGAGGAGGGGCTGGCCGACGGATCGGCTGACGGACTCGCCGACGGTGCGGCGCTTGCGCTGGGAGCCGCGCTCGGCGACGCCGTCGGGCTGGGTGTCGGCGTGCCGGTGAACAGGCCGCCAGTCCCCAACAGGATCCCGTTGAGCAGGATCAGGACGAACACGGCGACCGTGGCGATCACGAAGATCTTCGAGATGTCCTCGCGCACGTGGACCGCGATCTCGGACACGGACGGCGCGCGAACGGACGATGTCGGGGCGCCGCGGCGCTTGGCGCTCGACGTGGGGGCAGCCGCGGCTTCCTCTGGCTCGTCGTCGAGGTCGTCGTCGGGAGCTTGGTCGTCGTCACCGGCGTCATCGACCGTCTCGGCTTCCGGCTCGGGTTCAGGCTCCGGCTCCGGCTCCGGCTCAGGCTCAGGCGCGGGCTCAGGCTCAGGCGCGGGCTCGGGCTCAGGCGCGGGCTCAGGCTCAGGCGCGGGCTCAGGCGCGGGTTCGGGCTCGGGCTCGGCGGCCACGACCTCGGTGTCGGCCGGCACATCGTCGGGCGCTGCCGGCGTGGGCTCCTCGGGGTCGGCCAGCGGGCCGTCGGGTCGATCGGTCATTCGGGGGTCGTCACTCCTGGCGCGCGGCGGTGGGCCGTCGGTCGAAGGCTGCGCGGCCGAAGTGTACCCAAGTCATGCGTCGCGGATCGCCGGCACGAGGAATCCCGCGATGCCGGCAGCCGCACTGACCAGCCCGAACAGGGCGATGACCGCGGTGACACCGATCACCACGGAGAGCACGCCGCCGACCGCCATCGCTATCGCCATCGCCCCGAAGACCAGGGCGAATCGGAAGCCGACGACGCGCCCCATGAGCTCCGCTGGGGTCAGCTCCTGGAACAGGGCCTGGCTCGGAATCACGAACGCCATGTTGGCGATGCCGGAGCCGAGCGCCAGGCCGAGCACGATGCCGAGGTTGCCGGACAGCGCGAAGACCGTCGTCATCAGGCCCCAGACCAGGTACCCGCCGCTGATCATGCGGCCCTTCGCGATCCGGGCCCCGATGAGGCCGATCGCGAACCCGCCGATGAGGTTCCCGACACCGACACCGGCCTCGATGAACGTGTAGACGGCTTCCCAGCCGAACTCGCTGGTGCGGAAGACGGTCAGGGCGTAGGCGGGCATGAGCGCGGTCAGGACACCGACCGTGAGCTGTGCCACCGATGCCTGGATCGTGTTCGCGAAGAGCGTCGGTTGCGAGCGAAGGAAGCGATAGCCGGCGCGCATCTCGGCCATGAAGCCCTGTCCGACGCCGGTATCGAGTGCGATCGGTCGTTCGCGACCGCTCGACATGGCGGCGCCGACGGCAGTCTCCTCGGCTGCCTCCGCTTCGTCGGTGGGTCGAGCCACGAGGATGCCGCTGAGCAGCAGGGCGGAGGCCACGTACGTCGCCGAATCGAGCCAGAAGGCGACCGGCAGGGCGGTCCCGACGGCGACGACGAACAGGCCAGCGAGAGGGAAGCCGATGACGTCGGCCATCGTCTCGCCGATCCACAACCCGGAATTCGCGGTAACGAGCTCGTCCTCGCGGACGATGCGCGGCAGGATCGCGACCCGGGCGGGCCGGAAGAAGATGGAGATCGTCGTGAGCAGGAACACGAACGGGTAGACCAGGATGACGTTCGTGACGATCGCCATGGGGATCAGCAGGACGGTCGCGGCGCGGAGCAGGTCGCTGACGATCAGGACCTCCTTGTGGTCCCATCGATCGACGAAGGTCCCGGCGATCGGGCTGAAGATGAGGTTCGGGATGAAGGCCGCCACGAAGACGAGGGACGAGGCCAGCACGGACCCTGTGGTGATCAGGACCGCGGCGGCGAGGGCCACCTGGTGGATCCGATCGCCGAAGAGCGAAATGAGCTGACCGGCCCACAGCGATGAGTAGGACCCGTTCAGGGCGAGCCGGACGTACGGGTGTCGGCGAACCCGGGCAAGCGCCTCCGGGGACAGCTTGGGCAGCGGCGGCAGGACGGCCGTGCCCGGGGCCGTTCGGGTCGACGAATCGGTCATGGCCGCTGCCGCCGACTCCGCATCGATTTCGATGTCCGACGGACCGGACGGGATGGGTCTGAGGGCCGGCGATGACAGGCCGGCCGTACCGCCGCCCAGGAATGCCGGTCGCTCCAGCGAGAGCGTGTCGGTGAAGGCCGACCCGAGTCCCGTCTGGGCGGTGATGCCCCGACCACGAACCGGGCGTGGCGGGCGGGTCGGGCGGGACACGTCAGCCAGCCGGCGAAGGACTGCGTCGTACTCGGCCTGTTCCAACAGCGTTGGGACGCGGAGGACGCTGGCGAAGAGGAAGAAGGCGAGGCCGATCGTCAGGAAGACATCGCCAAGGGATGCCACGTTCTGGATGACCGGCAAGGGGATCGGGATGACATCGCCAAGGAAGATGGCCCGCGAAAGAAAGTCGATCGCGCTGACGTCGTCCACGACGACGTGGATTGCCGACGAGATGTCCGCCGGTGTGAACTGCGCCGCCGCCAGGCTGGGCCCCCAGACCGGCATGTAGCCGCCGTTGATGACGATGACGACGGCGTTGAGCAGGATCCCGACGAAGGCGAGGCTGAGGCCCGGGTACCCGCGGTTGACCCACAGCGCCGCGAGCAGGAGCGCGAAACCCGTACCCAGCAGCGGCAGCCGGAAGGTATCGACGAGATCGATCTTCGCTTCGAGCAGAAGCTCCGTTGCAAAGCGGATGACCACGGCGGCCAGCAGCAGGCCGACCCAGCGGAGGTGGATCGAGGCGAGGTTGGTCAGGCGGCCGCCCGCGGCGAGGCCCAGGAGCAGGCCGACGATGATGCCGCTGATCAGCACGGAACAGGCGCCGGGGCGGTGATCTTGGCGGTGGTCGTAGCGGTGGTCACGCCGCCATCATCGCGGACCGGAGGCCGTTGATGTGCGGCCAGGCTCGGATCGGGCAGGACCGACGGGTGGTCGAGCCTCGGTCAGACCGGGTCAGGCCTCGCTCAGCCGCGGGTCAGGCCCCGCCGGCGCCTTGGTCAGATCTCGCCGGCGCCGCGAGGAGCCGCCGCTTCCGGGGTGGAGCCGGTCATCCGGCTGGCCGCCTGGCCGATCATCGGGATCGGGCGCGGGGGAGCGGTGCGCCCGGGATCCGCGACCCCCTCCACGTGGTGCGTGCGAACGAACGCATCGACCACCACCGGATCGAACTGGACGCCGGCGAACTTGCGCAGCTCGCCGAGCGCCTGCTCGTGGGTGAGCGGGGTCATGCGGTATGGGCGGGCCGCGGTCATCGCCTCGAAGGCGTCGGCCACGTGCAGGATGCGCGCGAGCTTGGGGATCTCATCCCCGATCAGGCGGTCGGGGTAACCGGAACCGTTGAACCACTCGTGGTGGTGCCGGATGATCGGCAGCTCGGCGGCGAGCTTCTCGACCGGGGCGATGATCTGGGCGCCCAGCACGGGGTGCGCGTTCATGATCATCCGCTCTTCCTTGGTGAGTCGTTCCTGCTTCAGCAGAACGTTGTCCGGCACGCCGATCTTGCCAACGTCATGGAGCAGGCCGCCCCACTCCAGGGCCTCCAGCTCGCTGTCGCTGACGCGCATGATCCGCCCGATATCGACCGCGATCTCCTTCACGTTTTGGCTGTGCCGCGCCGTGAATGGATCGCGCTTGTCGACGGCCGCCGCCAGCGCCTCGATCGTCTGGGTGAACATGTCGCGCATCTCGACAAACCGCTTGTATGCAAGTCGAGTTGAGTACAACGGAACCGCAAAGAGGGCCGTTGCCCACCATTGGACTCCGTAGATGAGGGCCATGAGCCAAGCCAAGGGAACAAGGGCGACGATGCTTCCGGCGATTCCTCGTGAGTCACCAACGAGAACGTCCAGCGCGCCCTGGCCGGTCCTTAGGGCAAGCAGAATCGATACCAGCACCAGATTGAGCAGCATGAATACCGCCGCGGCAGACATGGCGCTGACGAATTCGGAAAAGGGCCCGGGCGATACCGCCAGCCAAGCCTCTCGAAAGATCCCCGCCACCACCGCGGGGATCACCAAGCCGGCATGGTTGGTCAGCGATCCATACCAGGGGATCCGCCCACGGAGCTCGCGGACTTCCGTGGTGCCGATCGCCGCGACCCAAGCAGCGACGGCCGGACCGCCGAGGAACAAGGCACCCATAATCGGAGCAATCGCGACAGCTTGCTGCGTCCCACGCGGAAGAATGACTGGGAAGGCAGAGCCGATCAGGGCTAGAAGCGTCCAAAAGATGATGCCCGCCATCACCTCGAGCGCAGTCACCCCTACCGCGTCCGCCACAAAGCGGATAGCGATGGCGTCATGCGGCGGAAATAGAGGTGTCGCAACCACGAGCGCAAACGCGCCTGCGGTCACGACACTTGCTACGTATACCTTCAGGGACCTTGGCATCACTGCCTCAAGGTGACTCGCACTCGATGGACTTTAAACGTTCGGCTCCATCGCAGTGCTAGCCCTTCCGTACTAGAAGCCCCTAAGTGACGCTCCCCCTGCCAACGCAATCATCGCCACGCTAGAAAGCGTGATCATGATGCGAACGATTCGGGCTTTCATCGGTAGCCTGACTACCAGCCCTTGGCGGACTCGGGTGCCACGATCGATCCTCCTTCTGCGGTCCTCACGTTCCGAGGAACGCGAAAACCGGCCAGACTTGTGGGTCGGTCGGTTGCACTAGTTGCTCCGCCTCACCCTAAGTGCCCATTTCAGGTGAGGCTTCAGCGCGTCCGAACTGGACGTTCTCCCTAGTACCGTAGTACTAGGAAGCAAGTAGGACTTTACGGACGCTGGAATAGGACGGTCAATACGGCACCTTACCTATCCCTACAACGACTCCAGTGGCGGGGGCTCGACGCCGAGGTCATCGCGCAGCACCGAGGCGTAGTGCGTGTATTGCTCTGCAGCGGCCGAATGGGCGCCCGTGAGGCGATAGAGCCGCAAGAGGGTGATCTCAATCTGGTCTGCCCCTGGATCCACTTCCAAGGCCCGCCGCGCCACTCGGATTCCTCGGTCGTAGTGTCCAGCGGCAAGGTCGACTCGCACGGCGCGCTCGACGATCTCGAGGTATGACGCGTGCAGCGAGTCGCGGTAGCCACTCGCCCACTCCTCGTATTCAAAGTCGAGGGCGAAACGACCCCGGTAGAGGTCCACGAGTCGATCGACTTCGTCGGGACTCGGGCTTTCGGATAGGGAGCGAAGGAATGCCCAACACGTCGTGCTCGCGCTCGAAACGAGCTCAGGATCGAGCCATAGGACCTCAGAGTCATGGTGGACGTACCCGGGTGAGTTGTCCTCGACGTAGTCCTCCTCGAGCACACGCCGCAGGAAGTAGACCGTCTGATTCAGCGAGTTGACCGCAACATCAGGGTCGAGGTCGGGCCAAAGTGCATCGAGTACTTGGTCGCGTGTCATGGCCTTTTCCGGCCTTGCGAGCAGGAGACACAACAGGGCGAGGACCTTCCTCCTGATGGTCGAGCCTGGAATGATCCGATCACCCGCTCGGATTACGACACGGCCCTGGTCCGCCACGGTGACGTGGTGCGCCACCGTGCGCGCGAGACGTCGACCCAAGTCAGCGTCGTGCGACCCACGGCGGGCCGTGCGAGCGAGTCTGCGAAGCCGCGCGACATCTTCACGCTGGCCAACCTCTTCGAGCAGTCGGCCTGGCTCCAGCTTTGCGGAGCCCACGTGGGAGTCCAAGTAGCGGCGAAGGCTCGACCGCCATCGATCAGGGTGGACCTTCGCGGCGACCGCGACTGCTTTTAGCGCTGGTGAGTCCAGCAGATGGATTCGCTCGACAAGAATTTCGGCTAGGTACGATAGATGCCATGGCGCCGATCCGCCGACCACCACGACAACCTCTGAGATTGCGATGGACGATCCGATCGCGCAAGCCGCCAACAGGCGCGTAATGCGCTCAAGTGCGTGAGCCTCCTGTTGGCGAGCTGCCACCAAGGATTCGTTGAGGAGGCCTTCGGCCGTGGCGTCGCCCGATGCGACCGCGAGGTAGGCCCGCAACAACTTGACGCTGCTTTCGAAGCCGATGTTGGCCCAGACGCCAGGCGCGATCGAATTGAGCTCATCGCGAGCCTCCGCATGGCGACCAGTGCGGATGAGGTGCGTCGCCCTGACCCGAGCGAGTTCCCGCCGGTCGGTACGCGTTCGCTTCGCGACTGTCGATGCCTGCTCAAGCATCGTGAGGACTTGACCTGGGTCCCCGAACGAGTCCAGGAGTGACGCCGTTTCGATGATTGTTTCCGCGAGACCGGCTTTGAGCGCGGGCTGGGCGAGCTCGATGGCCTCAAGGATTCGGCCGACTCGCGCGAGTGCCGCGGCCCGATTCGCTTGCGCTGCTGCCAGCTCGAGATGGCCACTCGTGGACTTCAACGCCTCCAGCGCGCCATCGCTGTACTTGATTGCCAACTCAAGATTGTCTTGGAACAACGCGACGAGGCTTAGGTTGAGCATCGTGACGCCGAGATGCTGCACGCGGTCGGACTGCTGCAACCTAGCCAGCGCCAGTAGCTGGGAATGGAAATCATCGAGCGACCCGCAATGCGAGACCGCCACTGCGGACGTAATCGCTAGGGCCAGTAGTCGCATATATGGGTCGCTCGTCAAAGCTGCGAGTTGATCTGCGAACTCGATGGCTTTCGCGCCGTCGCCGTAGTTGAGATAGAGCGTCATCAGGTTGAGCAGTGCGTGGTCGCGCTGGACGTCGTCGTCGAGCCCGGCAT
>JBKJHI010000023.1:0-2853 GCA_046599085.1 Candidatus Limnocylindrales bacterium
CATCAAGTGTTGGAATTTCTGTCATGGCTAAACGCTTTTTCGATGCAATCTCAAAAGTAATGGGAAAGCCCCGCCGACTTCACGCCAGCGGGGCTTTCCCATTCAAAACTGCCTAGCAATTACACCGCCGGCATCTCCACGTTCTCGAACTTCACCGCGCCGTCTTCCAGCACGGCTTCTACCACGGCATCTTTCGTCACGCGGCCGGAGAGGATGTCTTTCGACAGCTCGTTCAGAATCACGCGCTGGAGCACGCGCTTCAGCGGGCGGGCGCCGAACTGCGGGTCGAAACCGGCTTCGCCCAGGTAATCCAACACCTCACTCGTGGCTTCGAGCTGGATGCCGGCTTCGGCCAGGCGCTGCTGGATTTGCCGGAACTGGATGTCGACAATCTTGCGGATTTCCTTGCGCTTGAGGGGCTGGAACATCACGATTTCGTCGATGCGGTTCAGGAACTCGGGGCGCATGTGCTGCTTGAGGCGCTCCAGCACTTCGTCGCGGGTGCGGTCCACCACTTCCTCGTGGTTGTACTCGTTGAGGTCCTTGATATTCTTCTGGATGATGTCGGCCCCCGTGTTCGAGGTCATGATGATGATGGTGTTCTTGAAGTTCGCCACCCGGCCTTTGTTGTCGGTGAGGCGGCCATCGTCGAGCACTTGCAGCAGGATGTTGAACACGTCGGGGTGGGCCTTTTCGATTTCATCGAGCAGCACCACTGAGTAGGGCTTGCGGCGCACGGCCTCCGTGAGCTGCCCGCCCTCGTCGTAGCCCACGTAGCCGGGAGGGGCCCCGATGAGGCGCGACACCGAGTGGCGCTCCTGAAACTCGCTCATGTCGATGCGCACCATCGCATTCTCGTCGTTGAACAAATACTCGGCTAAGGCCTTGGCCAGCTCGGTTTTGCCCACGCCGGTGGTGCCCAGGAAAATGAACGAGCCGATGGGCCGCTTGGGGTCCTGCAGGCCGGCGCGGGAGCGGCGCACGGCATCCGAAATGGCCGCGATGGCCTCGGCCTGGCCCGCTACGCGCTTGCCCAATTCGGCTTCGAGCTGGAGCAGCTTCTCGCGGTCCGATTGCAGCATTTTGCTCACCGGGATGCCGGTCCACTTGGCCACCACTTCGGCAATACTCTCGCTGGTCACGACTTCCTGGAGCATGGTGCCGCCGTCTTTGTTGGCAGCGGCCTCGTCCTGGAGGGCTTTCAGCTTGGCTTCGGCTTCCTGAATCTTGCCGTAGCGCAGCTCGGCCACGCGGGCGTAATCGCCCTGGCGCTCGGCCTGCTCGGCTTCCAGCTTGAATTGCTCGATGGCTTCCTTCTGGGTTTGAATGCCGGTGAGGACGCCTTTTTCGCTTTCCCAGCGGGCTTTGAGGGTGTCGCGCTTGTCGTTCAGCTCGGCCAATTCCTTGCTGAGGACGGCTTCGCGGTCGCGGTTGTCTTCGCGGCGGATGGCCTCGCGCTCAATCTCGAGCTGCATGATGCGGCGCTGGATTTCGTCGAGCTCCACGGGCATGGAATTCAGCTCGATGCGGAGCTTGGCGGCGGCTTCGTCCATGAGGTCGATGGCCTTGTCGGGCAAAAACCGGTCGGTGATGTAGCGCGCGCTGAGCTCCACGGCGGCAATCACGGCGTCGTCGGTGATGCGCACGCCGTGGTGCAGCTCGTACTTTTCCTTGATGCCGCGCAGGATGCTGATGGCGTCGTCCTGGGTGGGCTCGTCCACCATCACGGCCTGGAAACGGCGTTCGAGGGCCTTGTCCTTCTCGATGTATTTCTGGTATTCCTTGAGCGTGGTGGCCCCGATGGCGTGCAGCTCGCCGCGCGCCAGGGCGGGCTTGAGCAGGTTGGCGGCGTCCATGGCCCCTTCGCCCCCGCCGCCGGCCCCGATGAGGGTGTGCATCTCGTCGATGAAGAGCACAATCTGCCCATCCGAGTCGGTCACTTCCTTGATGACGGCCTTGAGGCGCTCCTCAAACTCGCCCTTGTACTTGGCCCCGGCCACGAGCAGGCCCATGTCGAGGCTCATGATGACTTTGTCGCGCAGGTTTTCGGGCACGTCGCCGGCCACGATGCGCTGGGCCAGGCCCTCCACGATGGCGGTTTTGCCCACGCCGGGCTCGCCGAGCAGCACGGGGTTGTTTTTGGTGCGGCGCGAGAGGATTTGCAGCACGCGGCGGATTTCCTCGTCGCGGCCAATCACGGGGTCCATCTTGCCGCGCCGCACCTGCTCGTTGAGGTTCACGGCGTAGCGGTTCAGGCTCTGGTACTGGTCTTCGGCGCTCTGGCTGGTGACTTTGCGCCCGCCGCGCAGCTCCTGAATGGCGGCCTTCAAGTCCTTGTCGTTGAAGCCGGTGTCTTTGAGCAGCGTGGCCACGGCATCGCGCCCGGAGAGGATGCCCAGCAGCAGGTGCTCGATGGACACGAACTCGTCGCCCATGTCCTTCATGGCGGCGTTGGCGCGCTGCACGGCGGCGGCGGCGTCGTTGGCGAAGTAGGGCGAGCCGCCGCTCACCTTGGGGTAGGCGGCCACAATGGCATCGAGCCGCGGCGTGAGAATGTTGCCATTGGCCCCCAGCTTGTTGGCCAGAAACGAGAAGACGCTCTCGTCGCTCTGGAAGATGCCCTTCAGCAAATGGCCGGTTTCGACGGCCTGCTGCTGGTTTCCGCCGGCAATTTCGGTGGCCTTCTGCACGGCCTCCTGCGCCTTGATGGTGAAGTTTTTAAAGTCCATTTCCGTTCGTCTCTAAGTGGGTGCTTCGGGTTAGGAAGTCGGTACAAAGGAACTAGCAAACGGAATGCGAGAGGTGGAAAGCGGACTTTTTGACGGGAAACAAGAAGTAGCAAATCAACATAAG
>JBKJHI010000200.1:0-3917 GCA_046599085.1 Candidatus Limnocylindrales bacterium
GGTTCGGCAAGGACCTGCCGGGGCGCATCGCCACCCTTCGTGAGGGAGTCGCGGACTCGTTCCGTGCCAACCGCACCGGCGGGGACCCCAAGGCGATCCTGGAGGGCGCTCGCCGCGAGGCGCGCGTCAGCAAGAACCTGTTCAGCCTCATCAACAAGAAGGTCGCTCGCAAGCTCGTGCTGGACGAGGGCATCCGCATGGACGGCCGCGGCGTGACCGAGCTGCGCAAGGTCTCCGTTGAGGTGGGCCTGGTGCCGCGTGCGCACGGCTCCGGTGTCTTCACCCGCGGTGAGACCCAGGTACTGACCGTCGCCACCCTCGGCGCGTCGAGCGACGTCCAGCGGATCGACACGATCAGCCCCAAAACGGAGAAGCGCTACATCCACCACTACAACTTCCCGCCCTATTCGACGGGCGAGAACAAGCCGATGCGGGGCCCTAGCCGTCGCGACATCGGGCATGGCAACCTGGCCGAGCGGGCGCTCATCCCGGTCCTGCCCAGCCACGACGAGTTCCCGTACGTCATCCGACTCGTGTCGGAGTGCGTGTCCTCCAACGGCTCCACCTCCATGGCCTCCACGTGCGGTTCCACCCTTGCCCTGATGGACGCGGGTGTGCCGATCAAGGCACCGGTCGCCGGCGCGGCGATGGGCCTGATCAGCGAGCCGGACGGCCGGTTCGTGGTCCTGACCGACATCCTCGGCAAGGAGGACTCCGTCGGAGACATGGACTTCAAGGTGACCGGCACGCGGGACGGCATCACCGCCCTGCAGATGGACATCAAGGTCAAGGGCATCAATGAGGCGATCATCCGCGGCGGCCTGGAGCAGGCCCTTGCGGCCCGACTCGAGATCCTCGACAAGATGACCGAGGTGATGCCGGAGGCCCGCTCCGACATGAGCGACTTCGCGCCGCGTATCACGACGATCAAGATCAACCCCGAGAAGATCCGCGAGATCATCGGCAAGGGTGGATCGATGATCCGCAAGATCCAGGAAGAGACGTCGACCGAGATCAACGTCGAGGACGACGGCACCGTCGAAGTCGCCGCCGTCTCCGGCGACAACGCCCGCAAGGCGATCGACTGGATCCACAGCCTGACTCGCGAGGTCGAGGTTGGTGCCCTGTACATGGGCAAGGTCACGCGACTGATGGGCTTCGGCGCATTCGTCGAGATCATGCCCGGCAAGGAAGGCCTGGTCCGCATCGGCGAGCTGGCCGATCACCACGTCCCGACCGTCGAGGACGTCGTGTCCGTCGGCGACGAGATCATGGTGGTCGTCCTGGAAGTCGACCGACAGGGTCGGGTCAACCTCTCGCGCAAGGCCGCCATGCAGCGGCACCTGGCGAAGGAAACCGTCTGATCGCCGGTCCGGGCGGCGACGCCCGGACCATTCAACGGTCCCAGCACGACGGTCGGGTGGTCCTCCTCGAGGGCCGGCCGGCCGTTCTTCGTTCTCGCCAGCGGCCGGCCATGTCCCGGACCGCGTCAGGCACGCTGGTATACTCGCGAACGTGCCCGGCCTGATCAAGACCATAGCGGAGCCATGCCCAGCGTGACCAACAAGCCTCTCACCGTCGCTGTCGTCGGTGCCACCGGCGTCGTCGGCGGCACGATGATCCGCAACCTCATCGAGCGGGAGTTCCCGTTCGGGGAACTGCGGCTGCTGGCGAGCGCGAGGAGCGCTGGCCGAACGGTGGACGTGGACGGCACGACCCGCACCGTGATCGAGGCGACGCCGGAGGCCTTCGACGGCGTCGATATCGCGCTGTTCAGCGCAGGCGGGGATACTTCCCGGGACCTGGCGCCGGAAGCGGCCCGACGCGGGGCAACGGTCATCGACAACTCATCAGCGTGGCGGATGGACCCGGCCGTGCCGCTCGTCGTGAGCCAGGTCAATCCCGATGATCTCGCCTGGCACGAGGGCATCATCGCCAACCCCAACTGCTCCACGATGCAGCTCGTGCCGGTGCTGATGGCCCTGCGCGACGCCGTCGGCCTCGAGCGGGTGGTCGTGGACACGTACCAGGCGGTGAGCGGGACCGGCGGGAAGGCCATCAAGGAGCTCCAGGCACAGATCGAGGCGCACGTCGCCGATCAGCCCATCGAGGCGGTGGTGTACCCGCACCAGATCGCCTTCAACGCCCTGCCACAGGTCGACGTCTTCCTTGACAACGGCTACACCAAGGAGGAATGGAAGGTCGTCACGGAGAGTCGCAAGATCCTGCATCTGCCGGAGCTCCGCGTGAGCTCCACGGCGGTCAGGGTCCCGGTGTTCGTCGCCCACAGCGAGGCGGTGCACGTGGAGACGACCGAGCCGATCACGCCGGACCGCGCACGCACGCTGTTCGCGGCCGTGCCGGGGATCGTCGTCCAGGACGACCCGTCCACGTCGACGTATCCACTCGCGACGCTGGCCGCGGGCACGGACGAGATCTATGTGGGCCGCGTCCGCCAGGACCCCAGCATCGACGGCGGGCGAGGCATCGCGTTCTGGGTCGTGAGCGACAATCTGCGCAAGGGCGCGGCGACGAATGCCGTGCAGATCGCCGAGGTCCTCGTCGAGCGAGGCTGGGTCAAGGCCGCTGCGGCACGGGCCACCGCCCGGAGCTCGGCCGAAAGCGGCGTGCCCGCGTGACCCCGGCCGAGCGCCGCGCGGCGCTCGAGGCGATCGCGGCGGACGTCCGCGACTGCACCCGCTGCCGCCTGTCCGAGACGCGCACCGCGGCCGTGCCGGGTGAGGGCGATCCGAACACAGAGGTGCTCCTCGTGGGCGAGGGACCCGGTGCCAACGAGGACCGCGAAGGCCGCCCATTCATCGGTCGGGCCGGTGGGCTGCTTGCGCGTCTCCTGGGCCACGTCGGCTGGCAGCGCGACGATGTCTTCATCACCAACGTCGTCAAGTGCCGGCCGCCGGACAACCGCGACCCGGAACCGGACGAGATCGCGGCCTGCGCGCCGTACCTGCAGCGCCAGGCCGCCGCGCTTGATCCGTCGGTCGTCGTCACGCTCGGACGCTTCTCCATGGCGACCTTCATGCCGGGTGTCCGCATCAGCCAGGCGCACGGCACCACCCGTGTCGCCGATCCGGCCACCGGGGCCCGGGACGCGACGGTGTTCGCGATGTATCACCCGGCCTACGCGCTGCGCAACCCGGCGGTCGAGCGCGAAAGCTTCGACGACATCGCGCGCATCCCCAGCGTCCTCATCGAGTCCCGCGAGCGGCGTGCGACGAACCGGGCGGCCAGCAGGCACGCGACCCCGGAACCGGCCACCCCCGCCGCCGATGAACCATCCACCCTGTCCCAGGCTCCGGCCGAGGACCTTGACCAACTCACCATCTTCTAGCGAATCGGAATCCTGTGATCCACCCATCGACCAATGACATGCCGCTCCGCATCATCCCGCTCGGCGGGGTGGGCGAGATCGGCAAGAACATGTACGTGTTCGAGTACGGCGACGACATCGTCGTCACCGACTGCGGCCTCATGTTCCCCGACGAGGAGATGTTCGGCATCGACCTTGTCATCCCTGACATCACCTACCTCAAGGAACGCCGCGCCAACGTCAAGGCGTTCCTCATCACCCACGCCCACGAGGACCACGTCGGCGCCCTGCCGTACGTGCTGCCCGAGTTCCCGGGCGTGCCGGTCTATGCCAGCACCCTGGCCCGCGGCCTGCTCGGCAACAAGATCAAGGAGCACAAGCTCCACAACAACCCGCTGTTGCCCCTCGATCCGGGCGACGAGCTCGACGTCGGACCGTTCCACGTCATGCCGTTCCGGGTCGGCCATTCGATCCCGGACGCCATGGGCATCGCCCTGCGCACCCCCGTCGGCACGATCGTCCATACGGGCGACTTCAAGTTCGACCACACGCCGGTCGACGGCAAGCTGAGTGACTTCGCCATCCTGGC
>JBKJHI010000202.1:0-6864 GCA_046599085.1 Candidatus Limnocylindrales bacterium
TCGGCTGCAGATGGCCCAGTTCCTGGATCGGGCGCTGAACCTGCCCAACACGACGACCGACTATTTCGATGACGACGACGGCAAGACCGGCGAGGCGAGCGTCAACGCGTTGGCCAAGGCCGGGATCACCAACGGCTGCGGCCCGCGCCGCTACTGCCCGAACGCGTCCGTCGAGCGCGGTGAGATGGCGGCGTTCCTGTATCGCGCCCTCGGGGACTAGCTGGCCGCGACCCGGGTGCCTTGCCGCAGCCTCGGCGCACCTCGGCCTGCCCGCCTTCGCTCCCCTCAGGAGCGGAATCCGAACAGATCCTTCGTGAAGGTGTTCCCAGGCTGCGATCCGTGCAATCTGGGCACAGGTCCACGAGGAACCTGTTGCGCTGACGCTCCCCACAGGAGCGGGCGCACGGGGTGGCCGCGGAGCATCCGAGGTGGTCCGGGCCACTAGACTGGCGAGGATGCCGAAGAGGACTTCCCCGCCCGCGACGACCCCCGCGCCCGCCGCCACGCCGACACCCAACCCACAACCCGATCCCGCACGTGGCGCTGGCACGTGGGTGATCCTGCCGACGTACGACGAGGCGGACAACATCCGGCCGATCACGGCGGCGATCCTGGATGCCCTCCCGGAGGCGATGCTGCTGGTCGTGGACGACGGCTCCCCGGATGGCACCGGTGACATCGCCGACGAGCTGGCGGCAGCGGACGCCCGGATCCGCGTGCGACATCGGACGGCGAAGCAGGGCCTCGGCAAAGCGTATCTCGACGGGTTCGGTGTCGCGCTCGCCGCCGGCGCGGGGTACATCGCCCAGATCGATGCCGACTTCAGCCACGACCCCGCCACGCTGCCGACGATGTTGGCCCCGCTTGTCAACGGCGAGGCGGATCTCGTCATCGGGTCGCGCTACGTCGAAGGTGGTGGCGTGGTCGACTGGGGGATCGGCCGCAAGGTCATCTCCCGGGGCGGCTCGATGTTCGCGCGGATCGTCCTGGGCCTGGATCAACACGACCTGACCGGCGGCTTCAAGGCGTGGCGCGCCTCGACGCTCCGGGCCGTGCCCTTCGACGGCGTGCACGCCGGCGGCTACGTGTTCCAGATCGAGATGACGTTCCGTGCCTCACGCGCCGACGCGCGCGTCCGCGAGATCCCGATCACGTTCCGCGATCGCCGCGTCGGTCAGAGCAAGATGTCGCGCCGGATCGTCGTCGAGGCGCTGGTCGTGGTCGTGCAGTTGCGGCTCGAGGAGTTGCGCTCGAAGCTCTCCCCGTCGCGCCGCCGCTGATGGCCGGGCGTTCCGTGCTGCACGGCCTCGCCACCTCGCCGGACATCGAGCCGCGGCCGCCGGGCGTCCGCATCGTGATCGATGCTCGCGCCCTTCAGGAGCCGGAGCGGGCGCCGCTGACCGCCGCGTACCTCGATGGGCTCCTGTCCGGCTTCGATGCCGACCCGCTGGAGGGCGAATCGTTCGCCTTCCTGCTGTCGTCGGATGCCGACGACCCGACCGAACGGTTCACCTCGCTGAACGTCATCGGGCGTCGATTGCTGCCACCCACGCGTCTGCTGCGGTCCGGTGCGCTGACTGTGGACCCGTTCCTGCTCCGTGGGGCTTCGCTCGGGGCCGCGTGGCGGGCGGAACGCGGCGGTGCGGCCGGCGCGATCTACCACGCAGCCGGTGGCGGCCTGCCGATCGCCTCCCGGGTACCGGTCGTCGCCACACTGTTGGATCTCGCGCCATGGGCCGCACCGGAGTCGTACCAGCGTGGTGTCGCCGCGCGGTTCGGCCAGCGCCTGCGGGCGCAGCTGCTGCGCGATGCGGCCGCGGTCATCGTCGGGACGGAGGAGGTGGCCGCCGCCGCTCGACGGCTGCTCCACCTCAAGCCTGACCGGCTGCACGTCGTGCCGCTCGCGGCACGGACCGCCTTCCTGTCATCGACCACGCGCTCGACCGGCAGCGAAGGTGCCGCGCCGGACAAGGATGCCGCCGATCGGATCGGCTCGGGTCCGTATCTCGTGTACGGCGCGCGCCACGATGCGCGGCACGACCTCGTCACCCTGTGCGCGGCCCTGGAGCGACTTGGCGACGCCGGCCGACCTGCGCGGGTGAAGTCGGGTACGGCCTGGCCGCCGCGGGTCCTCATCACGGAGGCCTCGCCCGACGACCGGTCGGACATCGCCCGTGTCGCGGCCAGCTTCGGCATCGGTGATTCGTTCAGCTACCTGCCCGCACTCCCGGTCCCGGAGCTCGCAGGCATCGTGCGCGGGGCTCGCGCCGTCCTCGCCCCGCGCCGGTCCGATGCGACCGGATTCGCGGCGCTCGATGCCCTGGCGGTGGGCGTCCCGGTGGTGGCGAGTGCCGTCGAGGCACTCCCCGGGATCGTGGGCACGGCAGGCATCCTCGTCGAGCCGCGCGACATCGACCGCATGGCCGCCGCACTGACGACGATCTGGACGAACGACGCCCTGCACAAGCGGCTGGCCACGGCCGCCGCGGCATCACCGGCCGGCAAGCGGACCTGGGCCGACGTCGCCAGTGACGTCCGTGTCATCTACGCCGACGTCGGTGTCACTCGTGCTCGGGTCCCTTCTGGTCGATAGCCGGGACCGGCTTGCCCTTCGTGAACTTGACCTCGGAGCCGATGGGCATGACCTGGACGAAGGTCTGGCCGGGCGCGAGGGCGATGGGCTTGCCCTTCGAGTCGAAGAAGCGCGTCGGCTTCGTCAGCGAATCCTTGCGCCAGGTGCCCTTGACCGTGACGCCGTTCGATGACACCCAGACCGTGCCGCTGCCGATGAAGTCCGCCTCCTGCCGGCCATGGTTCGGCGCGTCGCCGAGCGGCCCGAAGCGCACCATCATGACCACGACATTCCGCGGCGCGACACGCTGGCCGGTGCCTCGGTCGAACTGTTCGCCCTCACCACTGACCGATCGCGGGTAGGTGTTGCTGACCCGGTCGTACTCGTACGTGACGGTGTTGTACGAGTAGACGACGCGGATCTTCGTGCCGGCCGGGCGGTCTCGAACGGGCGTCGGCGCACGGAAGGTCCACACGGGCTTGGGGGCCGGTCCATCGACGGCCTTGATCGCCTTGGCCATCCGGCGCAGCGACTTGCCATCAGTGTAGACGTTGTGTGGCGCGAATCGGTCCTTGGTGCGCCAGTAGTAGGTACCGCCCCAGCGGAATTCGTCGGCGTTGTAGACGAGCTCGCCGTTGCCGTCCTCGCGCAGCGTCTTGAGCGCCTGCGGTGATCCGCCCACGTGCCCGTAGACCGCGTTCCACTCCGAGGCCCAGCCGATGAAGTAGTAGCGCGCGCTGCGGACGGGACCGACCGACTCCGGGACCCGATCCTGGAACCACAGCATGTAGCGCGGAACGCCGCCTTCGGCCGGGGCGTGCCACACGACAGCGGCGCTGCTGAACCCGGACTGCGGTCGCGCGTCGGGGTGGTCGTCGATCATGACCGCGATGACCTTCCGGCCGGCGACATCGGGACGCACCATCCGGCCGGTCAGAGGCGCCGGGACGGGCGAGGGCGTCGGCTCCGGAGTGGGGGACGGGGTAGGCGAGGGTGTCGGCGAGGGGGTCGGTATCGGGGTGGGCAGCGCGGTCGGCGTGGCGGGCGCGGGTGACGCGGACGGACCGCCGGAGTCGTCCGGGCTGCCGCCGGCGACGGCCGATCCGGTCGGTCCGCCTTGGTTCCCGGCCATCGCGATGCCCAGGATCGTCCCGCCCAGGACGGCGACAGCCAGGATGACCGCCACCACGGACCACTGCGACATCGAGCGCTTCGGCATGGATCCCCTCAACCGGCGCTGGTCCCCACGGGCCACCGACCGGACGGGCGCAGGATAGCGGACACTCGCGACCGGGGCCGCGTGGCGCTACGCTTGGGGTCACCAGCCGGCCGGCGGAGCCCGAGCCGGCGGATCCCGAGAGGCCACGCCCATGACCGATCCCACGACCGACGACCCCACCACCGAGACACCGCGGACCGCGCCGCCGAAGCCGCGCGCCACGCGAGCGAAGACCAGCGTCGCTGCCGCGAAGGCCGCCAGGCTCGCCCAGGCTGCCGCCAAGCCCGCCGCCAATCCCGCCGCCCCCAAACTCGCCAAGCCCGCGCCGGTCGCACCCGCCGCCGCCACCGCACCCACGACGCCCGTCGAGGCGCCGCGCGCGCTGTCCATTCGCCAGGGCGGCCTCGATCACGCGACCGCGACCACCATCGATGTCCACCAGGGCGGCATCGCCCGCGCTCAGGCGCAGGACATCATGGTCAGCCAGGGTGGCATCGCCATCGCGCGCGGCGAGCGCGTCTCGGTGGAACTCGGCGGCGCGGCCCTGACCCTCGCCCGCGAATCGCGGATCACGCAGTCGTTCGCCTCGGTCGTGCTCGCCAACGAGGTGACCATCGACCAGGGCCTGGTCCAGACCGTCATCGCCAACCGCGTGACGGTCAACCGGCCGACGGGCGTGTTGCTGATGATCGCCGCCCGTGTCGAGGGCGACATCAAGCCGATCCTGGATTGGCGCGGCGCACTTGCGGCCGGAGCCGTCGTCGGGCTGCTGCTCGGCCTGCTGCGCCGCCGGTGAGCCCCACCATCGATTCCGCGGCGCGGATCCACCCGTCGGCCGACATCGAGGCCGACGTCAGCGTCGGCGCGGACACGAGCATCTGGCAGCGTGCGCAGGTGCGTGCTGGAGCACGCATCGGTGCTGAGTGTGTCGTCGGACGGGATGCCTTCATCGATGAGGGCGTGGTCATCGGCGACCGGGTCAAGATCCAGAACGCGGCGCTGCTATATCACGGCCTGACCGTCGAGGACGGTGTCTTCATCGGTCCGGGCGCGATCCTCACCAACGACCGCTATCCGCGTGCCATCACGCCGACCGGGGAGCTGGCACGGGCCGACGACTGGGAGGTCTCGCCCATCGTCCTGCGCCACGGTTCCGCCATCGGTGCCGGGGCGATCGTCGTCGCGGGGTGTGACGTCGGTCGGTTCGCGACTGTGGCTGCCGGCGCCGTCGTGACTCGAACGGTCCCGGACCACGCCCTCGTCGCCGGCACCCCCGCGCGCCGGATCGGCTGGGTGTGCGCCTGCGGCGCACGCCTCATGGACGCGAAAGGGCATCCGGCACCGGCCATCGTCGAGCGCTACGCCATCGACCCGGAGCTGACCTGCGTTCGATGCGGTCGCAGCTACGCCTATCTCGCCGCCGACGACCGCCTGACCGAGCGCAGCGGCGCGACCGCATGACCGCCACCCGCCCGGCGAACGTCCCGATCGCCCGCCCCGACATCGGCGACGAGGAGATCGCCGCGGTCACGGAGGTCCTGCGCAGCGGCATGCTCGCCGGGGGACGTCGCGTCGTCGAACTCGAGGAGCGGTTCGCCGCATACATCGGGACGAAGCACGCGATCGCCGTCAGCAACGGCACCGTCGCCGAGATGTGTGTCTTCGCCGGCATGGGCCTCGGGCCGGGCGACGAAGTCATCACCGTCGGGCACACGTTCAACGCCACCGTTAGCTCGATCATGTCAACCGGCGCGACGCCGGTCTTCATCGATATCGAGCGCGACACCTACGTCATGGACGCCGCCCGTCTGGAGGCGGCCATCACGCCGCGGACGCGGGCCATCTGCCCGGTCCACCTGTTCGGGCTACCGGCCGACATGGACATGATCATGTGCATCGCGGACCGGCACGGACTGGTCGTCGTCGAGGACGCCTGCCAGGCGCACGGGGCGGAGTTCCGCGGCCGCAAGGTCGGCAGCTTCGGGCACGGAGCGTTCTCGCTGTATGGCACGAAGAACATGACGACCGGCGAAGGCGGCCTCATCACCACGAACGACGACCGCCTTGCCGACTGGCTCCGCCTGTATCGAAACCAGGGCATGCGGGAGCGCTATCACCACGAGATCCTGGGCTACAACTTCCGGTTGACGGACCTGCAGGCGGCCATCGGGCTGTGTCAGCTGGACAAGCTGGATCGCAACACGGACCGACGGCGCGCGATCGCGGCCGAGTACGACAGCGCCTTCGCGGAGCTGCCCATCCGGACGCCCGCCACGCCGCTCGGTCGGACGCACGTGTTCCACCAGTACACGATCGATGTGGGGCCCGAGCGAGACGCGGTCATCGCCGATCTGACGGCGTCGGGCATCGGGACCGGGATCTACTACCCGATCCCCGTCCATCGACAGGCCTACGTGCTGGAGCGCGGCATCCACGCCGACCTGCCGGTCACGGACGCGGCCGCCGCGAGATCCCTGTCGCTGCCGATATACCCGGGACTCGGCGAGGACGACCAGGCGCGGGTCATCGCGGCGGTGCAGGACGCCGTCGAGCGGCACGTGGTGGCGGGCGCGTGACCGCGTCGCGCGCGTGAGCGACGGGCGCGTGACCGCCGCGAGCGCCTGGACGCCGGTCGGTGGCGATCGGCCGATCCGTGTCGGGCTCGTCGGCCTCGGGGCGATGGGCCGGAACCACCTTCGCCTGCTCGCCGCTCGCCCCGACGTGGAGCTCGTGCTCGTCGCGGACCCCGTTGCGGCTTCCCTGGAGAGCGCGCTTGCGGTGGCTCCTGGCGCGCACGGGGCCACGCATCCGCTCGCGACCGTGCGCTCCGGCGACCTCCGCCTCGATGCGCTCGTCATCGCCTCACCGACGACCACACACCTGCCGCTGGCCCTTGCCGCCATCGAGGCCGGCATCGCCGTCCTCGTCGAGAAGCCGCTCGCCGCGACGCCTGCCGAGGCGGACCGGATCGTCGCGGCGGCCGCCGAGCGCGGGGTCCCTGTCGCCGTCGGTCACGTCGAGCGATTCAACCCCGTGGTCCTGGAGCTCGGTAGGCTGTTGCGCGACGGCTGGC
>JBKJHI010000038.1:0-3835 GCA_046599085.1 Candidatus Limnocylindrales bacterium
TTCTCCATGTACTCGCTCATATCGATACGGACCATCGCCTGTTCGTCATCGAACAGGAAGGCCGCCAGGGAACGGGCGAGCTCGGTCTTGCCGACACCGGTCGGTCCCAGGAACAGGAACGAGCCGATCGGTCGTCGCGGATCCTTGAGCCCGGCGCGCGCGCGGCGGACCGCATCGGCGACGGCCTGGACCGCCTCGTCCTGGCCGACGACCCGCTGATGGAGTCGCTCCTCCATCTCGATGAGCTTGGACGTCTCGCCCTCCAGCAGCCGGGTCACCGGGATCCCCGTCCACGACCCGACGATGCCGGCGATGTCGTCCGCGCCGACCTCCTCCTTGAACAGCGTGCCCGGGCCCTGGAGCGCGGTCATCGTCGCCTCCTGCTCCGTCAGCCGGTCGAGGAGCTCCTTCTGGGTTCCGTACTTGAGCTCGGCCGCGGTCGCGAAGTCGGCCTCGCGCTCCGCCTGTTCGATGCGCACGGTGAGCCCCTCGAGCTCCGATTTCGTCGCCCGGATGGCGGCGATCGCGGATGTCTCGGCCTCCCACCGCTGGCGCATCCCGCCGGCCTCCTCCTCGATGTCCGCCAGCTCACGCTCGAGCGCCTCCAGACGTGCCTTGCTGGCATCGTCCGTTTCCTTGCGCAGTGCCTCGCGTTCGATCTCGAGCTGGATGCGCCGACGCTCGAGCTCATCGAGCTCGATCGGCATCGAATCGATCTCCATGCGCAGGCGGCTGGCCGCCTCGTCGACGAGGTCGATGGCCTTGTCGGGGAGGAATCGCTCCGTGATGTAGCGCTGCGACAGGGTGGCCGCGGCGACCAGTGCAGAGTCCGTGATGCGCACGCCGTGGTGGACTTCGTAGCGCTCGCGCAGGCCGCGCAGGATGGAGATCGTCTCCTCGACCGTCGGCTCATCGACGAGGACCGGCTGGAAGCGCCGCTCGAGGGCGGCGTCCTTCTCGATGTGCTTGCGGTATTCGTCGAGGGTCGTCGCACCGATGGTGTGGAGCTCCCCGCGCGCGAGCATCGGCTTGAGCAGGTTGGAGGCGTCCATGGCGCCCTCCGCGGCGCCCGCGCCGACGACCGTGTGCAGCTCGTCGATGAACAGCACGACCTGGCCGTCGCTGTCCTTGATGTCCTTGAGGACCGCTTTGAGGCGCTCCTCGAACTCGCCGCGGAACTTGGCCCCGGCGATGAGTGCGCCCAGATCGAGCGACACGACCCGTTTGTTCTTGAGCGTCTCGGGCACGTCGCCGCGCACGATGCGCTGGGCGAGGCCCTCGGCGATGGCCGTTTTGCCGACGCCGGGTTCGCCGATGAGGACCGGGTTGTTCTTCGTGCGCCGGCTGAGCACCTGGATGACGCGGCGGATCTCATCGTCGCGCCCGACGACGGGATCCAGTCGGCCCGCGCGGGCCTCGGTGGTCAGGTCGCGGCCGTACTTCTCGAGAGCGGCGTACGTGCTCTCCGGATGCTGCGATGTGACCCGCTGGCCGCCGCGGACGCTCTGGAGCGCCTGGAGGATGGCCTCCTTGCCGGCCGCGTTGCGCTCCAGGATGGCCTGGGCCTGGCCACCGGCCTCGGCCGTGCCGAGCAGCAGATGCTCAGTGGACACGTACTCGTCGCCAAGCCGTCGGGCTTCAGCCTCGGCGCGTTCGACGACGGCCTTGGCGCGCGGGTCCAGGCTGAGCGACCCGCCCTGGATCCGGGCACGCGTCGCCAGCGTGGCGGCGACCTCGCCCCGGAACGCGGGGAGGTCCACGCCCAACCGGCGGAGGGTTTCGGCCGGGATGCCGTCGTCCGGCTCGACAAGGGCGCTCAGCAGGTGCTCGGCATCGAGCAACGGGCTCTGGAGCCGCTGGGCGGTCTCCTGGGCGGCGACGACGGCTTCCTGGGCCTTCTGGGTGAATCGATCGAGTTGCATGTCAGGTCTCGCTGGGTCGGGGGTCGGGTTGGTCGGTCAGGTCGAGGAAGGTGGTCGCGGCCGCCCTGGCCGCATCCGACAGCTCGGACGGCAGGACGACCCGGGTGCGGACGAGGACGTCGCCGTGGCCGCCGCCCTTCATCCGTGGCAGTCCACGACCGCTCAGGCGGAACGTGCGTCCGGTCTGGGTGCCGGTAGGGATCGTCAGCAGGACGCGGCCCTTTGGTGTGCGGACGGGCACCTCCGCGCCAAGGAGCGCCTCGCGCAGGCTCAGCGTGAGTTCTCGCTCGAGGTCGGCACCCTTGCGGGTGAAGACGGGATCCTTCGCCTGGCGGATGAGCACGAACAGATCGCCGCCTCCGGGCGCCTTGCCGGCGAGGCGGACGCGCGTCCCGGTGTCGGCGCCCGGTGGGATGGTCACCTCGAGGCGCTTGCCCTCCACCTCGACGAGGCGGGTCGTGCCGTGGAAGGCCTCGTCCAGGCTGATCTCGGCGATCGCTTCGGCCTCAGGCAGGCGCGGCGGACGTGGCGCCGTCCGGGCGGACTGACCGCCGGGGGATCCGCTGCCGCGCAGACCCATGCCGGCGAGGATGTCGTCGAAGCTGGCCCCGCCGCTGGGCCGTCGGCCGCGGCCGGGACTTGTGGCGCCGGCGGTGTCGGGGTCGCCAGCCATGTCGCCGGTGAAGAACGCGTTGAAGAAGTCACTGAATCCACCGGCGTCGTCCGTGGTGTGGAACTCATAGCGGACGTTGCCACCGCCCGGCGCACCGCCGAACCCGCCGAACGGGCTACCGGACGAGCCGGCCCTGCCCCCGCCGCGCGCACCCGCTCCAGCTCCGGCTCCGGCGGCCGCGCCGGCCCGCGCGTACGCCTCCCAGTCCTTGCCCATCCGGTCGTAGAGCGAGCGCTTCTCCGGGTCGGACAGGACGGCATTGGCCTCGTTGACGTCCTTGAACGCGCGCTCAGCGGCGGCATCACCCGCATTGGTGTCCGGGTGATGCTTACGGGCGGCCTTGCGGAACGCCTTCTTGATCTCGCCTTGTGTCGCGGTCCGGGGCACGCCGAGGACCGCGTAGTAGTCCTTGTAGTCCATGACGCTCTCCCGGCACGGTGACTACGACGCCATCGGTTCGGCTCGTGTCAGCCGCCTCGCACGACGATGGGCGGCTGATCGGTGGGCGGGAAGTCGGAACGACGCACCGTCGGCTGCGCGTCGGGCTTCGGATCCAGCGGATCGTTGCCCTTGATGATCTTGGGCGGCTCGGCGACGAGGGGCTTCGGCTTTCGTCGGAGGGCCGCCTCGAGCACCTGCTCCATGGAGTCGACGAGGACGAGCTTGATCGACTTGCGGATCTCCTCGGGGATGTCGGGCAGGTCCTTCTCGTTCTTCCTCGGAAGGATGACCATCTTCGCCCCGGCCAGGTGGGCGGCGAGGATCTTGCTCTTCAACCCGCCGATCGGGAGCACCCGACCGCGCAGCGTGATCTCGCCTGTCATCGCGACGTCGTTGCGAACGGGGATATCGGTGAGTAGTGAAACGATCGCCGTCATCATCGTCACGCCTGCGCTTGGCCCGTCTTTCGGCATGCCGCCCGCAGGAATGTGGATGTGCAAGTCGCTCTTCTCCAGGAAGTCCTCCGGGATGTTGAGCATCTTGGCGCGGGTGCGCACGTAGCTGAGCGCGGCCTGCGCCGACTCCTTCATCACGTCGCCGAGCTGACCGGTGAGCTGAAGCTTGCCCTGGCCGTGCATGCGCGTTGCTTCGATGAAGAGAATCTCGCCGCCCACCGAGGTCCATGCAAGGCCTGTGGCCACGCCTGGCTCGGAAGTGCGCTCTGCGACTTCGGACGAAAAGCGAGGCGCGCCCAAGAACTCGCGCAACCCATCCTCGTTTTCGATCTTGTAAGGTCCGT
>JBKJHI010000106.1:0-17233 GCA_046599085.1 Candidatus Limnocylindrales bacterium
ACTCGAGGTTGACCTGGTGGACGATGCCGGTACCCGGCGGCACGACGCGGAAGTCACGGAACGCCGTCTGCGCCCAGCGCAGCAGCTGGTAGCGCTCACCGTTGCGCTCGTACTCGCGCTCGACATTGAACGCGAACGCGCTGGGCGTCCCGAATCGGTCGATCTGGACGGAGTGATCGATGACGAGATCGGCCGGCACGAGCGGGTTGACCCGCGACGGATCGCCACCGAGTGCGGCCATCGCATCGCGCATGACCGAGAGGTCGACGATCGCCGGCACCCCGGTGAAGTCCTGCAGGATGACGCGCGACGGCATGAACGGGATCTCCGCCTCCGCCGGGACGCCGGGTCGCCATGCGGCGAGGGTCTCCACGTCCGACGGCTCGATGACGCCGCCGCCCGCGTGCCGCAGCACGTTCTCCAGCAGGATCCGGACGGTGATCGGGAGCGCCGTCCCATCGAGCGCTCCACCAAGGGCGTCCAGTCGATAGATGTCCGGGAGGCCGGATCCGAGGGAGGTCCTGGCGCCGAAGGGGTCCGTGGCTCGGTTCGATGACAACGCGTCCGTCTCCGTTTGGCTCGTTACACTCGATGCGTGGAAGCGTACCGCGACCGACCTGCCGACGCGGGCGTCGCCCGATGAAGGCCTGGGGTTGGCTGCCCGGAGACGACCCATCGCGTGACCGTTCCGCGACGGAGACAGCCCTGGACGACGCCGGGATCGACCTCGATCCGCTGCCGCCCGGGCACCATCGCCACGGCGACGAGGTCCACGCCGACGGCCATGCCCACCCACACCAGCACTCGGGGCCCGGGGAGAGGCCAGTCACGGGCATCGTGGGCGGTGGGGCCGTCGGAACGGCACTCGGCGTCGCGCTGACTCGCGCCGGCTGGCCGGTCTTCGCCGTCGCCAGCCGCGATCCCGAGCGGCGCGAGCGATTCTCTGCACTCGTCGACGGAGCGCGCGGCTTCGCCGAGGCCCAGGCGCTCATCGAGGAGGTCGAGTTCATCATCCTGGCGGTCCCGGACGACGCCCTCGAACCGCTCGCGCGCAGCGTTCGGCTGTACAGCGGACAGGCGATGGTCCACACCAGCGGCGCGCTGGGCGCGGAGGTGCTCGACCCGGCGATGGCAGCCGGAACACAGGCCGGTGCCTTCCATCCGCTCGTCGCCTTCGCCGATCTGGAACGTGCCGTCGCCGCGCTCCGCGGCGCGACCGTCGCCATCGAGGGTGACGACCAGCTGGCCGAGTTGCTCGCAGGCATGGCGGATGCAGTCGGGGCGACGGCCGTGCGCCTCGCCCAGGGATCCAAGGCGGCGTATCACGCGGCGGCCGTCCTGGCCGCCGGCGGGTTCGTCGCGCTGCTCGACGCCATCGCCGAGCTCGGCGCGGTGGCGGGGCTCGATGAGGCTGGTGCTCTGGAGGTGTATGGGCCGCTGATCGAGGGCACGCTCGGCAACGCGAGGGCACTCGGCATCCGTGCCGCCCTGACCGGGCCGATGACCCGTGGCGATGTCGGAACGCTGGAGGCGCACCTTGCCGCGCTGCGCGCCCACGCCCCGTCGGTGCTCCCGTTGTACGTTGCGGCGGGCCATCGCGAGGTCGCTATGGCCGCGGACCGGGGCGCGCTCGCACCGGAGACCGCAACTGCGATGCGAACGTCGCTCGACGATGCCTTGCGCGGCCACGGCGAGGCAGTACCATAGGACCCCATGGGACACAGCATCGCCGCCAAGTACGCGGCCCGGCCGACGGCCCGCTTCGTCCGACCCTCGAGCCGCGCGCGTGAGCGGCGCCTCGGTCTCGGCGCATCGGCGGGATTCGCGGCCGCGTCGCACCGCCAGACCGAGCTGCGGCATGTCGATATCTCCCCGCTGGCAGCCATCCGCGCGCGCCGTGGTCTGATCACGGCGGACGCGGTGACCCACGACGGTCGACTTCGACCGTCGACCTCCATGCGATGGACCGGCGCCGGCCGCTCCGGTCCCGGCCGTCGATCGCGCGCCGTGCCGGCGCCGTGGCGCGCCTGAGGTCCGCAACCGCCACCTCTGCCGGCGGCATCGTCATCCGCTACGAGGCCGGGGTTCCGCATCTCGTGGTCGGCGCGCGGCGTCGGGAACGAGACGGCCAGACGTGGACCCTCCCCAAGGGCACCCCCAAGTCCGGCGAGACGACCGAGGAGACGGCCATCCGCGAAGTCGCCGAGGAGACCGGGCTGGAAGTCCGCATCACGGCGCCGCTGTCGTCGATCTCGTACGCCTTCGTCCAGTCCGGGACACGGATCCACAAGACCGTCCACTATTTCCTCATGGAACCGACCGGTGGCGACCTCGCCATGCATGACCACGAATTCGACCAGGTGCGCTGGGTGGCCTTTGATGAGGCGCCGACCCTGCTGACCTTCGAGACCGAGCGCGCCCTCGTCGCCCAGGCGGGGACGGCGATCGAGTCGGCACCTGCCAGCCCGTCCAGCGAGGGGGGCACGTGAGCGAGCCGGTCGCTGGAGCCGCCGGGTCGTCGCCGCACGAAACGCCGCTCGCGGCGCGTCACGGGCGGCTGGGCGCCCGGATGATCGACTTCTCCGGCTGGCGCATGCCCGTCCAGTACGGCTCCATCCTCGACGAGCATCGAGCGGTCCGGGAGCGGGTCGGCCTGTTCGACCTGTCGCACATGGGCGAGCTCATGGTCGAAGGGCCGGAGGCCGCGGCCGGACTGGCTGCCGCCCTGGTCAGCGACCCGACCGCGCTTGCCATCGGCCGCGCCCAGTACTCGATGATGGTGGCGCCGGACGGCGGCGTGATCGACGACCTGATCGTCTATCGGCTGGCGGACGACCGCTTCCTCGTCGTGGCCAACGCGGGCAACGCGGGGATCGTCTCCGACGAACTCGCCGAGCGGCTGGCGAAGCGTCGCGCGATCCTTGACGACCAGTCCCTCGCAACGGGCCTCGTGGCCCTCCAGGGTCCGCGGTCCGTTGACGTCCTCGCCCCGCTGACCGATGTCGACCTGTCGGCGCTGCGCTATTACGCCATCGTCGAGGGCACCGTCGCCGGGATCCCGGGCCTGATCGCGCGGACCGGATACACGGGCGAGGACGGCTTCGAGGTCTTCGTCGAGCGGTCGCGCACCGGGGAACTGTGGGACGCCCTGGCGACCGCCACGCAGGCGGTGGATGGCCTGCCGGTCGGTCTGGGCGCCCGCGACACGCTGCGTCTTGAGGCCGGCATGCCGCTGTACGGCAACGAGCTCGACGCCACCACCACGCCGTTCGATGCGGGCCTCGGGCGGGTCGTGAAGCTGGAAAAGGATGGCGACTTCGTCGGGCGGGCGGCGCTCGAGCGTGTCGTCGCCGAGGGGCCGAAACGGAAACTGGTGGGCCTGATCGTCGAGGGCCGCGGGATCGCGCGCCACGGCTATGTCATCCATGCGGGCGACCGGGTCACCGGCGCCGTCACCAGTGGCACCCAGTCACCGACGCTGGGCGTCCCGATCGCCATGGGCTACGTGGCCCCTGCCGACGGCACGCCCGGGACCGTTCTCGACATCGCGATCCGGGAGGCCCGCGTGCCGGCCCGCGTCGTCGATCTCCCGTTCTACCGGAGGAGGAGCACCACGTGACCGTTCCCGCGGACCTGCGGTACACCAGGGACCACGAGTGGGTCCGTCTCGATGGCGACGAGGCTGTCATCGGCATCACCGGATACGCCGCCGACCAGCTCGGCGACATCGTGTTCGTGGAGCTGCCCGAGGTCGGCAAGCAGCTCGAGGCGTCGCGTCCGTTCGGCGTCGTCGAATCGGTCAAGGCCGTCAGCGATCTGTTCGCGCCCCTGGCCGGCGAGGTCGTGGCGACGAACGACGCCCTGACCGGCGGACCGGAGCTCGTCAACACCGACCCGTACGGCGAGGGCTGGATGATCCGCCTACACCTGGCCGACCCGAACGACCTCGAGGACCTCCTCGACGCCGACGCGTACGACGCCCTCGTCGCCGCAGGCTGACCGACCCGTGCCATACGGACCGCATACCGACGACGACCGGGCGGCGATGCTCGCCGCCATCGGCATCGACCACGTCGATGCGCTCTTCGCCGACATCCCGGAAGGCCTCAGGGCGTCGCCCCTGGACCTGCCACCCCCAGAGCCGGAGCTACAGCTCGCCGCACGCCTGCGCGCGCTTGCGGCCCGCAACCGGACGGACGTGGTGTCGTTCCTGGGTGCAGGCGTCTACCGCCACTGGAGCCCGCCGGCGGTGGACCAGCTCCTGCTTCGCGGCGAGTGGTACACGGCGTACACGCCGTACCAACCGGAGATCAGCCAGGGCACGCTGCAGTCCATCTACGAGTACGAATCGATGATGGCCGAGCTTGTGGCCATGGATGTCGTGTCCGCCTCGCACTACGACGGGGCCGCCGCCACCGCCGAGGCTGCACTCATGACTTGTCGGGCCACGCGACGGGAGCGGGTGCTCATCTCGCGCGGCGTCCACCCGCATTACCGCGAGACCGCGGCGACCTATATGTCCGGTGGCCTCCAGCTCGACGAGATCCCCCTCGTCGCCGAGGGGGACGCTGCCGGGACCACGGATCTCGCCGCGCTCGAGGCGATGCTCGGCGATCCTGATCGACCCGTGGCGGGCGTCATCGCCGCAAACCCGGACTTCTTCGGGCTGCTCGAGCCGATGCCGCGGATCGCCGAACTCGCGCACGCGGCCGGGGCCCTGTTCGTCGCCGTCATCGAGCCCGTGTCACTCGCCGTCCTGGCGCCTCCCGGGGAGTACGGCGCCGATATCGCGGCCGGCGAGGGTCAGCCGCTCGGCATCGCACCACAGTACGGCGGGCCGTATCTCGGGATCCTGGCCGCCACGGATGCCCTCGTCCGGCAGATCCCCGGGCGCCTGGTCGGGATGACGTCAGACCTCGAGGGCAAGCGGGCCTTCGTGATGACGCTCCGCGCCCGCGAGCAGGACATCCGTCGCGACAAGGCGGCCAGCAACATCTGCACGAACCAGGCCCTCCTCGCTCTGGCGGCGTCGATCTATCTCGCGGTCATCGGTCCGCATGGCCTGCGCGACGTCGCGGCCAACGGCGCCGCCCTGGCCGTCGAACTCGAGGGTGCCCTCGCGGAGGTCGGCGTCGAGCGGCTGCACCCCGGCCCATACCTCAATGAGTTCGCCATCCGCGTGCCGGGTGCCCGCGACGTGCACCGGCGCCTGTTGGAGCGCGGCGTCCTGGCCGGTCTCGTCCTGGCCGACGCGGTGCCCGATGAGCCGTCACTCGCCGACGGCCTCCTGGTGTGCGCCACCGAGGTCACGACGAGCGAGGAGATCCGGCGCTTCGTGGAGGTCCTGGGTGAGGTCCTTGCCGGGCGGCCACCCGTCGGGGTCGAGGCCGGGGCCGGAGGCATCCGATGAGCGTCACCGGTCCGCGCCTCCAGCCGACCCTGTTCGAGCGCAGCCGCCCCGGCCGCGGCGGCGGCAAGATCCCACACCCGCCCAAGGACGCACTCGACAGGCTCCCTGCCGATGCACGTCGCGCCACACCGCCCGCCCTGCCGGAGCTGAGCGAGGGCGAGGTCGTGCGCCACTACGTCAACCTCAGCCAGCTGAACTACGCCGTCGATACCGGCTTCTACCCACTCGGGTCGTGCACGATGAAGTTCAACCCGAAACTCAATGAATGGGCCGCGCGCCTGCGCGGATTCGCCGAACTCCACCCGATGGCGCCCGACGAGGTCGCCCAGGGCACCCTGCAGCTCCTGTGGGAGCTCGAGGCATCCCTGGCGGAGATCTCCGGCATGCGGGCGGTCACGCTCCAGCCCGCTGCCGGCGCCCAGGGCGAGCTGACCGGCATCCTCATGATCCGTGCCTACCATCGCGCTCGGGGCGACCTAGACCGCACTGAGGTGCTCGTCCCGGACAGCTCGCACGGGACGAATCCCGCGACCGCATCGATGGCCGGCTACACGACGATCACCATCCCGTCCGCACCGGACGGTGGCGTCGACATCGACGCCTTCAGTGCGGCACTGGGTCCACGGACCGCGGCCGTCATGATCACCAACCCGTCCACCCTTGGGCTGTTCGAATCGCGCATCGGCGAGCTGCTCGATGCCGTCCATGCCGCTGGGGCGCTGGCCTACATGGATGGCGCCAACCTGAACGCCATCCTCGGCCGGTTCAAGCCTGGCGGGGCCGGATTCGACGTCATGCACTTCAACGTCCACAAGACGTTCAGCACGCCGCATGGTGGCGGCGGGCCGGGTGCCGGCCCAGTCGGGGTGGGGGAGCGCCTGCTGCCGTTCCTGCCGGCCCCGCGTGTCCTGCGCGGCGACGACGGTGCCTTCCGCCTGGAGCGATCCGGCGAGCGGCCCACCTCGATCGGTCGGATGCGCAGCTTCGTCGGGAACACCGGGGTCCTCGTGCGCGCGTATGCGTATATCCGCGCGCATGGCGCGAGCGGCCTGCGCGAGGTCAGCGACGACGCGGTCCTCGCCGCGAATTACCTGAAGCACCGACTCGCGGGTACGTACGACCTCCCGTACGACCGGCCATGCAAGCACGAGTTCGTGGCGTCGGCCTCGACCATCAAGCGCACCACCGGGATCCGAACGCTGGACATCGCGAAGCGCCTGATCGACCACGGATTCCACCCGCCGACGATCTACTTCCCGCTCATCGTCGACGAGGGGATGCTGATCGAGCCCACCGAGACCGAATCGAAGGAGACGCTCGACGCGTTCGCCGACGCGCTCATCGCGATCGCCGGCGAGGCGATCAGCGATCCGGATGCGATCCGCGCCGCGCCCGTGACGGCACCGGTTCGCCGCCTGGACGAGGCCGCTGCGGCGCGCCAGCCCAACCTCCGCTGGCGCCCGATGGCCGGGGCGGAGATGCCCTGTCCGGACTGACGCCGCCGGGCTACCGTTGAAGCGCGTCAGCGACGAAAACCGGGGCGACCGAACGATCGTTAGGTTCGGTGGTTGACAGCCCTTCGGGGGCTGTGGATAGTACGCGACAGCGCACCGACCCGAACCATGCAGCCGTTGGCGCTCGCCGTCCGCATCCCCGTTGCCCGAGTTGGGAGGCTTGGGTGGGGTCAGAACGAGATGCCCGCGGCAACGAAAGTGCGGTCCCGGTGAGGAGCAATGGGAGATACCGGGTTACCTACCCGTTTTTCGGAGGACAGTTGATGCAGAAACGACTCTTTGGCATCCTGACAAGCGCCGCGATCATCGTGGCCGCTTGCGGTGGCGCCACCAACACGGCGGCGCCGTCAGGGGCCCCGACAGATGCGCCGAGCACGGCGCCGACCGACCCGCCCGCCGCCACCCTGGATCCCAACGATCCCGAGGGCATCCTCTTCAACTACGTGTACGAGCCGACCGAAGGCACCCCCGGTGGCTCCGCCATCGTCGGTGATTGGCAGCCCGTCGTGAACCTGAACACCTATTACGACAACGCGTTCACGACGACCCAGGTCCTGGCGTCGACGATGCTCGGCCTGTGGGAGACCACGTCGGACGGGCACTGGAAGCCGGAGCTCGCGGCCAAGATGCCGCGCTTCTCGGACGAATCCATCCGCCAGGCGGCGGACGGCAGCTTCGAGGTCGACCTCGAGCTTCGTCCCGGTCTCAAGTGGTCCGACGGCACGCCGCTGACCCTGAACGACCTCAAGTACACGTACGAATGGAACATGGACCCGGCGCAGACCGGTCTGGTCGGCGGTACCACGGGTTGGGAGGACATCACGTCCTTCGACGTCGGCGCGGATGGCCTCACCGCCACGGTCAAGTTCGGCAAGCCGTATGCCGGCTTCTATGGCCTGCTGGCGTCCTTCATCCTGCCGCAGCACTACTTCGAGACGATCCCGGTCGCCGAGGCCGCCACGAAGTCGATGCCGGTCACCGGTGAGATCGTCAAGGTCCCGACCTCGGGTCCGTTCATGTTCGACTCCGCGTCGGCAACGGGCATCGTCGTCAAGAAGAACCCGAACTTCGTCGGTGGCACCTTCGGACAGGGCGCCTACCTCGACGAGATCAAGTACAACTTCTATGCCGACGTCGACGGTGAGAAGGCCGACTTCCTGGCCGGCAACATCGATGCTGCGGTCGACCTGCTCTCGGGCGACTACGACGGCATCAAGAACGTCGATCCCTCGATCGGCAAGGCCCTCCTCGAGCCGGCATGGCAGTACGAACATCTGGACATGAACCAGGGCCCCAATGGCCATCCGATGCTCCAGGACGTCAACGTCCGACGCGCTCTCACCCAGGCCATCGACAAGGCCGATCTGTTCGCGGCCCTGTTCCCGGGCTACCCGGTCCCGGAGAAGGCGGCTTGCTCGCCCGCTCCCCCGGGGACGTACTGGCGTGACGACAGCTTCACCTGTCTGCCCTACGACGTCGCTGCGGCCAACGCGCTGCTCGACGGCGCCGGATGGGTCGACAGCAACGGCGACGGCACCCGCGACAAGGATGGCGTCGAGGCCGTCCTCAAGGCGTGCACCCTGGCCGGTCGCCCGGTCCGCCAGCTCACGCTGGAGAAGGTCGCCGGCTACCTCGCGGCCGTCGGCATCAAGGCCAACGTGGAACTTTCCGACACGATGTTCGATGGCTGGAACGACCAGCCTGAGAACAGCTCGTGCAGCATCTACCGCGGCACCTACGACCTGTCGCTCTTCGCGTGGGTCCTGAGCTTTGACCTCTTCGGCAACTACTACTACAGCTATCACACCGACCAGTGGCCGGATGAGGCGCCGCACGACGGTGGCAACACCTCGCGCTTCTCCAATCCGGAGATGGACGCCGCGCTCGACGTCCTCAAGGACAAGATCACCACGGCCGAACAGATCGAGGCGGTCAAGGACGTCCAGCGGATCTTCATCGACCAGGCAGCGGAGATCCCGCTGTACTACCGAAACGAAGCCCGTGGCGTATCCACCCGGCTCCAGAACTTCTTCAAGAACCCCGGCACGGCCTCTGACATGTGGAATGTCGAGGACTGGTGGGTCCAGGAGTAACCCCTCGCGCCCACGGGGCGCCGGCCATCCGGCCGGCGCCCCGTCGCTTTGCACTCCACGCGCATCCCCGTGATGCGATCAGGCCACCGTTCTCGCAGGCGTAGGGGTCGATGAGCAAGTACATCATCCGCCGCAGTCTGGGCCTCATCCCGCTCCTGCTCGGCATCGTCCTCGTGAGCTTCACCCTGATGAAGCTCGCGCCAGGCGGCCCGCAGTCGCAGTTCAACCAGAACCCTCGAGTCACCGAAGCGCAGATCGACGCCTGGCTCGAGCGCTGGTGCCTCGAGCGCGATCCGAATGCCCTGTCCGTCGTGCGAGAGTTCGGCGGTTGGACGGGTATCTACAACTGCCAGACCGACAGCTTCCTGTCAGAACAGGGCGGTCTGAATTTCCTGCCCGAGGCCTTCGGTGGGGGCGAGAACGGGATCATCCATGGCGATCTCGGCCTGTCCATCGTCAGCGCCCGACCGGTCGTGGATGTCATCCTGGAACGGGTCCCAGCCACCCTGATCCTGACGTCCGTCGCCCTCGTGATCTGGGTGTCGATCGCGATCCTCCTCGGCGTCATCGCCGCGGTGAAGCGCTATTCGATCTTCGACCAGATCGTGACGTTCCTGTCGTACATCTTCTATTCACTGCCCACGTTCTGGCTGGGCTTGATGTTCATCTTCTTCTTCGCCGTGACCCTGCGCTGGGTGCCGGCCCAGGGGATCGTCTCGCCGCGCAACTGGCCCCCGTTCAACTCGGAGCAGTACTGGGCGGCGTTCGGCGCCGAGCCCATCGCGGCGATCCTGGACATCCTGGCGCACCTCATCCTGCCGGTCACCGTGCTGGTCCTGGTCAACATCGCCGGGGACAGCCGGTTCGTCCGGGCGAGCATGCTCGAGGCGCTCAACCAGGACTACGTCCGGACGGCCCGCGCCAAGGGCCTGCATCGACGGACCGTGATCATGAAGCACACCTTCCGCAACGCGATGCTGCCGGTCGTGACGAACGTCGCCCTGAGCCTGCCGTTCCTGTTCAGCGGTGCGATCGTGACCGAGACGATCTTCTCGTGGACGGGGATGGGCCTGCTATACATCGAGGGTGTGAATGCCCGCGACTACTTCCTGTTGATGGGCTTGATCCTCATCACGTCGGTGTTCGTCGTCATCGCCAACCTCGTTGCAGACGTGGTCTACGCCATCGTCGATCCGCGAATCCGTTACGACTGAGGCGAGCGACATGGCACAGACACCGATCCCACACGACGCCGCCCCGTCGCTCGCTGATGACCGCAAGGCCATCGAGGCGGGATCCGAGGACTACGAGGTCGCCCTCGAGTCCCTGAATCAGTGGCAGCTGGCCTGGCGCCGCTTCCGACGCCATCGACTGGCCTTGATCGGCTCGTCGTACCTGCTGCTGATGATCGCCGTCGCGATCATCGCGCCGATCATCTGGCCGTATGACCCCAACTTCATCCCCGGCGCGAAGACCGCCGGGGGCGACCCGCCGACACTCGAGCCACTGGCCAATGCATTCGGGACGGATTTCGGCGGACGAAGCGTGCTGCAGCTGGTCGTCGTCGGCAGCCGCATCTCGGTGGCGATCGGCCTGTTCACGATGATCATCGCGACGACCATCGGCGTCGCCGTCGGTGCGGTCGCTGGCTTCGCCGGCGGGCGGATCGATGGCTTCCTGATGCGCTTCGTGGACCTGATGCTGGCGATCCCGTTCCTGTTCGTCATCCTGGTCGCGGCCCGCTTCTTCGGCGGCGGCGACCCGGTCGTTCTGATCGTCATCTTCGGGCTGCTGTTCTGGCCCGGCCTGGCGCGCCTCGTGCGAGCCCTCTACCTCTCGCTGCGCGAAGCCGAGTTCGTCCAGGCGGCCCGTGCCGTCGGGGTGAGCGACACGCGGATCACGTTCCGGCACATCCTGCCCAACGCGCTGGGCCCGATCGTGGTCTCAGCCACGCTCATCATGGCCGGCGCGATCGTGACGGAGGCCTTCGTCAGCTTTCTGAACTTCGGCATCCGCGCCACTGACATCAGTTGGGGCAACGCGCTCTCGAACAGCAAGGGCACGCTGCTCCAGGGCAACTGGTGGTGGCCGTTCTTCCCGGGCATGGCGCTGGCCCTGACCGTCATCGCCGTCAACTTCATCGGCGACGGGCTGCGTGATGCGCTCGATCCACGGAGCAAGGAATGATCGAGGATATCGTGGACCTGTCACCCGGTGCGGCCAAGGATCTCGCAGCCCCCAGCGATCCGGACGTCCTGCTCGACGTGCGCGATCTGCGTACCTACTTCCATGTCATGGACGGCACGGTCAAGGCCGTTGACGGCATCGACTTCTCGATCCGGCGTGGGAGCACGCTCGGCGTCGTCGGAGAGTCCGGCTGCGGCAAGAGCGTCACGGCCCTGACGATCATGCGCCTGCTGGATATCCCGCCCGCCGAGATCGTCACGGGACGGATCTGGTTCAAGGGTCGCGATCTGCTGGCGCTGCCAGAAGAGCAGATGCGGCGCGTCCGCGGCAACGAGATCAGCATGATCTTCCAGGAGCCGATGACCAGCCTCAACCCGGTGTACACCGTCGGCGACCAGATCTCCGAGGGCGTCGCCCTGCACAAGGGCCTCTCCAAGAAGGACGCGCTCACGAAGTCGATCGACTCCCTGAAGCAGGTCGGCATCAACAACCCGGAGCGGCGGGTGAAGCAATACCCGCACGAGCTGTCCGGCGGCATGCGCCAGCGCGTCATGATCGCGATGGCGCTGGCCTGCGACCCGGACCTGATCATCGCCGATGAGCCGACGACGGCCCTCGACGTGACGATCCAGGCGCAGATCCTCGACCTCATCCGCAAGGTGCAGGACGAGACCGGTGCCGCGCTCATGCTCATCACGCATGACCTGGGGGTCGTCGCCGAGATCGTCCAGGACGTCGTCGTGATGTACTCCGGTCGCGTGGTGGAGCAGGGGACCGTCGACGAGGTCCTGCTGGCGCCAAAGCATCCCTACACCCAGGGGCTCCTCGACTCCATCCCGTCGAAGGGCAAGCGAGGCCAGCGCCTCAACGTCATCAAGGGGATGGTCGCGAACCCGTTCCGACTCCCGGCCGGTTGCAACTTCTCGCCGCGCTGCCCGAACGCCTTTGAGCCGTGCGCGACCCACGACCCGCGCATCGAGGATGCCGATCCACCGGACGTGGCGTGCTGGCTGTACACCCGTGCTTCTGACGGGCCACCGCCGCCCCGAACCCGGCCAACGGTCCCCCCGACGGAGGTCAGCGCCTCGTGATCGATCAGCCATCGTCGGACGCAGTCCAGACCGGCCACGCGGTGCCCGCGACATCGGCGCCGCCGCTGCTCCGGGTCGAGAACCTCGTCAAGTACTACCCGATCCACGGCGGCGTGCTCCGTCGCAAGCTGGGCGACGTCAAGGCGGTCGATGACGTCAGCTTCGATATCGGGCGCGGCCAGGTCTTCGGGCTCGTGGGTGAATCGGGCTGCGGCAAGTCGACCCTGGGCCGGACGGTCATCCGCCTCCAACCGGCTACTGGCGGCAAGGTCGAGCTCGATGGCGAGGACGTATTCGCCAAGAAGGGGGCCGACCTCAAACGATTCCGGCGGCGGATGCAGATCATCTTCCAGGACCCGGTCGGCTCGCTCAATCCGCGGATGCCGGTCAGCGACATCATCGGCGAGGGGATGCTCGCCCAGGCCGATGCCGAGAACGGCTGGGGCACGCGAACGATCCGGGATGGCCAGGTCGGCGACATGCTCGACGCGGTCGGGCTGCGGCGCGACTATGCGCGCCGCTATCCGCACGAGTTCAGCGGAGGCCAGCGACAGCGCATCGGTATCGCCCGTGCCCTGGCCTTGCGCCCCGATATCGTGATCTGCGACGAGCCGGTCTCCGCGCTTGACGTGTCTATCCAGTCGCAGATCCTGAACCTGCTCCTGGACCTGCGTCGCGAGTTCGACCTGACGTACCTGTTCGTGGCCCACAACCTGTCGGTGATCCAATACATCAGTGACCGCGTCGGGGTCATGTACCTGGGCAAGATCGTCGAGATCGCCGACGTCGACAAGCTCTATACCAATCCGCGCCACCCGTACTCCATCGCGCTGCTGTCGGCCGTGCCAGAACCGGACCCCCGGGTGCGCAAGCGCCGCATCGTGCTGACCGGCGACGTGCCAAGCCCGGCTGCGCCGCCCAGCGGCTGTCGCTTCCACACGCGCTGCTGGCTGCGTGAGCAGCTGGGACGGCCGGAAGCCTGCGAGCGGGATGTGCCGATTCTGCGCGTCCTGGAGCCCGGCCACGAGGTCGCCTGCCACTTCGCCGAGCAGCTCACGGCGGAAGCCGCGACCGAGGCCGCCAACATCATTCCGGCCATGTCCGCGGCGGTCACTGATGATGGCTCCGCGATCGCGTCCATCGCGGGCATCGAAGCGACCGGGTCCGCTGCAGGGTCCGATGAAGCGGCGGCAGCACCCGCTGCCTCCCTCGTGGATGTGTCCATCGGCAACGGCGATGCCGGGCCGGTCACCTCGGCCCGGGATGTTGTCGAGCACAACGGCCCGATCGACCCAAAGGTGCCCGATGCGCCGCACCCGCCAGGAGCTGGTACCGGCTGATACCCGTCGCCCCTGTGAGCGCGCCGGGCGCCTGACGCGGACCGGGTCCGTTCAGCCGCCTGACGCGGGCGGGTGCAGGAAGCCACCGAAGAGTCGGGCGAAGGTCTCGAACGCGCCAGTCCGTCCGCGGTGGCGCGGGTGTTCGGCATCCCACTGCAGGGCGAAGGTCTCAACGACGTCCGTCGCGTCCAGCGTCGAGCCGTCGTGGAACCGCACGTCCTTACGAAGGGTGCACGTCCACGTGATGAGAGCTTCGTCTGGCTCGCAGGTCGTGGCCAGACGCGGTTCGATAACGGCGCTCTCCGTCGCGTAGCCGTACAGCGATTCGCTGACCTGGGCGCACGCCCGCTGGGCATCCTGGTCGGCCTCATCTGCGCAGAAGAGGGATCCGGGCTCACTCGCCTGGAGCCAGACCAGCTGACGCCGATCGCCCGGGAGCATGGCTGCGAACCCTTCCGTCCCGGTCGGCGACGCCTGGGCATCGGTCACATCGGCCAGGAAGGCGGCGGCCGTGGCCGGGTGGGCGATCGGGACCGCCGGTGCGAGGAGCCGGAGGCTGCTGTTGACCCGGGCATAGGCCGCCGTGCGGGCATCGGGATCGACCGTCGTGGAACCCGCCTGCAGGGCCAGCACGATGTCATCGATCGGGTCGCCGAACTCGTCGGAGGCGCCGGCCCCAAATCGAGGTTCCAGGACGGCCGAGACGTCGGCGACGCGTGGCCGTGCGCCGAGCAGATGCAGACCGTCGAGGTGGCCGGCGTCGGCATCGGCCACGAGCGTCTCGAACGGGACTGCCTCGAGGCGGGCGTCGATGCCGATCTCCAGGAGCTGATCGCGGATGATCGTCGCGGTACCCTCCGGATCCGGCAGGTAGTCGCGCGGGCCATCCGGGTAGCGCAGCGTCGTCGCCAGGCCATCCGGGTATCCGGCCTCGACGAGCAGTTCTTTGGCTCGGACCGGGTCGTACTGGAGCCAGGCCGGTCCGGCGCAGCCGAATTCGATGATGCACGGGCTCATGTGGGTCGCGATCGTCGTCCCGGCCGGGAACCGCTGGCGCACGATCTCGGCACGATCGAGGCCGATCGCGATGGCCCGGCGCACGAGGACGCTGTCGAACGGCGCGTAGCGGGCGTTCGTCCCGATGTACAGCGTTGCCAGGCCGGGCCGCGGCGCAACGACGACGTCGTCCAGATCGGCGGCACTGGCAACGTCGTCGGCGGTCAGGCCGTCGATGCCGTCCACCGATCCGTCGCGCAGCGCCGACAGCCGATCCGCTGAGGCCGCCTGCCAGGTGAACACGAGGCGCTCCGTCCGGGCGACGGCGCCCCAGTACGCGTCGTTGCGAACGAAGGACAGATCAGAGCCCTGGTGCCACTCCTCGAACCGGAACGGACCGGTGCCGTTGATGACCGTGAGGATCGCGGGATTGCCGCCATCCGGGTCGATCTGGGAGGTCAGCCAGCCGCTGTCGGCGATCCCGAACGACGGGTTCGCGAGGCGTGCCCGGAATGACACGTCAGGACGGCACAGTTCGAAGACCACGGTCCGCTCGTCCGTGGCCCGGATCCTCTTGAGGTTGCCGGCGTAGGCGGCATGGTCGGCGTCCGGCGGGGCGAGCTCGTCACATGGCGCGGCGCCCTCGACGGGGTACTCGGACGGGCGAAATGGGATCGCCGTCGACGGCGGGAGCGTCGGGCCTGACGGGCCGAGGCTGCCGCTCGCGTCAGGCGGGAACGTCCGGTCGGCACTCCTGCCGCAGCCGACGACGGCGACGATGAGGGCGGCGACGAAGAGCGCGCGGGTGCCACGCCGGCCGTGCCGGGCGCGCGGTGTCGCCTGCATATCGCGACAGTCTAGGGCCGTCGCCCCGGACGAGGGCTCGTGGGTCAGTGGGTCGTGCCCTGGTCGGCGTCGTTGACGGCCGTCGCGGCCGCGGCTCCAGGCCCACGGAAGTGGCACGCACACAGGTGGTCGTCACCGAGGTCGATCAGGTCGGGCGAGGTCGTGGCGCAGATCGCCGGGTCGCCGAGCTCCGCCCGCAGCGGGCAGCGCGGATGGAACCGGCAGCCGGACGGTGGGTTCACGGGACTCGGGACGTCGCCGGTCAGGATGATCCGGTTCCGCTTGGCCGCCGGATCCGGGACCGGGATCGCCGACATGAGCGCCAGGGTGTACGGATGCTCCTGGTGCTGGAACAGGGCACGGCGATCGGCAAGCTCGGCGATCCGCCCGAGGTACATGACCGCGACGCGGTCGCTGATGTGCTCGACGACCCCCATGTTGTGGGCCACGAACAGGTACGTCAGGCCGAGTTCGCGCTGGAGCGACTTGAGCAGGTTGAGGACCTGGGCCTGGATCGACACGTCGAGAGCCGACACGGGCTCGTCGCAGACGATGAGGTCGGGTTCAAGGACCAGGGCACGTGCGATGCCGATGCGCTGGCGCTGGCCGCCGCTGAACTCGTGCGGGTAGCGCCGTGCGTGGTAGCCCTGCAGCCCGACCATGTCCATCATCCGACTGACCTTGTCGCGGCGCTCCGCCGGCGTGCCGATATCGTGGATGCGCAAGCCCTCGCCGATGCTGTCGCCGATCGGCGCTCGCGGGTCCAGGCTCGAGTACGGATCCTGGAAGATGATCTGCATCCGGCGGCGGTACGGCTTGAGCGCGCTGCCGTCCACCGCGGTGATGTCGACGCCGTCGAACCGGATCGTGCCTGACGTCGGCTCGATGAGGCGGAGGAGCAGCCGCCCGACCGTGGTCTTGCCGCACCCGGATTCCCCGACGAGTCCCAACGTCTCGCCGCGCCGGATGTCGAAGCTGACGCCGTCGACCGCCTGCACCGTCCCGATCGTCCGCTGCAGGATCCCGCCGTGCACCGGGAAGTGCTTGACGAGATCGCGAACCTCGATGAGTGGCCGGTCGTCGGATCCCGGAGCCGTCGTCGGCGTCGGTGTGGCTGTGGTGGCTGTGGTGGCGGTCACAACGAGTCCCCCGGCCGCGACATGAGGTTGCCGGCCGCATCGTGGTAGAGCCAACAGCGGACGTCGTGACCCTCCTGGACGGGCAACAGGGCGGGGTGCACTTCTGCCGCCAGCGTCACGTCCTCCTCGATCCGAGTGAGGCAGCGAGGCGCGAAGCGACAGCCCGGTGGCAGGTCGACCAGGTTGGGTACGTTCCCTGGGATGACCGCCAGCTCGTCCTGGACCTGGCCGACGACCGGGATCGAGGCGATCAGCCCGCGCGTGTACGGGTGCTTCGGGTGAGCGAACAGCGAGTGGACGTCGGTATGCTCGACGATCTCACCCGCATACATCACGGCGACCCGGTCGCACATCTCGGCGACGACGCCCAGATCGTGCGTGATGAGCACGATGGCGGTGCCCGTCTCGTCGCGGAGGGTCCGCATCAGGTCCAGGATCTGGGCCTGGATGGTCACATCAAGGGCGGTCGTTGGCTCGTCGGCGATGAGCAGTTCCGGCTCGCAGGCCAGGGCCATCGCGATCATCACCCGCTGCGCCATCCCGCCCGACATCTCGTGCGGGAAGTTCCGCAGACGCCGTTCCGGGTCCGGGATGCCGACCATCTTGAGCAGGTCCGT
>JBKJHI010000249.1:0-10510 GCA_046599085.1 Candidatus Limnocylindrales bacterium
CAGCGAGACCGAAGCCGCTTCCCCAGATCGCCGCCTGGCCGCCGTGCACATCGAGGAGCTGGGTCGCGGACAGGCCGCCGACGCCGAACATCGACACGAACGACAGGAGGAGCGGCATGAGCGACACGCCGCCGATATCGAAATGGAACACGGCGCCGAGGATGTCGTCGACCAGGACGGTGATCAGCAGGAGCCCACCGCCCACGAGGGCGCACACCACGAAGATGAAATCCTCGACCGGGACGTCGATCATCGGTATGCGGCCCCTCCCCTCGTGCCGGCGCGGAATGCGTCGGGAGGACAGGATAGCGACCGCGTCGCCGCGGATACAGTCCGGGCCGCGCCGCGGGCCGGTGTTGTCAGTCGGACGGGCCGAACATCAGGGTCAACCAGCGCTCGAGCGGTTCGACGCCATCGCCCCTGGAGCCCAGGCGCTCGGAGGCGGAGCCCGGAGCATCGTCAGGCAGGGCCGGCGCGTCGGAGTCGAGCGTGAACGCGATCTCGCGCGGCGTGCCCAGGCCGTAGGCGCGGGCCTGCTGCTCGAGGTACGCCTGCCTGGCGATGAGGTCGAGTTCGCGATCGAGCGCACTCACCATCGTGCGCGCTTCCCCGTTGGCGATGGCCAGGGCATCGACCCGGTCGGAGGCGGCCGCGGCCGTGTTCACCTGGCGCGCGAACATGATGACGATCCAGGCGGCCAGCAGGCCGGCGACGATCCCGCCGAGCCGCCGCCGGGTGAAGCCGGCGATCGGCAGCGACGCCAGATCGGCAGCGGCGCCGAGCATGGTCGACGGGCGCTGGTGGACGCCATCCGGCCAGTCCTCGGCGGGGGCGTCGGCAGGCGGCGGATCGTCATTCCGGAGCGACATCTCGGCGAGCGTAGCTACCCGTAGCTGGCGTGTCAACCGCAGGCCGGATGACAGCCAACCTGTCACACGAGCACGCGACGGTATGGGCTAGACTGCGTCCATTCCGAACATCCGTTCGGTTCTGCCTTCTTTGCGGGGTCCGCGATGCGCACCTATGCCCCTGCCGATCCAGCCGCCGTCCTGGACCGCCTGCTCGACGAGCCGTCGCTCGCGCGCGGCGTCGTCCACCACGCCGTCATCCCGGCGCGCGAGGCCGTCCTCGCACCGATGCCCGCCTGGCTCGATCCCCGGATCGTGACGGGCCTGGCAGCGCGCGGGATCGAATCGCTGTATGCACATCAGGCTGAAGCGGTCGAGGTCGTCCATGGCGGGGAGGATGTCGTCATCGTGACGCCGACCGCGTCGGGCAAGTCGCTGTGCTACACGCTGCCGACCCTGCAGGCCATCGCGGAGGATCCGTCGGCACGCGCGCTGTTCCTCTTCCCGACCAAGGCCCTCGGCCAGGACCAGGTGACCGAGTTCGGGGCCCTCGCGCGCGCCGCCGACATCGCCACGATCACATCGACCTACGACGGGGACACGCCGGCACCGATCCGTTCGGCCATCCGCGCCGCCGGCCAGGTCGTTGTCACGAACCCGGACATGCTCCACTCGGCGATCCTCCCCCACCACACCAAGTGGTTCCAGCTGTTCGAGCAGCTGCGGTTCATCGTCATCGACGAATTGCACACGTACCGGGGCGTGTTCGGCAGTCACGTCGCGAACGTCCTGCGGCGCCTGCTGCGCATCTGTGCCCACTACGGCAGCCGGCCGGTGATCGTCTGCTGCTCGGCCACGATCGGCAACCCGGCCGAGCTCGCCACGATGCTGACCGGACGGCCGGTCCGCCTGGTCGATCGGAACGGCGCGCCCTCGGGCGAACGTCACGTCCTGCTCGTCGATCCGCCCGTGATGGAGCGGGCCAGCGGCGCGCGCGGATCGGCCGAGACGCTGGCCCAGCGCTGGGCCCTGCCCTTCCTGCGGGCCGGCCGGCAGACGATCGTCTTCGGCCGCTCACGGGTCGCCGCCGAGATCATGCTGAGTGGCCTTCGCGAATCGCTGCGACAGCACGAGGGGCCTCGGTCCAGGATCCGCGGCTATCGCGGGGGTTACCTCCCGACCGAGCGACGCGCCATCGAGCGCGGGCTTCGCGACGGCGAGATCCTCGGCGTCGTGTCGACCAACGCGCTGGAGCTCGGCGTGGACATCGGGCGGCTCGATGCGTCGATCCTGGCCGGGTACGCCGGATCAGTGGCGGCAACCTGGCAGCGCTTCGGTCGAGCGGGGCGGCGGGGCGGCACCAGCGTCGCGATCCTCGTCGCGTCAGGCTCGCCCGTCGACCAGTACGTCATCCACCACCCCGAATACCTGCTCGATTCCACGCCCGAGGAAGCGCGCCTCGACGCCAACAACCTGCACGTGCTGCTCGCCCACCTGCGGGCCGCGACGTTCGAGCTCCCGTTCGAGCCCGGGGAGGTCTTCGGGCCGGGCCCGGCGGACGACCTGCTGGCGTTCCTCGCCGAAGAGCGCCATGTCCGCCAGGCGGGCGACGGTCGCTGGTACTGGTCGTCGGAGAACTTCCCGGCGTCGGAGATCTCGCTGCGGGCGGCCGCGCCCGAGAACGTCGTCATCATCGATACGACGCCCGATCGCCCGCGCGTCCTTGGCGAGGTGGACCTGTTCAGCGCCCAGGTCCTCGTCCACGAGCGGGCGATCTACCTCCACGACTCCGTCCAATACTACGTCGATCGCCTCGAGTGGGGCGAGCGGAAGGCGTACGTCCACAAGGTCGACGTGGACCACTACACCTACGCCAACCGGGCGGTCACGCTCAAGCCCCTGGAGGTCTTCGCGGAGACGCCGGCGACGGGTGGGCGGAAGATCCACGGTGAGGTGATGGTCGCGAGCCTCGTGACCCTGTTCAAGAAGCTGAAGTTCCTCACCGACGAGAACGTCGGATGGGGGCCCATCGACCTGCCCGAACTCGAGCTGCAGACCACCGCCTACTGGGTCATCGTCGACGGCGTCCGGGACCGCTGGCGCCGCGATGAGCTTGACGTTGCGCTCCTGGGGGTGGGACGGGCGCTCCAGACCGTCGCCGCCGTGCTCCTGATGGTCGATCCGCATGACCTCGGACTCGTCACCCAGGTGCGTTCGCCGCATGCCGACGAGCCAACGATCTACCTGTACGAGGCGATGCCCGGGGGGATCGGCTTGAGTGAGCGCCTGTGGGATCGCCATGAGGAGCTGGTCATGGCTGCGGCGGACCTGCTGATGGCGTGTCCGTGCGAGGCGGGCTGTCCGGCCTGCACCGGACCGAGACTGGAGCCGGACGTGGATGCCCGGGGCCTCGCCCTGCGCCTGCTCGACGAGCTCACCGAGCCCGCGGATCTCGGCGTCGCATGACCGAGGCCACGCTCCTCGCCCGTCGCCTCGGACGGTATCGCGACTCGATCCGTTCGCTCGGGCCGGGCGGTCCCGCCATCGACCCGGCCCCGCTCATCGACCGCGACGCACTCGCCCGCGCCCTCGCGGCGGCCATCACCGGTCGAGTCGAGACGACCGGCCGCGGCGCCGTCGTGTGGCGGTCGTCGGAGCCACTGCTCATGCCGCTCGACCGCATGCGCCTCGCGGATCTCCCTGGGCAGCCGCCGCCGGACGCGCCACTGGTCTGCCTCGACACGGAGACGACGGGCCTCGCGACGGCGACCGGCACCCTGGCGTTCCTGGTCGGGCTCGGCTGGTGGGAGGGTCCGTGGTTCCGGCGCGTCCAGCTGCTGCTCCCCGATCAGGCCGACGAACCGGCGCTCCTCGAGGCCATCGCGGCGCACATCCCGGATGACGCCTGGCTCGTGACGTACAACGGTCGCGGGTTCGACTGGCCACTGCTCGTGACCCGGTTCCGCCTCGCCCGCCGAGCCGCCCCGGTGCATGCCGGACACCTCGACCTGCTGCCGATCGTGCGTCGCGTCTTCCGCCACCGGATGCTCGATGCGCGGCTGCAGACCGTCGAGACGGACCTGCTCGGCCTGGAACGGCACGAGGACGTGGACGGCTGGGAGATCCCCGGGCGTTATCTCGACTTCCTCCGGACCGGCCAGCCGGAGCCCCTCATCGCGGTCATCCGGCACAACGACGAGGACGTGGCGTCGCTGGCCCGGCTGCTCGTCCACCTTGATCGCACCCTGGCCGACCCGGATGCGCGATCCGCGGCACCCCGCGGCGACCTCGCCGGGCTGGCCCGCGCCTTTGCCCGGGTGGGCCGGTTCGGCGACGCGCTCGGCTGCCTCGACCTGGCCGCGGCCGCCCCGAACGTGCCGCCACCACGTCGCGTTGCCGCATCGGTCCTTCCCGATCGGCACGGCGACTCGGGCCGTCCGGTGGAACCATGGTGGTCGCCGCGAGCTCGCCCAGACTTCGGTGGAGCGCCGAGACGGCTGCCGGTCCATGTCGCGGCACCGACCGAAGCCTTTGACCGACCATGGGACGAGACACGGCTCCTTGCCGACCGGGCTCGCATGCTCCGCCGTGTCGGCCGGACCGACGATGCCCTGGCGGCCTGGGATGCGCTCGCGGCAGGCCCCGGGCGAATGGCCGTCCTCGCCGGGATCGAGGCGGCCAAGATCCGCGAGCACGTCATCCGCGACACCATCGGGGCACTCGCCAGCGCGTCGCGGGCCTTGGCCCTCGCGGAACGACGCCGACGGCTCGGACTGCCGGAACCGCACCTGGAGGCGGCCCTGCATGGCCGGATCCGCCGCCTCAGTCGACGGCTGGAGCTCCGAACCCGGCGACGCGCATGACGGCCGACCGGTCCGCCGGGACACCCAGGATGCCCGGACCGCCGACGGCCAGCGACGCCGCAGCCGCGGCGAAGCGAAGGTCGTCATCCGTGGGCCAGGACGGGCCGGCGTCGCGCCCCACGATGATCGCCAGCAGGGCTGCGAGGAAGACGTCACCTGCGCCAGTCTCGTCGACGATGAGTGGTGGACGGACGGCCGGGAAACGGTGGACGGACGACGCCTCGCGGTCGCAGACCTCCACCACTCGGCCACCCCCGGCGCCCTCCGTGACGCACAGCCGGGCACCATCGCGCAGGAGCGTGGTCAACGCGTGCAGGGGCACAGCACGGGCGACATCGGTGCGACTCACACCCACCAGGTCCGCTCGGGACAGGATCGGATGCGGCCCTGGTCGGCGGCGGCGGACGCGAGCACCGGACCGCAGCGTGCGCAGGACTCCCTGCCAACCGAAGGCGACGAACGCATCGTCCGGTATCCAGGACTCGATGGCGTGGGGCAGTTCGTCGGCCACCGGGACGATGGACCAGGCCCTGGCTCGCTGCCACGGCGCGGGTGGTGGGTCGTCCGGCAGGCGGACGCCGGCGGTACGTGCGAACTGGATGCGCCCAGCGGGCCGCTCGATGTTGTCGAAGACGGGACCCTCAGCCAATGGCACCGGGACCACGTCGACACCGGCTGCGCGCAGGAGGTCCAGCTCCGAGGCACCCATCGCGATCGGATCCAGCCCGATCCACGCGGCGGTCGCCAGCCCGAGCCGGGCCGTCGTCAAGGCGGCGTAGGTCACGCCACCGCCCAGTCGCCAGCCGCGCGAATCATCTGACGTGAGGTCGCGCGACGCGGCACCGACGTGCACGACATCGGGGATCTGGTGCATGGAACGGTGAGCCCTCCGGGCTATACTGCCCGCCCCGACCTGCCAGCCAACGGAGCGGCCTACCGTGTTCTTCTTCGAACTCCACGAAGGCGATGCCGAGATCTTCTCGGACGTCGTCGTCGTCAGCGAATCCGAGTGGGAGCCGGACGAGTTCTTCGAACTGGTCCAGCGCATCCGACGCAAGATCCAGGACGACTACCGGCACGATACCCTCATCGAAGCCATCGCCATCGAGCTCGAGCGCGACCACGGCTTCATCTTCGTCAGTGACGACAGCCTGACCGCCTCGGTCAACGTGTCCACGGTCGAGGAGGAGAACTACCTGAGCGACCTGGAAGTCGACCTGGCCGATGCCGAAGACGACGACGACGACGATGACGACGGGGAGCCCCGCGGGGAATTCCGGACCCTGGTCACGGACGTGGAATTCGACCTCGATCCGAGCGACCGGCTCAACTGACACCGACGCCGGATCGTCTGCCTGGCTGCGTTACGGCTGCGGCAACGGCCGTGCCGAGCCGCTGTCAGCGGCTGAAGAGGATCTCCAGCACGTCGCCATCCCGGACGCAGTAGGTCTTGCCCTCGGATCGCAGCCGGCCCGCCTTGCGCGCCTCCGCCGTGGATCCCAGGGTCACCAGGTCGTCGTAGCCCACCGTCTCCGCGCGGATGAACCCTCGAGCAAGGTCCGTATGGATCGCCCCGGCGGCGTCCACCGCTGACGACCCATCGACGATCGGCCAGGCGCGGACCTCGTCCGGCCCCGCGGTCAGGAACGAGATGAGGCCAAGCAACCGGTACGACAGGCCGATCACCCGGCCGAGGCTGGATTCAGCAAGGCCGAGCTCCTCCATGAACACCGCGGCCTCGTCTGGATCGAGCTCGCCGAGCTCCATCTCGATCTTCGCCGACAGCGCATCGATCATCGCGTGGCGGTGGTCGTAGCCCGTGGCGATCGCCGCGACCAGCTCCGCCTCGCGAGCGATATCCCCCTCGCCGACGTTGAGCAGCACGAGCACGGGCTTCTCGGTCAGGAACCGGAAGCCGCGGATCGCCTTCGATTCATCGACGTCGAGGCCGAGATCGCGGATCGGCGTCCCGGCTTCCAGCGCTTCGTGGATCCGCCGAACGACGACCTCCTCGCGTTCGGCGGCCTCGCGCTCTGCCTGGGTCCCGTGCTTGCCACTGCCCTTGAGGCGCTCGAGTCGTCGTTCGGCCATCGCGAGATCCGCGAGGAGGAACTCAAGGTCAAGCTGCTCGAGGTCGCGCGCCGGGTCCACGGAGCCCGACGGATGCGGGTTGGATGGGTCATCGAAGGCGCGCACGACGTGCAGCAGCGCATCCGAATCGCGCAACCGGGCCAGGTGATCAGCGGGCAATTCCTCCGTGCCGATCCGCCCATCTGACGAGGCGGGCGGCGCCGGCAGGTCCACGTACGTGACGTCCGCCTGCACGACCTTCTTCGGCTTGAAGATCTCGGCCAGGCGATCGAGGCGCGCGTCCGGCACCTTGACGACGCCGACGTTGAGGGTCACCCCACCGTAGCCGCCCGTCTCGGCGTGGCCACGGGTGAGGGTGTTGAAGACGGTGGTCTTGCCGCTCCCGGCGAGTCCGACGATGGCGATCTGCATGGGGCCGATCGTAACGGCCGCGGCCGGACGACGCCCGTCGGTCAGTACCCGGCGTCGGGATCCACGACGTTGAGGAGCGGCTCACCCGCGGCGAATCGGCGCAGGTTGTCGCAGAACAGCTCCACGCTGCGGTCGAGGACACGACCGCTCGACCACGCCGTGTGCGGCGTCAGGATGACGTTGTCGAGGTCATAGAACGCGGATGCGGGCGGCAGCGGCTCGTCGCGGAACGTGTCCAGCACGGCCCCGCCGAGCGGACCCTCGCGCAACGCCCGAAGGAGCGCGCGCTCATCGACGAGGCGGCCACGAGCGACGTTGATGAGCCAGGCCCCGGGCTTGACCATGGCCAGGGTCTCGGCGTTGATCATGTCCTGCGTCTCGGGCGTCAGCGGTGCGGCCAGCACGATGAAATCGGATTCGGCCAGCAGGTCCGGCAGGGTCTCCGGCCCACCGACGCGATCGAGCATCGCCTCGCCGAGGCTGCCCGAGGCCTCGTCGCCGTCCGATGCGGTCCGCTCCCCGTCGGGCCGGCGCCGGACTGCGACCACGCGGCAACCGAACGCCGTGGCCAGCGCCCCCACCGCGCGCCCGATGGAGCCGAGGCCAACGATGCCAACGGTGACGTCGCGCAACTCGGCGCCTTCGAGTGGCTGCCACGTGCGCTCGCGCTGGAGCTCCAGGAGCTGCGGCAGCCGTCGGCTGACCGCGAGGATCATCATCAGGACGTATTCCGCGATCGGTCGGCTGAAGACCCCGCGGGCGTTCGTGACGACGACTCCGCGCTCGAGGGCCGCCGGCGTCAGTGCCCGTTCCACGCCCGAGGTCGCCGAATGCACCCAGGCAAGGTCGGGTGCTCGGGCGAGCAGACGGTCGAACGCCTCCGAGCTCAGCCAGCCGCGGAGCATGACGTCGACGTCCTCGATCGGTCCATCGGCCAGACCCTCGACGGACACCGTGACGAGTCGTGCGCCGGGCGCCGCTGCCCGGATCCGCTCAAGGTCGCGCGATCGGTAGCGGGCGGACAGGATCGGGCTCAGAGCGATGGCCCGGGGAGCACCGCCTGGTCCCTTGCCCGGGCCGGCCGGGCCTGGTCGGATGGTCATGCGTCCGTCCCCTGCCCATCCAGCACGCGAGTGATCCAGCGATCCGGGTCGGCGATCTCCCCGTCCCGTGGCAGCGACGCCGGGCCGTCCCACAGCCGAGCCAGGGCTTCCTGGCCGCGGGCGGTCGCGATGGCGCGGACGAAGGCCTCGCCGCTGCGGTACTGCTCCATCTTGAGATCCATGCCGGTCAGCCGGAGCACGGCACGCTCGAACGCGGTCCGGTTCGTCCTGCGCTCGTGGAACCGGGCGCTGATGCGCTCGACGTCCGGGACCAGGTCACGCCCGACCTCATCCATGACGTAGTCGCTGAAGCCCTCGAGCAGACTCATGACGGCCTGCGTCTCGCGGAACAGGCGGCGCTGCTCCTCGCCCATCATCCGCTCGAGCCAGTGGCCGCCGCCGTCCTCGCCTCGCAAGGCGCGGCCGAGGCCGCGAATCGCCTCGCGACCCATCTGCCGAACGTCGCCGCCGACAAGGGCCATCTGGCGCTCGAGTCGCTCAGCCAGGTAGGGGCGCAACCACGGGTGCGCTTCGAATTCGAAGGCGTGGGTCGTCTCGTGGAGGGCGATCCAGGTTCGGAACGGACCGACGGGCACGCCGAGGGCTCGCGCGGTCGCCCGGATGTTCTCCTCGACGAACAGCAGCCGACCCGGTGTGGACTCCGCCGACAGCAGCGCGAGATCGTACTGGCCGAGCACGCGTTGACCCATGAACCCGAGCAGGAAACCGAGCTGCCGCGTCGTGATCCAGCGATTCGCGATGGCCATCGAGGCGCTGGCCAGGCCACCTCCGCGAGGCACCACCTGGTCGAGCAGATCGCGCTCCAACTTGTCGATGAGCGACGCGAACGACGCGGTGTTGGCGCGGACCCAGCTGGCTCGGTCGACGACTTCGGACCGTTCGACGACGCCCGGCAACTGGGTGCCAAGCGCCGCGCTCAGTGCCGGCACGATGCGGGCCATCGCGGCCGCGTACTCAGGTTCGACGGCACGCATTTCGTGGGCCGACAGCGACCCCGGCGCCCGCGCCAGCCGGTCGATCGCGTGGCGCTCCACGGCGGGCCAGTCCACGAGGCCGGTGCGCGCCGAACGCTCCAGACGGCGACCGACGACGGTCGCCGCCGCGCCGAGTGCCGAACCGATGAGGATTCCCGCCTGCCAGGCACGGTCGTCGCGCCAGGTCCCGCCTCGCCGTCCGTCCGTCATCCGACCGGGACCCCCAGCTCGATCGCGCGGACGTTAGCGAAATCGTCGCCGAACATCCGACCGGCGATGGCCGCGAACCGTTCGGCATCGCCCGTCGTCAGCTGGCGATGGACCGCCGGCGCGATGCGTTCGTCGGGCCGTTCATGGCCAGCCAGCCCGGCATCGGCGGCCGTGCCGCGGGTCGTGCCGGGCGCCTCGAGGCCGTTGACCACGAGCAGCTCGGCGAGGGCGGAGGCGGTGGCGGTGGCAGAGTCCACGATGGCGATCCTGGGCCCGGCAACCGCGGCGATGAGCGGCCGAAGCAGCGGATAGTGGGTGCAGCCCAGCAGCAGCGTGTCGATGCTCGCGCCGGGCGGTCTCGGGAAGATGGACTCGCCGTCCGCGCCGCGCTCGCCGAGAAGCGGCGCCAGCGCCTCGGCCACGATCGCTTCCGCGTCCGGCCCCGTGAAGGCTCCCGACTCCACCAGGGGCACCAGTGTCGGCGTGGCGTGCTCATAGACTTCGATCGCGGGGTTCTCGTCCTTGATCGAGGCGAAGTAGGCGTGTGACCGGATCGTGGCCGGCGTGGCGATCACCCCGACGCGGCGGTCCCGGGTGGCCAGCGCGGCGGCCCCTGCCCCCGGCCGGATGACGCCGAGCACGGGCAGGTCGTAGCGTCGCCGAAATGCGCCGATCCCGACCGCGGTCGACGTGTTGCAGGCCACCACGAGGGCCTTCACGTCACGCTCGACGAGCGCATCCAGCGCGGCCGTGGAGAACGCGAGGACCTCCTCGTCGGACCGAACGCCGTATGGGGCGCGGCCGTTGTCGCCGAGGTAGATCGTGGATTCGTGTGGCGTCCGGCGGACGATCTCACGCAGCACGGTCAGCCCGCCGACCCCCGAGTCGAAGACGCCGATGGGACGCGGGTCGGACATCCGGCGGGCGCCTAGCGGCGTCCAGCCCCGACGGGCCCGCGTGGCGTCCGACCTGATGGATGCGCGCGTGCC
>JBKJHI010000100.1:0-7187 GCA_046599085.1 Candidatus Limnocylindrales bacterium
GTCGAGCTGATCACCCCGATCGCGCTCGAAGTCGGCCAGCGCTTCGCCATCCGCGAGGGTGGCCGGACCGTCGGCGCCGGCGCCATCGTCACCATCACGGAATAGAGGCGACATGGCACGAGTCGAAGCACGTCCCACCTTCCAGCTTGCCTGCACCGAGTGCAAGGAGCGGACGTACACCACACGCAAGAACAAGAAGAACGACCCTAACCGGATGGAACTGCAGAAGTACTGTCCTCGCTGCCGACGGCATACACTTCACCGCGAGGCGAAGTAGCGAACGCCGGTGCCATAGGGGTGTAGCTCAATTGGCAGAGCACTGGTCTCCAAAACCAGCGGTTGTAGGTTCGAGTCCTATCGCCCCTGCCACACCATCCGAGATCCTGAGAGAAGAACGACGACGTGAAGCGCATCCGCCGCTATTTCGATGAGGTCTGGTCCGAGCTGAAGAAAGTCAGCTGGCCCACCCGCGATCAGGTCAGGAACCTGACCGTGCTGGTCTTCGCGATCAGCTTCGTGGTCGGCGTGTACATCACCGTCCTCGACGCGATCTTCCAGGGCCTGCTCGGCATCGTGGCCAACCTGGCGTCGTAAGGGATGATGATGACTGACCAGACCACCATGGAGACCAAGGCGCCGGACAAGCGCTGGTACGTCATCCACACGTACTCGGGGTACGAGAACAAGGTCAAGACGAACCTCGAGCACCGCATCGAGACGATGATGATGGAGGAGAAGATCTTCCAGGTCCTCGTGCCGATGGAGGACGAGATCGAGATCCGCCAGGGCCAGCGGCACACCGTCCAGAAGAAGGTCTACCCGGGCTATGTCCTGGTGGAGATGATCCTGGACCCGGATAGCTGGTTCGTCGTTCGCAACACGCCGGGTGTCACGAGCTTCGTCGGCGGCGCCAACATCCCGGGTGTCCGCAGCGAGCCGATCCCGCTCGACGAGAATGAGGTCAAGCAGATCCTGCGCCACATGGGCGTGGAGACCCCCAAGTTCAAGGTCGCCTTCACCAAGGGCCAGAGTGTCCGGGTCAACGACGGACCGTTCGCCGAGTTCATCGGCACGGTCGAAGAAGTGAACCCGGAGCGCAACAAGGTCAAGGTCCTGGTGAGCATCTTCGGCCGCGAGACGCCGGTCGAGCTCGACTTCCTCCAGGTCGAGAAGCTCTAGAAAGGAAGTCCAAGCACCACCGTGGCCAAGAAGATCCGCATCGTGCTCACCCTGCAGCTGCCGGCCGGCAAGGCGACTCCCGCCCCGCCCGTCGGTACCGCGCTGGGCCCGCACGGCATCAACATCGTCGAATTCACGAAGGCGTACAACGAGAAGACCGCCGACAAGGCTGGCCAGGTCATCCCGGCCCAGATCACGGTCTTCGAGGATCGCTCCTTCACGTTCATCCTCAAGACCCCGCCCGCGGCAGACCTGCTGCGCAAGGCGGCCGGTGTCGAGAAGGGCGCCAGCACGACCGGTCGCGAGACCAGCGGTCGGGTGACCCGCGACCAGGTCCGCGAGATCGCCAACATCAAGCTCTCCGACCTGAACGCCAACGACGTCGAGGCGGCGATGGCCCAGATCGAGGGTACGGCGCGGTCGATGGGCATCGAGGTCGTCGGCTAGGCCGCCCGACCCACACCACGCATCCGCCGCGGCACCACCCCGGCCGCGGATTCCGGACCACCAGGGGGAGGTCGGGCACGCCGGCCGCACGGAGGTACAGAACACATGGCACACCAGGGCAAGAAATACGTCGAGGCGGCGAAGCTCGTCGACCGGACGCTGCTCTACCAGCCGCTCGAGGCGGCAACGATCCTCAAGCAGTCGACCACGGTCAACTTCGACGCGTCGGTCGAGGTCCACCTGCGTCTCGGCGTCGATCCCCGCCACGCCGACCAGATGGTCCGCGGCACGGTCGTCCTCCCGCACGGCACCGGTAACGTCGTCCGTGTCGCCGTCTTCGCCCAGGGCGAGAAGGCCCAGGAGGCCCTCCGAGCCGGTGCCGATGAGGTCGGCGGCGAGGACCTGGTCAAGAAGATCGAAGCCGGCTGGCTGGACTTCGACGTGGCCCTCGCGACACCCGACTCGATGGGCCTCGTCGGGCGCCTCGGCAAGATCCTCGGGCGTCGCGGTCTGATGCCGAACCCCAAGGCCGGCACGATCACGTTCGACCTGGACCGCGCCGTGCGCGAGGTCAAGGCGGGTCGCGTCGAGTTCAAGGTCGACAAGGCAGGCATCGTCCACGTCGCCGTGGGCAAGAGCAGCTTCGAGGCCGAGGCCATCGTCGACAACATCGCCGCCCTCGTGGACGCGATCAATCGCGCCAAGCCGAGCGGTGCCAAGGGTCAGTACCTCAAGAGCCTGACGATCGCCAGCACGATGGGCCCGGGCATCCGGCTCGACGTCCCGGCGGTCCTCGCAGCCGCGGTCGCCTGACCCCCTGCCGGCGGGCTGCCGGCGAACCAGACCTGATGGCGGCGGAGACGCGCGTCATCTGACCAGACAAGACGGACCGCCGCAGACAGCCTGCGCTCGCGGACCGCTTCCCGCCTCGGCGGGAGGTCGGTCGGAGCTTGATCCGTCGGACCGGATCGGCCGGTCGCATCCGCAGGGACGCGATCGCGCCGGGGACGCCGACGGGCACGCCGAGGCAGTCGGGTACAGCCACCTCCCTTTGGTGGGTGCACCCCCTGCGCGCCGGGGTCGCTCGTGCTGAAAGGCACGTCGGCCATGGAGCCGTCGCAGGGATGACCGGATCGCATGGCGAACCGGGCACCCACCGCCGCACGCCGGTCGCGTGCTGTGCCAAGAAGGAGGCGTGTATGCCGACCGAGGCCAAGCGCGAGACGATCGCGGCGCTGCGCGAGGAACTCGCCAGCCACCGCACGATGATCGTGTCCGAGTATCGGGGCCTCACCGTGAAGGAGATCGCCGAGATCCGGCGTGCCCTGCGCAAGCAGGACGTCACCTACCGGGTCGTCAAGAACCGGCTGATGCGCATCGCCGCCGAGGATTCGGTGGGGGAGGCCCTCAGTCCGCTGCTCGTGGGTCCGACCGCGATCGCGTTCGGCAACGACGAGGCGGGGACCGCCAAGGCGGTCATCGATGCCACCAAACCGTTCAACAAGATCGTCCGAATCACCGGCGGCGTGTTGGGCGACAAGGCCATCGACGCCGACGGGGTGACCCGTCTCGCGACTCTGCCGTCTCGCGAGGTCCTGCTGGCCAGGCTGGCTGGCGGGATGCAGGCGCCGGTCGCCACGCTCGCCAGTCTGTTCGCTGCCCCGCTGCGCAACCTGGGCTACGCCCTGGCGCAGGTGGCCGAGCAGAAGGGCCGCGAGGCCGACGCCTGATCCCTTTCACATCCATCCCCATCGACGACTTTTCCAGGAGAACACCATGGCTGTAACGACCCAGGACGATCTGCTCGAAGCGATCGACAAGATGACCGTGCTCGAGCTGTCCGAGTTCATCAAGCGCTTGGAGGAGCGCTATGGCGTCACCGCGGCCGCCCCGGCCGCCGCCGCCGCCGCTCCGCCCGCCGGTGGCGGTGGGGGCGAGGCTGCTGCCGCGCCCGAGGAGCAGACCGAGTTCACCGCGACCCTGACCGAGATCGGGCCCAACAAGATCCCGGTCATCAAGGTCGTTCGCGAGCTGACCGGACTTGGCCTCAAGGAAGCCAAGGATCTCGTCGACGCCGCGCCGAAGGCCGTCAAGGAAGGCGTGACCAAGGACGAGGCCGAGAAGATCAAGGCAGCGGTCGAGGAAGTGGGCGGCAAGGTCGAGATCAAGTAGTCGACCGGACGTCCAGGGCGGCGCAGCGCGGGATCCCCGGCTGCGCCGCTCGATCACACGGCACGGCTGATGGTGCGCCGAGCGCCACTAGCACGTTCGGGGGTGTTTGACAAGACGTGAAATCGCGGTATCCTACTCCTTCTGTGAGCGCGGCCTCCCCTTTCCCTCAATTCCTCCGTCAAGGAGTGGTGCTTCATGCTGTCTGCTGAGTCGTCGACTCGCGCCGTGACCCCGACGGGTCGCATCTCGTACGCCCGCATCGACAAGAAGGTCGACGGGGTGAGCTATGAGAAGTTCGAGATCCCGAACCTGATCGAACTGCAGCTGGATTCGTTCAGCTGGTTCACGGAGAAGGGCCTGCGCGAGCTGTTCGACGAGATCAGTCCGATCAAGGACTTCACCGGCAAGGTGATGGAGCTCCAGTTCCTGGACTACGAGTTCGGCGCGCCCAAGTACTCTGAGGAGGAGTGCCGCACCAAGGATCTGACCTTCAGCAAGCCGCTGTACGTCAACGTCGAGCTCCTGATCAAGGAGACGGGCGAGATCCAGCGCCAGCGCGTCTACATGGGCGACTACCCGTGGATGACGGACCAGGGCACCTTCGTGATCAACGGCGCCGAGCGCGTCGTCGTCAGCCAGCTCGTCCGTTCGCCCGGCGTCTACTACTCGGTCGACAACGACATCTACAACCAGACCGGCCGCGAGATGTTCACCGCCAAGGTGATCCCGAACCGCGGCGCCTGGCTCGAGTTCGAGACCTCGAAGACGGACCAGCTCTACGTCAAGGTCGACCGCAAGCGGAAGATCCCGGCCACGACGCTCCTGCGCGCCGTCGGCTACGAGCAGAACGACGAGATCGCGGCGCTGTTCTCGCCCATCGACGTCGACCTCGATCACCCGTACATCGCCCTCACGCTGGACAAGGACGTCACGCATACGACGGCCGAGGCCCTCATCGAGGTCTACAAGAAGCTGCGCCCGGGCGATCCGCCCACGGGTGACAACGCCCGCCAGCTCGTCGAGAGCCTGTTCTTCAACTTCCGTCGCTACGACCTCGGGCGGGTCGGACGCTACAAGTTCAACAAGAAGCTGGACGCGGTCGCCGGGCGGATGGGCATCGAGCTTCCGCGCGAGGGTCGGACGATCACCCGCGAGGACATCGCCGCGATCGTCGGCCACCTCATCGAGTCGAACCGCGGTCTTCATCCCAAGGACGACATCGACCACCTCGGCAATCGGCGCATCCGCGCCAACGGCGAGCTGATCCAGAACGCGTTCCGCATCGGCCTGCTGCGGATGGAGCGAGTCGTCCGGGAGCGCATGACGATCCAGGAGATCGACAAGGCGACCCCGAACGCCCTCATCAACATCCGGCCCGTCGTGGCCGCGATGAAGGAGTTCTTCGGTGGCAGCCAGCTCAGCCAGTTCATGGACCAGACCAACCCGCTCGCGGAGCTGACCTCCAAGCGCCGGCTGTCGGCCCTCGGCCCGGGCGGCCTGTCGCGCGAGCGCGCCGGCTTCGATGTCCGCGACGTGCACCACAGCCACTACGGCCGGATCTGCCCGATCGAGACGCCGGAAGGTCCGAACATCGGCCTCATCGGCTCACTGGCGACCTATGGCCGGATCAACAGCTACGGCTTCATCGAGACGCCGTATCGACGGGTCAAGCGCACGGTCAGTTACGACGACGTCGGCCTGGACAGCTACGAGAGCGCCCAGGACCTCGTGACCAAGGGCGGCGAGGTCGTGCTCAAGAGTGGCAAGGCCTTCACGCCCGCCGCCATCACCGAGCTGAAGAAGCAGAAGGCCCACGCCTTCCCGATCCGGCCGGTCGTGACCGACGAGATCCACTACATGCCGGCCGACGAGGAAGAGGAGCACCACGTCGCCCAGGCGAACGCGGCCCTCGATGCCGAGGGGCACTTTCTGGACGAGCGCATCCCGTCGCGCTACCGCGACACCTTCCCGGAGGCGCGCGCCAGCCAGATCGAGTACATGGATGTGTCGCCCAAGCAGGTCGTCTCGGTGGCCACGGCGCTCATCCCGTTCCTCGAGCATGACGATGCCAACCGTGCCCTCATGGGTTCGAACATGCAGCGCCAGGCCGTGCCGCTGCTCGAGCCCGAGTCGCCCATCGTCGGGACCGGGATGGAGGCGCGTGCGGCGCGCGACTCCGGGCAGGTCCTCGTCGCCAAGCGCGGCGGCGTCGTCACCAGCGTGACGGCCGAGCGCATCGCGGTCGAGACCGACGCCGGTGAGCTTGACGAGTACAAGCTCCAGAAGTTCGTGCGCTCCAACCAGGGCACGTGCATCAACCACCGCCCGATCGTCAATGTCGGCGATCGCATCGCTGATGGGGCGCCGCTCGCCGACTCGAGTTCGACCCAACTGGGCGAGCTCGCGCTCGGCCGGAACATCCTCGTGGCGTTCATGAGCTGGGAGGGTGGCAACTACGAGGATGCCATCGTCATCAGCGACCGGCTCGTCCGCGACGACCTGTTCACGAGCATCCACATCGAGAAGCACGAGATCGAGTCGCGCGACACGAAGCTCGGGCCCGAGGAGATCACTCGCGATATCCCCAACGTCGGCGAGGAGTCCCTCAAGGATCTCGACGAGGAGGGCATCGTGTACATCGGCGCCGAGGTCCGCCCCGGCGACATCCTTGTCGGCAAGATCACGCCCAAGGGTGAGACCGAGCTGACCGCGGAGGAGCGCCTGCTGCGGGCGATCTTCGGCGAGAAGGCCCGCGAAGTGAAGGACAGCTCGCTGCGCCTGCCGCACGGCGAGCGCGGCAAGGTCGTCGAGGTGCGCGAATTCCGTCGCGAGCTCAACGACGACCTCCAGCCGGGCGTCAACCGCCTCGTCCGCGTGTCGGTCGCGCAGAAGCGCAAGATCTCGGTCGGCGACAAGATGGCAGGCCGCCACGGCAACAAGGGCGTGATCGCCAAGATCCTGCCCGCCGAGGACATGCCCTACCTGCCCGACGGGACCCCTGTCGACATCCTCCTCAATCCGCTCGGCGTGCCGAGCCGGATGAACATCGGCCAGATCCTGGAGACCCACCTTGGGTGGGCGCTCCACAAGAAGGGTCTCAAGGCCGCGACGGCCGTCTTCGACGGCGCGACCGAGCAGCAGATCCAGCAGGAGCTGCGCGAGGCCGGCCTGCCGGAGAACGGCAAGATCGAGCTGCGTGACGGCCGGACCGGCGAGACGTTCGACCGGGACATCACCGTCGGCTACATCTACATGCTCAAACTCCATCACCTCGTCGAGGACAAGATCCACGCCCGGTCCACCGGTCCATACAGCCTCATCACCCAGCAGCCGCTGGGCGGCAAGGCACACCTCCATCTCGCCGAAGCGCTGGCCACCGAACTGTGCCT
>JBKJHI010000131.1:0-7884 GCA_046599085.1 Candidatus Limnocylindrales bacterium
ATGGCGAGCAACGGCGGCGTGAACGCCTGGCCGCCCGTCAGGTTGACGATCGTGACCCGATAGGTGGCGGTTTGATCGTGCGCGGCGACCGAACCGACGGCCGCGCTGGCCAATATCGCGGCGCTGAGGATGGCCGCTGTGAATCGACGACTGGAACCCATGATCTACCTCCGATGGATGGCTTGTCCGCCACGTCACCGTGCCTGTTCCGGATGACGCGGCGGTGACGTTCCGGTGACGTCGTCGCCGCCGGTCATCTGGAGCCGCGCCTTCAGCGTCCAGTTCGCCTCGGCGATCCTCGCCGGCGCTTGGCGCGTCAGTCCGGGACGGCCGCCGCCGCGAAACTGGCCATATCTGGGTACGTGGCATCCGGTGCGGCATCGGCGATGGGTGTGGCGCCGGCTCCTGGCCGATCGTGACGCCGATCGATCCAGACGGAGGCCAGGCCCAGCCGGTTCGCCGGGACGTGGTCGTGATACAGGCTCTGCGCGACGTGGAGGACGCGATCGAGCGGTAGACCGACACGGTCGAACAGCGCCAGGAAGTTCGCGTCGGTCGGCTTGTACGAACCGACCTGCTCGGCGGTGACCACCCAATCGAACGTGACACCGAGTCGAGCATTCGACGCGGCGAACAGGTCGTCGTCGCAGTTCGTCAGGACGCCCAGGCGGAACCGCTTCGCCAGCCGCTCCAGCGCGACCGCGGAATCCGGAAAGGCCGGCCAGTCCGCGACCGATCCGCCGAACCTTGCCGCGGCCGCATCGTCCACCTCGATCGCCAGTTCCGACGCGACGCCCCGCAGCGACGTTGCCAGGATGTCGCGGTAGGTTCGATACGGCCCGGCCTCCAGGGCTGCCTCATGGCGCGCATGGCGCAGCAACAGATCCTCATCGTCGAGCTGGGGACGACCGCCGGCGCCGTCCAGGGCGCCATGCAAACCAGCAAGCAGTCCGGCCTCCCAGTCGATGAGGGTGCCGTAGCAGTCGAAGGTGATGGCTTCGAAGCGATCGAAGTCGAGCGTCATGCGGATCCTCCCGCGTCGGTGGTGGTGTCGGTGCGTCTGGTAGCATCCCATGGCACCCGAGGGGGAGTACCCCGATCGTCGGATGTCGGCGTCAACACGATCCACCTGGATCCGCCGGCATCGGTCGCGAACCGCAGCAGCTGCGTGGCGTGACTGGCGGAGACTCTCGGCCCGCCGGCCACCACCCTGCTCGGAGACTGCCACCCGTGCCCATCGAAACCATCCTGTGGATCGTCCTCGGCGTCACCGTCGCGACCGTCCTGACGCTGGACCTCCTCGTGTTCAACCGCAAGGCCCACGCACCATCATTCCGGGAGGCGGCCGCCTTCAGCGCGTTCTACATCGGCCTGGGCCTGACCTTCGGCGTGTTGGTGCTGCTGGGTCGCGGCGGCGAGGATGGGGCCGCCTACTTCGCCGGGTACCTCCTCGAGCTCAGCCTGAGCGTCGACAACGTGTTCGTCTTCGCCATCATCTTCACGGCCTTTGCGGTGCCGCTCCAGTTCCAGCACCGGGTGCTGTTCTATGGGATCCTCGGCGCGATCGTCTTCCGGGCGATCTTCATCCTGCTGGGCGCCGCCATCATCGAGACCTTCCACTACGCCATCTACGTGTTCGGCTTCCTGCTGCTGTACACGGGCTACCGGATGTATCGCCAGCGCAACGAGCACATGATCGATCCCCAGCAGAACCCCATCCTGCGCGCCTTCCGGAAATTCGTACCCACGACCGATGGCTACCGCGACCAGAAGTTCATCGTCGTGGAGAACGGCGCGCGCCTCGCCACGCCGCTCCTGGCAGTCCTGGTGGTGGTCGAGACGAGCGACATCCTGTTCGCCATCGACTCGGTGCCGGCCATCTTCTCGGTGACGACCGACACGTTCCTCGTGTTCAGTTCGAACGCCTTCGCGATCCTTGGCCTTCGGTCGCTGTACTTCCTGCTCGCCGGAGCGGTGGACAAGTTCCGGTACCTGAAGCCGGGACTCGCGGCGCTGCTCATCTTCGCCGGCCTCAAGATCATGCTCACGGACATCTTTCCCATCCCGACCCTGATCTCACTGACCATCATCGTCGCCATCCTGGTCATCGCCATCGGCGGGTCACTGATCGCAGACCGGCGCGACCACGTCCCCGGAACCGAACGGGAGCCCCACTCGTCGTGAGACCGTGACATCCCGGACGCCGCTCCTGCTCGCGCTGCTCATAGTCGCGTTTCTCGTCGCGGCCTGCGGCGCCGCTGCGACCCCGACGCCCGTTCCGACCCCGGAACCTGCCCCGGGCACCACGCCCGCGGGGGCCGTCGCGGCGGTCATCGCCAAGGAACCCCGCCTGACTGGCATCACGGAGCTGGACCCCAACCTGATCGGGCAGGGCACGTTCTACGAGGTCGCCGAGGCATCCGGCGTCGGGGCATTCGTCGTCAAGGTCACCGTCGGCTGGGGTGATTGCCAGGCCGGCTGCATCAGCCGGCACGAGTGGTTGTATGCGGTCCAGCCCGACGGCACCGTCCTGCTCCAGTCGGAGGGCGGCGACGCCGTTCCGGCCGATGCCTGGCCGTCACCCGGCGGCGATGGACGGACCGGGATCATGCTCACGACCGTCCGCGGTCCGATCTGCCCGGTCGTCACGGACCCGCCGGATCCGGCCTGCCTTCCCACGCCGGTGCCGGGCGCGGTGGTCGTCATCCGGGACGTGGCCGGCACCGAGGTGGCGAGCGCGACCGCCGGCGCGGACGGAACGCTGTTCATCGAGCTCGAGGCGGGCACGTACACACTGGAAGCGCAGCCGGTCGAGGGCACGATGTCGCCGCCGGGGCCGCAGAGCGTGACCGTCCCGGACGGCACCGGGGTCCCGATCACCCTCGAGTACGACACGGGCATCCGCTAGCGTCCAGGGCCCGGCGCCCAACGTCCGACGCCAGGCGGCCAGGCGGCCAGGCGCTACGATGGCGCGGTCATGGAACTCAGTGTCGCCCTCGTCCAACTTGACGCGACCGACGATGTCGCCCAGAACATCGAGCGCGCGGTCGAGTTGGCCGACGAGGCCGCGGCCGGCGGGGCCCGGCTCGTGGCCCTCCCGGAATACCTCCACTATCGTGGTCCGGATGATGGCTTCCGAGCGTCAGCCAGCGGCATCCCGGGTCCACTGACGGAACCATTCGTGGCGATCGCCCGGACGCACGATGCCTGGATCCTGCTCGGCAGCATCGCCGAGCGTTCCGAAGATCCGGAGCGGCCGTTCAACACGAGCGTGGTGATCGCACCGACCGGCGAGATCGCCGCGACCTACCGCAAGGTCCACCTGTTCGATATCGACGTCGAGAACGGTCCTGCCGACACGGAATCCGACCGCGTCATCGCCGGCGACGAGCCGGTGTGCGTCGACATCGATGGCGTCCGGATCGGTTTGACGATCTGCTACGACCTCCGATTCCCTGAGCTGTATCGGACGCTCGCGCTCGGCGGCGCCGAGGTGATGACCGTGCCCGCGAACTTCACCGAGCGGACCGGCCGGGATCACTGGGAGGTCCTGCTGCGGGCCCGCGCCATCGAGAACGGCGCCTGGATCCTGGCGCCATCGCAGATCCACGGGCCGCCGGGCCAGCCGGCGTATGGCCGGTCGATGATCATCGACCCGTGGGGGACCGTCGTCGCGCAGGCGCCCGATCGCGTCGGCGTGATCACCGCGGGAATCGAGACGGACCGCGTCACCGCGGTCCGTCGTCAGATCCCCGTCCTTGCCAACCGGCGCCCTGCGGCATACCGGCTGGACTGAGGCTCAGTCGATGAGCTTCAGGACGTACGTCCCGAAGTAGCGCGGCTTCGGGCAGTTCCCGCTGCAGCCGACGACCTTGAGGGCCGTGGCCTGGTCGAACGGGCTCTGGAAGTAGCCGATGAGCTTCTTGCCGCCCTGGTTGGTGCTTGTCACATGGAACGTTGCCCAGCCCTGGAACAGCCCGTTGTCGTCCACGATCGGGACGGCCACGTCCTCGCCCGCGAGGTAGTCCTGGACCTCGCCGTACAGGGTCGTGTGGTTGCCATTGTTCTTCTGGCCGATGTACTTGGTGAAGTCGGCGGTCGGGTCCAGCGTGACGCTGACCGGGCTGGTCCCGTTGATCATGCCGCGGACGGTGCTGCTATCCATGTTGCCGCACGTGCCGTAGCAGGTCCACGCGATGTCGTCCGGGTCGTTCGGCACGTCGCCGTTGCCGTCGCCGAAGCTGAACGGAGCGTTCGGGTTGCTGTACTTCGGCAGCGGCATGCCACCCGGATCGGTGAAGGCCTTGCTATTGAAGATGAACGGTGCGCCGCCGACCGTGGTGTCCGGGATCCCCACGTTCACAGCCGCCGTGGTCGACACCTGCCATGAGGACATCCCGACGACGGAGGCGAAGTTGTTGCGGTGCGCAGCGCCGATATTGACGCGGACGACCGTGTCGTTGCTCGACCAGACCAGGTTGACGGTGACCCCGGCGGTGGCGATATCGAAGCCGTTCTGCGCAGCGACGGCCTCGCCCTTGGCCTGAGCGGCTGCCTTGTCGTAGGTCAGGAGGTACTGGTTCGCGGCCCCCAGCGCTGCCAGGTCGGCGGCGTTCTGCTGGGCTCGCCGCTGGGCAAATGTGGAGCCGCCGTCGAGCACGAGCCCGACCATGGCGATGAGGGCGACGAGCGCCAGGGCGAAGATCACGATGATCTGCCCGGTTTCGCGCTCCCGGGACGGGGTACGCATAGGAATCAGTCCTTTCGACGGATGGATGGTGCTCATGGCAGCTGCACGCTGCTGGTGGACGACATGTTCCAGGTGCCCACGAGGCCCAGGACCGGGGTCACCGGCGTATATGGCGCGACGATCGTGACCTTGACCCGATAGCCCTTGCCGGCCGGGCACTGACCGCTCACCAGCGCCACGGACGAGTCGTCGATGTCGACGCACTGGAAGGTCGGATTGCTGAGGCTTGGGATGAGGCGCTTCTGCGTATTGACGACCGCGGTCGTCTCCGTGCTGGTCCCAAAGGTCGCCCCTGGGTGGACGCTGGTGGCACGGGCGATCTCCCGCGCGGCCTGCGATACGCCATTGAACATGTAGATGCCGCGGCCCAGGTCGACGATCGCCATGAGCAGGACAAGGAAGATGATCAGCGTCAGGGAGAACTCGACGAGCGCCTGGCCCCGCTCGCGGGCGTCGATGGCGCGCATCAGTTGAACACCGTGACGGTGGCGGTCGTGGATGAGCTGCCCGCCGAGTTGGACGCTGACAGGGTGATCGTCTTGGTGCCGGACGACGAGTACACGTACGTCGGGTTCTGCTGCGACGAGGCGCCTGAACCGTCGCCGAACGACCACGACCAGATCGGGTTGCATCCGGCCGTCATGTTCAGCGACGAGTTCGTGAAGGAAAAGACGGTCCCGGGCCGGTTGTTCTTGTCACGGAAACCGCTCGTCGGCGTGACCGAGAAGTTGGCGGTCGGGGCGAAGCACTGCGGCGTAGGCACGGGGGTTGCAGTAGGGGACGCCGTGGCCGTCGCGGTTGCGGTGGGCCCCGGCGTAGGGGTCGGCGTGGGGGTCGGCGCAGGCGTTGGCGTGGGTGTCGGCGTGGGGGTCGGGCTCGGCGTCGAAACGATGCCAGTGGTGGGCTGGGTGATGATCTGCGCAGATGCCGAGGCGGCCATGTTGATCGTGGACCCGCCGAGGAACCCGGCGAGGAGCGGGGTCAGCAGGCTGAACCGGCCGTTCACGCGAACCGTGGCCATGTTGCCCATCGCCGCTGTACACGACGGCGAGCAGCTGACGCTGACGTCCGCCGGAAGCACCGCCACGAAGGAGCCCTTGGACTCGTTGATGACCCGGCACATGATCCGGTTGGTCGACGTGTTGCAGCCGGTGTTGGCCTGGAACGACGTCGGATTGCGCGAGGCTTCCATGGCCCCTTCGCGCGCCGCATTCGTGATGGTGATCTGCGAGTAGAAGATGCGACCCAGGTCGATGGTCGCGGCAACGAGCAGCATCAGCACCGGGAGGATGAGGGCGAGCTCGACGAGGCTCTGACCTCGGCTCTGGTGCCGGCGGCGGTCGCGGATGCGGGCCATGATCTTGAACAGCGGCATTCGACAGGTACCTTGGGTGCGGGTTGATCGGTATGCCGCCGATACTCATCGGGACACCTTTCACGGTCCCTTGAAACGGTGCGCCCGTGCATAGCCCGAAGGGGTCAATGCAGCCGTCCGATGGTCAGCCCCTGGGGTTCGCCTGCGGTGACCTTCCGCGCGAGCCGGGGCGCTCGTCAACGGTCCCTAGCTCCCTGCGCAGGCTGGGATCACGAAGGCCGCGTCTCTCGGCGCGGCCTTCGTACCGGTATGGCCGGTCCCTGCAGGGACCGAGCTAATTGATGAGCTTGATGACGTACACCCCGTGGAAGAGTCCAGCGCAGGCCGTATCCGTGACGGCGCAGACGTCGCTCGCCGAGGCGCTTCGCGTGACGCCTGTCTTGAAGTAGCCCCTGATCGTCCCGTCCTCGCCTCCACCGTTCTTGGTTGCGCTGACCACATGGAACAGCGCCCAGCCCCTGAAGCATCCGGCGGTGTTCGTGCCATCGCTCAGCCCATTCGGGCCGAAGCAATACGTCTGGCCCGTGATCGGTGGCCCCACGATGGGAACCGCGACGTCGAGGCCGGCGAGCGTGGTGTTGACGCTTGGTTGATTTGGCGAGTTCGTGTCGAACAGTGCGTTCTGGACACCGTTGTTGTGCTGGCCGACGTACTGATTGAGGAGCAGGTCGGCGTTGATCGGCGCCGTGCCCCGCAGCGCATCCTTCACGTCGTCCGCGGACACGTTCTTGCTCGTGGCCAGATTGGTCCAGGCCATGTTGCTGAATGTGATCGGTGCGTCACTACCTGAGCCCGTCGTCTTGGTGAAGTCGTACGGAACGGTGAAGTTGGCATACGGCAAGCCCGTCACGGGATCAAAGACTTCCTGACTGAGGATGAACGGCGCCACTCCGAGGAACTTGGTCGGGACGCCTGCCAAGGCCGTCGCGGTCACGTCGACTTGCCACACTCCCTGTCCGGGGATGACTCCCGCAAAGTAGTTCCGGTGCGGCGCACCGATGTCCACCTTGACCGTGGTCGGCCCGACGGTGACGGCGACAACGACGCCGCCCTGTCCGTGCTCATAGCCATTCGTCTTCGCTGATCCGAGCGCGGCGGCGGTCGCGTCCCGCCCGTTGAGGAGGGCATTCGCGCCCGCGAACGCGGCAAGGTCTGCCGCGTTCTGCTCGGCCCGTCGCTGGGCGAAGGCGAATCCGCCATCGATCACGAGCCCGACTGCCGCCACGATGGTCACCAGCGCGAGGGCAAAGATCGGGAGGATCTGTCCACGTTCCCGAGGACTATTGGAGCTGCGCACTGCTGCTTCCCTTCATGGTCCACGTACCGGTGAGCCGGAGTAGTGGCGTGATCGGCGAGTAATCGGACTGGATCGTCACCTGGACGGAGTGTTTGCTGAAATCGCATGGCAAGGGATCCACCGGAGCCCCGGACTGATCAACGCACGTAAACACGGGGTCCTTCAGGGCCGGAATAAGACCTTTCTGCACGGCGATGACTGCTTGGGTCTCACTGCTTTGGCTGGTTCCAGGTGTGCAGGTAAGCGCATTGGGGTTCGCGCACGGATGCACGCTGGTGACGCGCGCGATCTCCCGCGCAGCCTGCGAGACCCCATTGAACTTGTAGATCGCCATGCCGAAATCGACGACGCCCATGAGGATCACGAGGAACACCACGATGACTAGGGCGAATTCGACCAGGCCTTGGCCTTGGGCCTTGCGCGACGTCATGGTGCGATGACCGTTTGAGTCTGCGTCAAGGT
>JBKJHI010000146.1:0-2944 GCA_046599085.1 Candidatus Limnocylindrales bacterium
CGACGCCAGCCCGGGCGTCCCGCACGATCCGGGCGGACTCGCCATCGGCCGAGACGACGAGCGGCCTGCCCGCGGCGAGGCCCTCGACGAGCTTGGTCGGGAGGGACTCATCGTACAGTGGGCCGCGCCTGAGCAGGACGAGGATCGCGTCCGCGGCAGCAAGGATGTTTGGCACCTCGGCCCCCTTGATCGCGTCGTGAAGCAGGATGTCGTCGAGGCGCTCGCGGCGAATCCGATCCGCGATTGCTGCTCGCTCTGCTCCGTCGCCGACGATATGGAGGGTAATCCCGGTGCCGCGCAGGCGCGACATCGCGTCGATCAGCGTCCCGAGCCCCTGCGCGAGACCCACCGTGCCGGCATATACGAGCGTGAGGCTTGAGTCGGCCCACCCAAGATCGCGGCGGGCCGCCGACGGGCCAGCTCCGGCATCGAACCGCGTCGTGTCGACGCCGTTCGGCATGAGATGGACCTTGTCCCGCGCTCCCGGCTTGGCCGCCAAGCGCGCCACGAGCGCAGGTGTGACGGTGGTCACGGCCGTCGCGAATCGGTAGGCGACGTGTTCGTTGAGAAAGGCGAGACGCCGCGCGATCGGCGACCGAAGCGCACCCATCGCGATCGGGAAGTCAGGCCACGGATCGGCGACATGGTAGACATACGGTCTGCGGCTGACCAACCGGTGGAATGCCGCGGTCAATCCCAGGAAGAGCGGCGGCGATTCGATAAGAAGGACGTCCGCCCAGCGGGCGACCGGCACCGCAGCGGCGGCAGCAGCCGCGAAGGACCCATGATCGATCGACCGATCCACCAGGCCGCCGTTCGGCCGGGGCACCATTGGCAGCCGGGTCACGGGGATGCCGTCGATCGACTCGCGACGCGGCAGCCACCATCTGTGGCCGGACCGAACCTCGCCCGTCGGATAGTGCGGAGGACCAGTGAGAACGTGGACCTCGACGCCGACCTCGCGCAGGCGACATGCCGTCTCGTGAAGCCGTGTCTGTGGCGCGCCGATCTCCGGCGGGTAGTAGTGCGAGACGATCAGGACGCGGAGCCCCGGTTGGGAGGCGAGGGGGCTGCTCATGATCAAAGGGTGCGGCGGCTACGCACTCGGCTTTCGACCGGTGACAAATGTGATGCAGCCATCCTGGCGCCTCGGTGTTGGCATCTGGCCCGACAGTAGAAAGGCTGGGAGGATGGCCGAATAGGCGAGCCGCTGAGCGGGCGGGAGTCCGAGGGAGCCGGCGTACGAGACGGAAACATCCGTGAAACCGGCGGCCTTGGCGTGGAGTTCCAGCGCCCAATCCGGCAACAGGGTCCGGTGCCCGCTCGCGAAGAATTCGCGTGGCCCGAAGTAGCTTGGCGTTCCCTGGACGAGGAATTTCAGACGAGAGCGAGGGTGCCCGACGTGGGGCGTCGAGGCGACGAGCAAGCCGCCCGGTCGAAGCAGGTCATGGAAGTTCCGGAGTGCCTGGAGCGGGTTCTCGACATGCTCGAGGACTTCGATCGCCGCGACCACATCGAAGCCGGACCCGAGAGCTTCCGGGACCTCGCGGCCGGCCGCGTCCCAGGCATACGCCGGCGGGGCGGCCCAGTAGTCGGTCGGATCCAGATCGGATGCGGTCACCTGAAAGCCTGCGTCATGCAGCCGCTGGGCCAGGGCCCCCGAGCCACTGCCCACGTCCAGAACGCGCTGGCCCGGACCCGTGCTCGACACGAGCTCGAGGGCGTACTCGTGGACGCCATCGGCGGCATGAATCGGCAGGTCCCGATAGGCCCGACCGCTCGCGGTGGCGCGGTGGACGAGCTCAGGCGTCGTCATCGATCGGCCGAGAACGAGGGGGCGAGGAACCGCAGGTCGGCGTCGCCTCGACTCAGCGCTGGCACAGCGACCGGCGGCGTCCCGATGTCTCTCCTCCCGCACGCGGGCCGGTGACGGCCGCTTGCATCTCGATATACTCCCGGCCACGTGGACGTGAGCCCGGGCCGACCCTCGGCGATGATGATACCTGAGCCATCCATCGCCAAGTCCGGCCCGACCGGGATCATCCACACGAAGCGACCGACCCTATTCGGGGCGTGAGGGACTCACCAGGAAGGTCATCGCGATGCGATCAGTTCGCGCCTCCATCCAGCCAGGCCATGCCGACGAACCGGCGACCTCCTTCGGCCTTCCCGAGGAACCCAAGTGATGGCCGCGAATGCCGGACGTGCCGCCGGTGGCGAGCTCGACTCATAGCCCGCCTTCTCGTCGTCAGCAGCCTGTTTCCGACCGTCGACCGGCCGGAGGTCGGTGCGTTCGTGGCACGCCGTGTAGAAGCGCTCCGTCGACGCGGGATCACCGTTGACGTGATCGCGGCCCGGAGCTACCGCCAAGGCGCAATCCGGCGGCACGCGGGGATGACCTCGGAGGCCTTGCGACCGCGACGGATCGACGGAGTCGAGGCCCACGTCCTCTTCCCAGCAGGACTGATCGGCCTCGCGGCGGCCCGAGTGGACCGCGTGCCTCTGCTTGTGTACGCCCACGGCAGCGACGTCCGGGAGAGCTCTGGCCGCTCCCCGATCCACCGGTTCCTGGCCCAACGCGTCGCCCGAGGCGCCTCGGTCGTGGTAGCAAATTCGCGGGTGACGGCGGACCATGTCCGGCGGCTCGGTGCCACTGCCGAGGTCGTGCCGCCGGGGGTGGATTTCCAAATCTTCGCGCCCGCTCCACGCGAGGCCGCCCGCGAATCGCTGGGTCTTGCTGCCGGCGGCCAGGTCGCGCTGTTCGTCGGGGCGCTCGAGAAGATCAAGGGCGCCGATCTATTCGCGGAAGCGCTCGCAGGTGTTCCGGGCGTCCAGGGGATGGCCGTCGGAGCTGGCAGCCTCGATCGAACGATCGCACGGATGTGGCCCTCGATCCGGCTGGTCGGTGCGGTGGCTCCCGACGATGTCCCGAGCTGGATTCAGG
>JBKJHI010000228.1:0-11810 GCA_046599085.1 Candidatus Limnocylindrales bacterium
GTCGTCCGTGTCGCGCTCCGTGCTGCTCCAGCGCAACACGCCACGCGAGATGCGCGGGAGGGTGTTCTCGGCGTTCTACGTCATGCGCGACGTCATCTTCCTGATCGGTATGGCCGGCGCCGGCCTGGCGGACATCGTCGATATCCGACTCCTGATCATCATCGCGTCGTGCCTGCTGTTCGTGTCGGCTGGGTTCACGCTCGTCGCGCCAGGCCTCGGCATCACCACCTGGCGCGCTGCGTCCAGGCGGCTGGCCGCAGCCGTCGAGGCGGCACCCGACCTCACCGCACTGCCGGTCCGGGCCGCCACGCTGGCCGACTTCGATCGGCTGGCGTCGCGCCTGGGAACGTTCGCCCGGCTGTCGCCACAACAGCGCGCCGCCTTCGTGGCCGACGCCACGGTCCGCGATGTCCCGGCCGGCACGCAGATCGTCCAGCACGGCGACGCGGCGTCGTCCGCCTACTTCATTCTCGACGGCTCGGCGACGGCCGGCATCCCGGAGGACGGCGGCGGCTATCGAGGCCTGTCGACGATGGGCGCCGGAGACTTCTTTGGCGAGATCGCGGCCCTGACCGGAAGCCCGCGAACCGCAGACGTCATCGCGGCCGACGATTCGACCCTGCTCGAGGTCCCCGCCGCAGCGCTGCGGGCCACCATGGTCGTGCCGGAGATCCAGCGCCTGCTGTTCTCCACGTTGACGTCGCGCCTGCTTCGGACGCAGTCCGCTGACCTGCCACGCCTCGCCGGCGTGGACCAGGACTCGCTGCGTGACCTGCGCACACCGCGGCCCGCGGTCGAGGCCTTGCCGAGGTCGTACGCCGGCGACGGGGACGCTTCCTAACGACGCACCGTGTCGCGGATGCGACACCCGGGCCGTCGTGCATGGGCTTTCGTGGTGGCGTGACCATGGCGTACAGTGCGGTCCTCGGCAACGGACAGCACCGGCCGACGGACACGAGAGGACGGTCACGATGAAGAGGAACCTGCGACTTCCCAAGGAGTCCCTGGTGGAGCCTGAGGGCCGCGCCAACCAGTTCATCGACGGCGAGGATGTCGAGGGTCACGGCCTGCCGATCACGGTCCCATCGCTCGGCACCCGGGTCCCGGGACACGGCGGCGAGAACATCCCGTCACCCGCCGACGACGAGGACGATGTCGAGGGCCACAGGCGCCACTGAGCGCCCGCCACGTCCTACCTGGACCGCCCGGCTTGCCGGGCGGTTCGTGATTCAGGCCGCTGGATCGCTGGCCGTCGCCGCAAGGAGGGCCTTGATCTCGAACGGGCTCGCCGTGGGATGGCGTGATCGAAGGCGGGCCGCGTGCCCGGCGAGGTGCGGTGCGGCGAACGAGTTGCCGGTCGCGCGGATGCGTCCGCCATCTCGCCACGCGACGTCGACATCAAGGCCGTAGCCGCCGAACTCGACCGGCGGCGCCGGGTTGTAGAACCACACGTCCGGATCTGGGACGTCGTGGGCCGCCACGGACACCACCGCGGAGAAGAGTGATGGATACGACGGGCCCGGGACGTTGTTGGCGGCGCACACGAGCAGGGTGTTCGCGAAGTAGGCGCGGTCGGCCAGCTCGTGGAATGCCGCGAACATCGCCTCGCTGCGCGACGACAGGCTGAGGTTGACGATACCGATACCGGCATCGATCGCCCACTCCACGGCCGCGGCGACCGCACGGCCCTTGCCCTTGTTGTCGGGCCCAAGGACCCGGATCGAGACGAGTCGGGCACCTGGTGCGACGGCCGCGATGATCCCGGCACAGGCCGTCCCGTGCCCGACGACATCGCTCCCGCCAGGATCCTCGACGACGTGAGCGTCCTCGCCATCGACATCGACCCGCATCGTCCGGTCGAGCCGGCCGTCGACGGCCGGGTGATCGGCGTCCACGCCCGAATCGATGACGGCCACCGTCACCCCCGCGCCATCCGCCCCACCGAACGCGAGCTCGCGATCCATCCGTCCGAGCGGTCCGTGGCGCCGGAGGCCAGCCCGTCGATCTGCCGCGAAGGGCTCCGCCCAGGCCGGCAGGCCCGTCACCGTCGGCGCCCTCGCCCGTGTCGGATGAGCGCATCAAGCCAGTCGATGGCGAGCTCGAGGGACTCCGGGTCGGCGGCGCGCAACCGGGCGACGCGGTCCGCCAGCCGCCAGCGGACACCGTCGTCGGCGGCGTCCAGCTGGGCGCTCGTGGACGTCACGAGGTCCTCGATGGCCGCGGCGTCCAATGCGCCAGCACCGACACCGGCCAGCACGGACCGCAGGAGCGCGACGCCGTCACGGTCCAGCTCCCCGGCCCGGACCGCCGCCGTGGCCGGCCGGGCGAGTGCCACCGCGGTGTCGATGTCGCGCAGGTCGAAACTGCGTTCGCCGCGTCGATCCAGGATCTCCAGGATCCCGACCGTTCCGTCGTCGTCGGTCAGTGGCACGGCCAGGATGCTGCGTGGCACGAAGCCGGTGCTGGCCGCCGTGGCGCGGTCGAACCGGGCGTCCGCCTCCACGTCGGCCACGGCAAGGGCCTGCCCGGTCGTCAGCGCGTACCCGGCGATCCCGGACGCGGCATCGATCGACAGCCCGATGACGCCCGCTCCCTGCGGGCCAGCAGCGGCGATGAAGGTCAGGCGCTCGGTGACAGGATCGTGGACCGCGATGGAGGCGGCCTCGGCATCGAGGATCGCGGCGGCGGCCTCCGTCACCGCGGTCAGGACCGGGTGGCCGGTCAGCGGCGTCAGTCGTTGAGCGGCGACGAGCCGTTCGGCCACGCCCACGAGGGCCGCCAGGGACGCCGCTGACGGCCCGTTCGGGCTGGCCGGCCCGGTCATCGACGCGCCGCCGCGGCCAGACGGGCGACGTCGGGGATCACCAAGTCGTCGCCCTCGAACCGCACCAGGCCGTCGGCGACGAATTCCGAGAGCAGCCGGTTCACCGATTGGCGGGACGCGCCGATCATGCCGGCGAGCTCGCCTTGGGTGTAGGGCCACGGCAGCCGGTGTTCGCCGGCGGGGACATCCGGCGCGCCGGGGTCCGGCGCGACGGACCGGACGATGTGGTTCGCAAGTCGCCCTGGAAGGTCGAGGAAGTGGAGATCCTCGACCTGTGAGCTCAGCCGGCGGATCTCCCGGGCGAGGGTGGCGAGGAGCGCGCGCCGGAGTCCCGGCTCCATGTCGAACAGGTGGTCGAAGGCGTCGCGGTGGAGCAGGCTCGACTCGACCGCGCCCATCGCCACGGCACTGGCGGAGCGTGGGGCACCGTCGAGCAGGGCGAGCTCGCCGAAGAACCCCCCGGGCCCGATGGTCGTGAGGATGACCGGTTCGAGACCCTCATCGGACGGGATCGTGATCTTCACCTCGCCGGCGATGACGAGGTAGAGCGCCTCTCCCGGGTCGCCGATGTGGAAGATCGCTTCGCCCCGCCGATAGCGCCGCGTCCGGAGGGCGGCCCCGACCGAGACGAGGGCTTCCTCGGACACGCCGTCGAACAGCGGGCAGTCGCGCAGCGCTGCGCGGGCCGCGTCAGCGTTGGGCCGCCCCGTCGCGCCGGATCGGGCCGATGGCGTCGTCCTCGTCATGGCCGCATCGTACGCGGGGTGACTCGCTCCGTGGTGGCCCGGTCGGCCATCCGCGATCGTCGGCGGCTCAGCCTCGTGGGACCGGTCGCATGGGGTAGACGCCGATGACGACCGGGGTGCGCGGGTCGAGTGAGAGCTCGCAGCCGATCTCGCCGCCGCGCAGCAACTCGCCAAGTAACGCGCCCTCACGGGCGGGTAGACCCACGAAGATGGTCTGGCGCTCCATCGATACCTTCGTCACATCGTCGTCCGTGCCATCGATCCCGAAGCGCCGCCGCAGTTCATGCATCGGCACGTAGGGGCGGCTCTTGATGAACCGCCGCAGCTGGGGAGCGGTGCACCCGTTCGAGGGCGCCATCGGTGCTCCGCCCGGTCCGTGATGCTGGCCGTTGGTCGACCCGGGGCGGCCGTCGGATGGTCGCGCTGGGCGTGCGTCGGGCGCAGGCCCGCTGAGCACCGGGACTGCCCCTTCTGCGGTCGGGGCGGTGGCGGTGGCAGCGGGGGGCGCGTCGGGGGCCACGGCCGGGATCCCGGCCGGTGCGGTCCCACCCTGCGGTTTCGGGGCGATCCGCTCGCCGGGCATGACCGTGGGCGCTGCCTGGCGAGATGCCTCTTGAGGGGCTTGCCGCGGGGCCGTAGCGTCCGGCCGCGCGGGCGCCGCGTTCGACGACCGGGCCGCGTCCAAAGACCGCGCTGGGGCCGCGTCAGATCCGGCCGACGGGCCCGCGGGGGCGCCGCTGTTCGGTCCGGCTGGCGCCGCGTCGGGCCGGACGCGGGCATGGTGCGGGCGACCGTGGTGGCGGCGACTCATCGATCCATCGCGCCGGATCGCGTGCGCTGGAGAGGCTCGACGACGGTCCGTCGCCGGTGGGTGGTGGGCATGTCGCTCGTGGGCTGGGTCGGCGGCGCCAGGGCGGCCACCGTTGGAGGTTCCGAGGATGATACCGCAGGCGAGGGCGGTGACCCGCCGCTCGATCCGGCTAGCCGTCCACCACGTACAGCTCGCGCGGCGCCTGATTGAGCACGATCGGCCCATCGGCGCCGCAGATCACGATGTCCTCGATCCGCGCGCCATAGGCTCCAGTGAGGTAGATCCCGGGCTCGATGCTGAAGGCCATCCCCTCCGCCATCGGCAGGTCGTTGCCGGCGACGAGATAGGGATCCTCATGGCCGTCCAGGCCGATGCCATGGCCGGTGCGGTGGAAGAAGGCTTCGGCATAGCCCTCGCTGTCGATGATGGTCCGCGCGGCCGCATCCACGCCGGCGCACTCGATGCCCGGGCGCACCGCTCGTGTCCCCGCGCCGTGCGCCGCTGTCAGGACGCTGAACAGGTGTCGGAAGCGCTCGTCCGGACCCTGCGCCGGATCACCGCCGGTCACCCACAGCGTCCGCGTGATGTCGGAGCCGTAGCCGCCGAGCGTGCCGCCGATGTCGAGCACGATCGGCTCGCCGGCCTGGATCACCCTGTCCGAGGCCTCATGGTGCGGCGAGGCGGAGTTCGGGCCGGACCCGACGATGGCGAAGTGCGCCTCCTCGTGACCCTCGACGAGCAGCTGCTCACGGACCTCGCGGGCGACATCCGCCTCGGTCCGCCCGACAAGGCGGCCAGCCGCGATACGCGCCACGACGCGATCCGCGGCCGATGCGGCAGCCCGCAGCAGCGCGACCTCGTCGGCGTCCTTGATCATGCGCAGGTCCCGCAGGACGCCCGACGCGAGGCCCATCCGCGCCGCCGAGCCGAGCGCCAGCTGGAGGCGCAGGACGTGCATCGCGAGCATCGTGTCAGACACTGCGACGGCAGCCGCGTCCACGAGGCCGGCGGTCGACGACGCATACGGATCGTCGGTCTCGTCCCAGGTCCGGATGTCGACCGAAGGCCGCACGCCGGCTCTCGCCGCCCCGAGCTCCAGTCGCGGCACGACAAGGAACGGATCGGCGCCCGCCGGGACGACGAGGAGCGTGAGGCGCTCGAGCGGCATCGCGGCGTAGCCGGTCAGGTAGCGCAGGTCCGAACCAACGCCGATCAGCAGTGCGTCGAGACCCCCCGCCTCGGTCGCGGCCCGCGCGCGGGAGAGGCGCTCCTCGTAGCGCAGGATGGGGATCTCCGGGCGGTCGGCGGCGGTCATGAGGCCGGGCTCGCGGCGGGCGATGCCATCGCCATCCACGCGGTGATCGTGGCGGGACCATCCTCGAACAGCTTGCGGTAGGCGAGGGCGCGGTCCGCCCCGGCAGCGAGCGCACGCTTGCGCTGCTCGACATCATCGTGCTGACCGACGGCGAGGACGCGGCAGCCGGTCGCAACGGCACGCTCGATGGCAGCGAACGGGTCACCGCTTCGCACCGTCAGGTCCACGATCGCGAAACGGGCGCCGAGTCGAGCGATCTCGTGCTCGAGCGAAGCCAGACTGGCGACGGTCGTTGCAGTGGCACCAGCAGTCGTGCAGGCGCGGACCAACCGATCCGCCCAGATCAGGTCCTGGGCCAGGATGACGACGGTCTCCTCCACCCGCTCAGTCCAGCGTCTGGGCGAGGTGCCGGAAGATATCCCGCGCGGTGACGATGCCGGTCGGACGGCCGGCCTCGACGATCGGGATGTGGCGGAAGCCGCCGATGGCCATCTTGTGGATCGCCACCGCGATCGGATCGTCGTGGCGAAGGACGACCGGATCTGGTGTCATGAGGTCGCGGACGAGCAGCGCTTCGTGCGGCTTGCCAGCCACTTTCAGGACGGCGTCGCGATCGGTGAAGATGCCCACAAGGCGGTCGCCATCCACGACGAGGGCGCAATCCTGCTCGGCGTCCTGCATCCGGTCGATGACCGCATCCACCGTCGCGTCGGCCGCGACGAGCAGCGGCTCCGGACCGCTGAGGTCGTCGACCTTGCCGCCGAGCAGCGGGCCCCGGAATGCGAGCGCCTGCTGCGGCACGTCACGTCCTGCGACATCTGCCCCGCAGTTCTCGCAGGTGTCGGCTCCGACCAGGTTCTCGTACCCGCACGCCGGGCATTGCATGCCATGGCCGCCAGCCTCCTGGCCGGCCACGATCCCGTCGTCTACTCGACCAACCACGTCTCACCACCTGCAAGTGCGCTCGCGAGATCCCCCTCGCCCGACTTGGCCACCGCCGCGATGAGCTGATCCTCGATCAAACGGTCGTGCGTCGGCCGGCTGACCGACCGGAGCACCCCGACCGGGACCGGGAAGTCCGGCCAGAACATGCGCGACAGGACGAGCGCCAGGTACGGATCCTCGGCCGACTCGTCGTGGACCAGCAGATCGGCCTCGGTCACGCCATCTTCCCCGATGGTCACGACCTCCGGGTGCAGGCCGCGCAGGCGGATGCCCTTGTCGCGGTCCTTGCCGAAGATCATCGGCTTGCCGTGCTCCAGGAACAGCATGCGGTCCTCACGGACCTCGCGGTCGGTGAAGTCGCGCCAGGCGCCGTCATTGAAGATATTGCAGTTCTGCAGGACCTCGAGGAACGACGACCCCTTGTGTCGGCCGGACCTCTCGAGGGTCGCCTGGAGGTGCTCGGTGTGGGTGTCGACCGAGCGCGCGACGAACGTGGCCTCGGCGGCGAGGGCGAGCGTCAGCGGGATGATCGGCGTATCGACCGTGCCCATCGGCGTGGACTTGGTCCGCTTGCCGAACTCGGATGTGGGGCTGGCCTGGCCCTTGGTCAAGCCGTAGATCCGGTTGTTGAACATCACCAGGTTGATGTCCACATTGCGGCGCATCGAGTGGATCACGTGATTACCGCCGATCGACAACGCGTCGCCGTCGCCGGTGATGACCCACACCATCAGGTCCGGGCGGGCAGCCTTCAAGCCCGTCGCCAGGGTCGGGGCACGGCCATGGATCGTATGGAATCCGAACGTGTTCATGTAGTACGGCAGCCGGCCGGAGCAGCCGATCCCGCTGATGAAGACGATGTCCTCCTTCGCGTAGCCGAAGTCGGGCATGACCTTCTGCGTCTGGGCAAGGATCGAGTAGTCCCCGCAGCCCGGGCACCAGCGGACCTCCTGGTCGGACACGAAGTCCTTGCGGGTCAGCTGGATGATCCGCTCGTTCTCGGCTGACAGCGGCGGCTGCGGCGGCTGCGGCGGGACGATCTCGGCGGTCATGACTGGTTCTCCCCGAGGAGGCGCTCGGCCTCCATGACGATCTCGGCGATGCGGAACGGCTTGCCGCGGACCTTGTCATAGCCGACGGCATCGATGAGGAAGGTCGCCCGGATGAGCAGGAGCAGCTGCCCGAGGTTGATCTCCGGGATGAGGACCCTACGGTAGCTGCGGAGCACATCCCCGAGGTTTGCCGGCATGGGATTGAGGTGGCGCAGGTGCGCATGGGCCACCGAGCGCCCGTCGGCCTGCAGGCGCTCCGCGGCCGAGCGGATGGCGCCGTAGGTCGAGCCCCAGCCAAGGATGAGCAGGTCGCCGCGGTCCGGGCCGAAGACCTCCAGCGGCGGGATGTCGCGGGCGATGCCGGCCACCTTGGCCGCGCGCAGTTCCTGCATCCGGTGGTGGTTGTCAGGGTCGTAGCTGACATTGCCCGTGACGTCGGCCTTCTCCAGGCCGCCGATGCGATGCTCGAGGCCCGCCGTGCCCGGCACGGCCCACGGTCGAGCCAGCGTCTCCGGGTCGCGCTGGTACGGCCGGAACGGGCCATCGCCGGCGACCGCGCTCGGGACGGAGATGTCCGGCAGGTCGGCCGTGGAGGGGATCTTCCACGGCTCCGATCCCGTGGCCAGGAAGGCGTCCGACAGGTACGCGACGGGCGTCATGTATTTGAGGGCGATCCGCCAGGCCTCGATGGCCATGTCGAAGCACTCCCCAGGCGTGGCCGGGGCGACGATGGGGATGGGCGAGTCCGAATTCCGGCCGAACATGATCTGGAGCAGGTCCGCCTGTTCGGTCTTGGTCGGCATGCCGGTCGATGGGCCGGCGCGCTGCACATCGATGACGACGAGCGGCAGCTCGACCATCACCGCCAGCCCCATGGCCTCCGTCTTCAGGGCGATCCCCGGGCCGGACGACGCGGTCATCCCCAGCGCGCCGCCGTAGCTCGCGCCGATGGCTGACCCGATCGCGGCGATCTCGTCCTCCGCCTGGAACGTCTTGACGCCGAACGTCTTGTAACCGGCCAGCTGGTGGAGGATGTCGCTGGCGGGCGTGATCGGGTACGAGCCGTAGAACAGCGGGCGCCCAGCCAGCCGAGACGCCGCGAGGAAGCCCAGGGCCGCCGCTTCATTGCCCGTGATGTTGCGATACGTGCCGGGCGGCAGCTTCGCGGGCTTCACGCGGTAGTGCGTGTGGAACATCTCGGTCGTCTCGCCGAACGCGTAGCCGGCACGCAGCGCCCGCTTGTTCGCCTCCGCGATGACCGGACGCGCCCCGAACTTCGAATCGATCCAGTCGAGCGTCGGCTGCATCGTCCGCTCGTACAGCCAGAACATGATCCCCAATGCGAAGAAGTTCTTCGTGAGGTCCTTCTGCTTGCTCGTCATGTCGAGCCCGTCGAGCGACCGCTCGTTGAGCGTGGAGATCGGGATCTCGAACGTGGTGAAGGGCTTCAGCGAGCCGTCGGTGAGCGGGTTGGTCGCATAGGCCGCCTTGTTGAGGTTGGCCTGCGTGAACGCGTCGCTATTGACCAGCAGCGCGCCTCCGGGCGGGAGGTCGCCGATATTCGTCTTGAGCGCCGCCGGGTTCATCGCGACGAGCACGTCGGGTTGATCGCCGGGCGTGTGGATCTCCGAGGAACTGAAGCTGATCTGGAAACCGGAGACACCTGGCAGCGAGCCGGCCGGCGCCCGGATCTCCGCCGGGAAGTCCGGCAGCGTGCTGATGTCGTTCCCGAAGATCGCGGCGGTCCTGGTGAACTGGGTCCCGGTCAACTGCATCCCATCGCCCGAATCGCCGGCGAAGCGGATGGTGACGCGCTCGAGTTCCTGGACCTCGAGCGGCTGTGCCTCCGTGGGTGTGGTCACGCGCCTTCCGGCTCCTTCATCTTCTGGTGTGGTCGCGGCGGCAGGTTCAGGAGCTCTTCCGGGAACGCCTCAGCCAGGAACTTGATGATGTCCGACTGGCGGACGACGCCGACGAGCATCCCGTCGGGATCGATGACCGGGACGTTGCGATAGCGACCGGTCTGCATGAGATCGATGGCGTCGCGGATCGACTGGTCAAGATCCAGCGTTCGCGGATCGGTCGTCATCAGGGCCTCGACCGACTGGGACAGATCGACGTGGCCGGCGACGATCTGGCTGAAGACGTCGCGCTCCGTCAGGACGCCCAGCAGCCGCCCGTCGGCGTCGCAGACGAACGCGGAATCCCCGGTACCGGAGCGCTGGATGGCAGCCACGCACGCGGCGAGCGTGGTGCCCGGCGCGACGGTCACGGGCTGGCGGCGGCTCAGGACACGGAGGCGCTCGTCGGTCAGGAAAGGAAGCCGGCGGGCGACCGCGCCCTCGGTCAGGTCGGTCACGCTCGAAAGTGTAGTGCGGACGGCCGGTCACGTCGCGCGACCCACGACCGGTGCCTGCACGGGGCCGGTCGTCGCGAGGCTGCCCGTCGATCTGCCGTCCGCGGAGCGCGCGACGCTGGTAGCCTCCCTCGCGATGGATCGACAGCGCGCGCTCGGGATCGGCCTCGTCCTCGTCGCGGGGATCGGCTTCGCGTCGGGCTCGATCTTTGCCACGCTGGCCTACGCGCAAGGCCTGGGCTGGCTCAGCCTCATGGCGTGGCGGTTCATCATCGGCGCGGCCGTCGGGTGGACGTGGGTCGCCCTGTCGCCACGCCGACGACGGGCGCTCCGCGAACTTCCGCGCCGTCAGCTGGCGGTGGCCCTCGGGCTTGGTGCCGTCTACACGGGCAATGCGGGCACCTACTACGCCGGCATCGAGACCATCCCGGCGGCGCTTGCCGGCGTCCTCGTCTACCTGTATCCGATCTTCGTGGCGCTCCTGTCGCTGCGGTTCGCGACGCGGCTGTCTGGACGACGGCCGTGGTTCGCCCTCGGCCTCGCGCTGCTGGGCGTGGTCCTGGCCCTCGGCGGCTTCGACGTCAGCGCCGGCGTCCCGTGGGGCGGCCTGTTCCTGATCCTGGCGTCGGCGGCGATCTACGCGGTGTGGATCGTGCTGTCTGCGCGGCTGGCCGGCGAGCGACGCGACCGTCTCGGCCATGAGGCTCCGGCCGAGGGCGCCCAGGCCCACGATGCGGCCGTCACGACCGCGGTCATGATGCTGTCGAGTGCGGCCGTCTTCGCGGTGCTGGCGACGCTGGCCGGCGTGCCGCCCGATCCGCGGGCCATCCCGGCCTCGGCCTGGCCGTACCTCATCGGGATCGGCCTGATCGCCTCGTTCCTGGCCATCCAGACCCTGTACGCCGGAGCGAAGCGGATCGGTGCCGCCCAGGCAGCCCTCATCAGCACGACCGAGCCGGTGTTCATCGTGCTCATGGCGTTCGTCGTGCTCGATCAGCGCCTCGGCCCGGTCCAGCTCGTGGGGGCCGGACTCATCCTGCTCGGGGTGGTCATCGCCCAGACCGGGCCGCGTGCCGCCGGCGCCCCGCAACCGGCCATGCCGCTCGATGCCGAGATGGGGATCCCGCTGGTCAGCGCCCCGCGGCGGCCAACATGGCGCGGGCGCCGGCGCTGACGAACGATCCCTGCGAGCCCAGGCCGATGAAGCGGAAGCCGAGCTCGAGCAGGTCCGGTACGGCCGCGGTGTCGTAGACCAGGATCCCGGCGGCCTTGCCGTGGCGGTCGGCGGCGCCGACCACGGCCTGCAGCGCGGCGCGATATGCCGGATCGCTGAACTGCCCAGGGATCCCCAGGGCATGACTCAGGTCAGCCGGACCGACGAACAGCACATCGACCGGCTCCAGGGCCGCGATCTCGTCCACGACAGCCAGCGCGCCGGGCGATTCGATCTGGACGATCCCGGTGATCCGGGCATTGACGACCCGCGCGACGTCGCCGTGCGTGAGGGCGCCCATGTCCGCACCTCGCGTCCGGAGGGCCACACCACGCTGCCCGACCGGCGGATAGCGGAGCCATTCCACGGCCGCGCGAACCTCGTCGATCGACTGGAGCTGGGGAAGGATGATGCCCGCCGCACCAAGATCCAGGGCACGACCGATCCGCAGCCGCTCGGCGCTCTGCGGGCGGACGATCGCGGCCATCCCCGTCGTCTCCGTCGCGTACAGGAGCGCCAGGAGATCCGCCTCGGTCGATTCACCGTGC
>JBKJHI010000237.1:0-4079 GCA_046599085.1 Candidatus Limnocylindrales bacterium
GTTCGAACTCGCGGGCCTGGCGTTCCACGCGGTCTTCCGCCTGCTCGGTGGTCACGGCCCGGTTCTCGATGATGAAGCTCGCGACGCGCCCGAAGTAGATCGGCACGAGCGACGCGACCATCGCCTCGATCGATGGCTTGGGATCGCGAGCGGCCACGACGAGGTCGTAGATGACGCGTGCCCACAGGTCATCCGGGAAGTGGAATGTGCTGACCGCCTCGGCCATCTCGAGGGTCGTCGCGGTGGTCGAGGACGCATCGCCGCCGACACCGAGGCGTGTCTGGGCCTGGTCGCCCAGCCGTCCGGCCTCCGCCGCGAGCTCCATGACGGTCTCGAACGTCGCGGGGGCGAGCATGGAGCGCCACTGGTCGGCGAGGGTCAGCGAGCCTGCCTGGAACTCCGACAGCAACCGCAGCGTGTTCACCTCGAGGGGCGGCGGGTCGATGATCCGCTCGAAGCCATAGGCGGGCACGTCATGCGAGCCCCTGATGCCGAGCCAGTGCTTGTCGTAGCGCTCGGCCAGACGGAGGATCGTGCCGACCACCTGGCGGAACATCGGGCCGAGGTCGGAGCCCGGATCCTTGGGGTCGTGGACCTTGGCGCCCAGGCGCGTCTGGCAGATCGCGAACCCGCCGGCGAGGGCGGACGTGGTCATCCAGATGTCGATCCCGAACTTGCTGACGTCCTCGGTCCAGTCGTCGAGCTCCAGGTAGTGCTGGATGAGATCGCCGCCGACGCCGAAGTCGCCGCCGATCGGCTGCCGGATGCGGTGGCCGTACAGCGCCCGGGTGAGCGGATACGTGACGGTGTTGGTGATCGTCCCGTCGTACTTGTAGCGGGCGTACAGCGGGGCCACGAAGTCGTAGCCGCCCTTGAGGATGGGCCCGGCCAGCAGCTCGATCCATTCGGGCACGATGCTGCGCAGATCGGAGTCGACGACGACGAGCGCCTGCACCTCCAGAGCCGCGGCGATCTCGAAGATCGTGCGCAGCGCGGCGCCCTTGCCACCCACGCCATCGATCTCCGGATAGGTCAGGCTGACCCGCTGGAGCTTGTGGCTCGGACGGGTGAGCAGGATCTGCTCGATATAGTCCGGTGGCTCGGTCTCGACGACGACGCGGCCCGTCCCGTCAGGCGAACCAGCGTCCGAATTCACGAGCACGGGGCGCAGGTCCGGAAAGTACTGGACGAGTCCGGCCTGGGCGGCGCGCACCACATAGCCGATCGTGGCGGCGTTCTTGAAGCTCGGGATGCCGACCATGATGTCGGCGGGGCCCAGTCGGGCGATCTCGTCTCGGATCGCCGGGGTCAGCGTCGTTTCGGGCATCGACCCCACCGTACCACCGTCGGCCGCTCAGCGGCGCGGCATGGGGGCTGTAGCCCATGGTGCCTCGGTCATTGACATCAGCTGACGTGCGAGTACCGTCCCTTCACCATGGACGAGGTACGCGGACTCGTGGCGACAGTGAGCAAACCCATTCGTAGCCTTGCGATCGCGATCATCGTCATCGTCGCGCAGGCTGGCTCCGTCTCGGCCGACACCTTTGGATCAAACACCGCCGTCCCTGGATCGCCGGCTCATGCTTGCGACGATACGTCAGCTTCGCAATGCATCGCGAACAACGGGACGCACTGGTGGTATCCCTCGGGTCTCCAGACCAATCAATTGTCCGCGACTCGGTACGCTTCAGACTCCGTGTACGATCCAGTCGCTGATGTCGACACGGTCGAGCGTGCCGATTCTTCGAACGTCGACCTCCTTGCGTTTGACAGCACCTACACTCTGTGTATTGGGCCTGGACGCGATGCCAGACCGGCGCGGCTGTCCAAGGAGTTGATCCGAATCGTTGGTGCAGGCCACAAGAACTTCGATACAACAACGGCACCCACCCGACCAGATACGACACCATCGATGAACGGCGCTACATCGCCTGCCATGAGTTCGGACACAGTCTCGGCTTGCGCCACAGCGGGAACCAAGCGTCCTGCATGTACCCCGACCAGGCCGTCAGTACGGGACTTGCGAGCCATGACACGGGAGAACTGAACGCGCATTACACCGTTGGCGGTGGACAGTTTGTGGGCGGTCAGCCATGAGAACGCAGGCGTCCCGTTGGGTCACTTGGGTGACCGCTGTCGTCGCCATAGCGCTGGTCGTCGGGATCTTTGCCCGGGACTCCTTCGTCCGCTCCGAAGCTGAGCGATCGCAGCAGTTCTGGTCGGCTTTGCACGTAGAGGGACTTCGAGAGCACTACCCGACGCTCGAAGCGCTCGTGGACGATGTGGATGGCGTGATCGTCGGTCGGATCCTGTCCATTGGCGAGGGATCGGAGGACCGTGACCTCGAGGCGGAGGCGGCCGGGATCGACCGAGGTCTATCGAGCGTCTTCTACGTTCGATTGACGATTCGAGTCGAGAGCGTCCTCGCGGGCAACCTCCCTGGTCCTGGGTCGACGGTCGTCGTTGAGCAGCTGGGCGATCGGAGTCTCGTCCCAGCGTTTCAAGGCAAGCTCCCGAACGAACGAACGCTCTTCTTCCTGACTGATAAGGTCGTCTACGATGCGGGCCTTCAAGGTGTATACGAGCCCATCCGAACCATGCGTGAGCTCGACGGCAACGTCATGCCAGTCGATCCGGATGAGCGCTTTCTGCAAGACCTGTCTGGGATCGACTTCGCCGATGCTACGAGGTTGATCGCACAAGCGGTGAGCCGATAGGGCGAACCATCGGGGTCAACGGCGGGGCATCGGGACCGTGGCCCAATCGGCGGCAGGCTCGCCGGGTCGATAACGCGAGTTGGCAGCCTTGAAGGTCAGGCCACTGAATCCCTGGGCTCGCCACGACCCGACCCACGTATCGATCGGTGGCCGGACGTGGATGCCGGGGCGAATGCGATCGGTCGCGGGGACCACCGATTCGAGCAGGCGCTTGCGCTCCTGCAATGGGAGGTCGAAGAGCGGCGTTCCGTCGAGCCAGACGAGGTCCACGACGACGAGATCGACCGGATCGCCGGCACTGATGGCCCTGGCGGCCTGGGCCGCTTCGAGACGCTCGGTGGCCTCCTGCCGGCGCCCGGACCGCGAGCCCAGCAGCACCGTGCCGATGTACGTCGTGGCGGACGGGGCGTCGGGTCCGGTGTACGTCCCGACGTCGCCCGCTGCGACCTGCCTGGTCAGCCATCCCTCCGCGACGACGCCGTCGGCGGTCGTCGCGATGGTCGCCCGGAATGCGTCGAGCAGGTCGTCATGCACGTCGATCGGGCCCCCGCCGTCGAACATCGCCGCCGACCGCCCATCGGATGCGACCAGGACGTGGAGCCCCTCCCAGCGCGGCTCGACGATGGGATCCGGGATCTTCCGGAGGTTGCCGCCGAACTCCGGGTGGCGCAACGAGCCGGCGACCGAGAACGGGTCGGATGTGGTCAACGCGGTCATCGCGGCCATCGTACGCGTTCCGGGCGGCGTATCATCCGGCCGTGGCCGACGCCCCGCCCCCAGGTCCCGCGACCCGCCCTGGCGGCCTGGCTGGGATGACCCCGTCGGGACGCACCATCGTCCCGGTCGCGTGGTCGCTGTACGACTTCGCCAACACGATCTTCAGCTTCGCCGTCGTGTCCGGCGCGATCGGGCTCTACCTGAATGACCGCCTCGGGCCGCGCGACGGCGGTGTCGCCCTGTCGGTGGCGGTGATCCTGAGCGTCGGCATCAACGCCCTGGTGTCGCCGGTGCTTGGTGCGATCTCGGACGTCGGCGGTCGGCGGATGCCGTTCCTGCTCCTGTTCACGGCCCTGTGCATCGTCCCGACGTTCTTCATCGCGGACGTGCCGGTCGTCCTCGGCCTGGTCTTCTTCATCGTTGCGAACTTCGCTTACCAGGCGGCACTCATCTACTACGACGCCACGCTCAAGCTCGTCTCGCTGCCCGAGACCCGTGGCCGGCTGTCCGGGATCGGGACCGCCATCGGCTACGGCGGGACCGTGGCGGTCGGCCTGCTGATCTTCCTGCTCGATGTCCCCGTCCTCGATCGATTCCGGCTGGCCGCCCTCCTGTACCTCGCTTTCGCCATCCCGATCTTCCTGG
>JBKJHI010000019.1:0-13940 GCA_046599085.1 Candidatus Limnocylindrales bacterium
GCTCGCCCTCACGTGGGTCCTGGTGGCCTGGTTCACCACCGGTCGCCCCGCCGCGGAGCGGCTGCGCCTGATCGCCGTCGCCGGGGTCGTGGCCCTCGCCATCTTTGCGCCGTGGATGGTCCGCAACCTCGGGGTGTTCGGCAGTCCCCTCCCCGGTCAGGCCATCACCAACGCCTTCTCTGTGACCGGCTTCGACATCTTTGCGTGGAATGACCAACCGACGTTCAGCCGCTATCTCGCAGTGGGGCCTGCCCGGCTGCTGGAGATGCGCGTCGAAGGGGTCGGGCACAACCTGTTCTCCGTCCTGCTGCTGCCCGGGTTCCCGATCTCGGTCATCGGACTCATCGGCCTGCCGTGGGCCGTCCGCGGCCGGGCGATCCGGCCGGTCGCGATCATCGGGGCGATGACCTTCCTCGTGACCGGGCTCGTCTTCCCGGTCGCGACGACCTGGGGGACCTTCCTGCACGCCGCTGGCCCGGTCCACGTCCTGCTCGTGTTGTCCGCACTGCTGCTGCTGGACGCCACGTTCGCTCGCCTGAGCGGTCGGCTCGGGTGGACGAGGCAGGTGGCCTGGCTGGGCGCCCTGCTCGGTGTCGCATCCGGGCTGCTCTTCTCGGCGGCGCTCCTGCCCGGGTTCGGCGCGGGGTCCAGGGCGACCGGCGCGATGTATGAGGAACTCGGCGCCCGGATGGCCGCCGCCGGCCGGCCCCTGGATGCCAGCGCCGGTCCCGTGATCAGCAACTTCCCGATCTGGATGGCCGAGACGCAGCGGATCCCGGCCCTCGCCCTGCCCGACGAGCCGCCGCTGGACGTGGTGGACCTCGCGGATGCCTTCCCGGGCACGCGGTACCTCGTGCTGGTGGACCCGGATGGGTCGCACTGGCCGCACGACCTGACCGCCGGCGCCCCCGGGAGCGAGTGCTTCACGCCCGTCGTCCTGCCGCCATTCACGGGCTCGGGCGATGACCCGCTGGCCGAGGTGACCGTGTACGAGATCGACTGTCAGGCGGGCACGCCATGAGCGGCCTCTATACTCCGAAGTCGATGGAGGCTGCACGCGCCGGTTCCGACGGGCACGACAGCCGCTTCGACGGACTCCATGCGGAGGCCAGCGCGGCGGTGGGGTACAGCGCGAACACGCTGCGGAGCGTCCGCGAGCGGTATCGCGAGGCATACGCCGAGGTCCTGGACCACTGGCAATCCCTGCGCGACGAGTTGCACGCGGCCGCTGACGACGCCCAGGTCCGCGCGCTGCGCAGGGAGGTCGAGACGCTTGGCGCGGACATCGGGGCGTACCAGTCGATGCTGGCGAAGCTGGAACTGGCGGATGGCACGCTCGCCCGGACCTGGCTGTTCCTGTCGCACGGCGACGTCAGCCTGGTCGGCGGGACCGACGCCCTGGCCACGCCGGACGACATCGCGATGCGCATCGTGGAGGCTCAGGAGGCCGAGCGCGTCCGCCTCGCCCAGGACGTCCACGACGGGCCAGCCCAGGCGCTGACCAACGCGATCTTCCAGGTCGAGTACATCGAGCGCATCGCCACGGATGATCCGGCGGGCCTCGCGGCCGAGCTCCGGACGCTGCGCGAGACGCTCCGCCGTGAGCTGGACGGCGTCCGCGATTCGATCCACCAGCTGCGTCCGCCCGAGCTCGATCACGGGGGCCTGGCAGGTGCGCTCCGGGAGACCGTCGAACGCCTGCGGGCCGGCACAGACCTGACCATCACCACCGAACTGGAGGCCGTCGCAGACGATTTCGACGACCGACAGCGCGTCGTGGCCCTCCGCATCGCCCAGGAGGCATTGCAGAATGTACGCAAGCACGCCTCGGCCTCGACCGTCGTGATCACGACGGCGATCGCCGATGGTGAGTGGGTCCTTGAGATCCGCGACGATGGTCACGGCTTCGAGGTCGGAATGGTGGCCGCGCGTGGCCGCCGGAACTTCGGCCTGCAGTCCATGCGAGAGCGAGCAGAGCTGATCGGCGCCCGATTCGACGTACGATCCCAACCGGACGGCGGTACCGTCGTCCGACTCGGGATCCCGACGGGTGCCCGGACGGGAGCAGAGGAGACGCGATGAGTGCGACCGAATATGGTGGGTCCGAACGGCGCCGAGGCGGCCCGGATCGACGGAACCCCGATCAGACCACGCGGATCCTGATCGTCGACGATCACGCGCTGTTCCGGGCCGGCGTGGCCGGGATCCTGGCGCCCGAATCGGACCTCGAGGTCGTCGGCGAGGCTGATGACTCCCGCTCCGCGATCGACCGGGCGCTGGAGACCTCGCCCGACATCATCCTCATGGATCTGTCGCTGCCCTCCCCGGGCGGTATCGAGACGACCCAGCGGATCAAGCGTGAGCTGCCCTCGTGCGGGATCATCGTGCTCGCCGTGGACGAGGACGAGGAAGCCCTGTTCGACGCCATCAAGGCGGGCGCGGCAGCGTTCATCCTCAAGGACGTCGGCCCTGACGACCTTGTCACCATCATCCGCCGCGTCGCCCTCGGCGAGTTCCTCATCAACGACAAGGTCTTCGCCAAGCCGGCGGTCGCGTCTCGAGTCCTCAAGGAGTTCCGCGAGCTCGCCGTGTACGGCCAGGAGGCCGCGCCGATCTTCGCACCGCTCTCTCCGCGCGAGGTTGAGATCCTGGACAACATCGCCCAGGGCATGACCAACAAGCAGGTCGCCTACGCGCTGTCGATCAGCGAGCAGACGGTCAAGAACCACATGAGCTCGATCCTCCGCAAGTTGTCCGTGAACGACCGGACCCAGGCCGTGGTCTACGCCATGCGCCAGGGCTGGATCCGGATGCCAGAGGACTGATGCCGGACGCGCCGCCTCCCGCGGCCGCCGCGTCCGGGGGGCTACTGGACCGCCTTTCCGAGGACCTGCAGGCGCTCGATGCCGAGCTGCGGGAGATCGACCTGCTCATCACCCAGGCACGGGCCGAGGCCATCCGCCACGAGAGCCGACGCGCGTCTGCCGCGGACAAGCTGGCGGGTCTCGCCGCACAGGGCGACGCGACCGAGCGACTCGACCTGGCCGCATCGCTGATCACGCTGACCAAGCGCGCGGCACTGATGGAAACCCAGGTCGACGTCCTGGAAGGCAAGCGACGCGCGCTCGCGCGCTTCCGCGACGCGGTGGCCGGGTACCAGGCCGGGGCTGACGGTATCCCGTTCACGCCGGTCGCTGCGACCGAGGCCGGTGGTGCCCAGACCGCAGACGCTGCTGCAGCGCCTGGCGGCGTGCCGGATGGCCAGGTGGAGATGCCACCGGCCGTATCGCGGCTGGTGCTGTCGGCCCAGGAGGATCTTCGCCGCGAGATCGCGCGGGCGATGCACGACGGGCCGGCCCAGAGCCTGACCAACATCGTCCTCCAGGCACAGATCGTCGAGCGCCTCGTGTCGCGCGACCCGGCGTCGGCATCCGGCGAGATCCAGCAGCTGACCGCCATGGTCCAGCAGACGCTCGACGCCACCAAGTCGTTCATCTTCGACGTGCGGCCGATGGTCCTCGACGATCTTGGCCTGGTCCCCACCCTGCGGCGGGCGACGCGAGAACGCGGCCGGCGCGCCGGGATCGCCGTCGACTTCGACACGCTCGGGCAGGATCGCCGGCTGCCGATGGATATCGAAAGCGGGCTGTTCCGGATCCTCGACGAGGCCCTCGCAGCCTACCTCGGCGCGGCCCCGGCACGCGTCGCGATGCGGCTCGACTGGGGCGAGCGACTGGACGTGCGGCTGATCGCGATCGCGCTGGGCGCGGAGCCGACCGACGGCGCGCAGCTGGAGCCGGCACCCGCCGCACCGGCAGCCGCGACCGACCTGCCACCCGCGCTGGCCGCGATGATGGAGGATCGGGCGGCGGATCAGCGCGATGCCGCCGAGGTCGCACGCCTGGGCGCCCTGATCGTGCTGCCGGCCGCGGTCTGGCGCGAGATCCAGGGCCGAGCGGCGTCGATCGGCGCCGATGCGGAACTGCTGGCAGAAGGCGCCGAGGTCCACCTCGTCATGGACCTTCCGACCGAGCGTGGCACCGAGTCCTGACCGCGACCGGCCGTCGGTCCGAGGGCAGGGGCTCGTCGAATACGGACTCATCCTGGCGCTGAGCGGCGCGCTGACGGTGGTCTGGCTGGGCCTCTTCGGCGGCGCGATCGGCGAGGCGCTCGCTGCGATCGGCCTCGCGATCGATACCGCAACCGGCGGCTGACCGGCGGTCGGACGGCAGTACCGGCGCCGGTACCATCGGGCTAGTTGTGGACGTCCCTCGCCGCGCCTATGGTGACGAAGCCCTCACTCGGGGGTGAGTACTCATCATCGGGAGATCATCGTGACCAATCTCTACATCCGCGTCATGGAACTCATCAACCGCGACGAAGACGGCCAGGGACTCGCGGAGTACGCGCTGATCCTCGCCCTCATCGCCATCGTCGCGATCATCGCCCTCATCTTCCTGGGCGGCCAGGTCAGCAAGATCCTCAGCACGGTCGGCTCCTCGGTCTAGCACCGAGTCCGTATCTGATCGCAAGGCCCGCCGATCCGGCGGGCCTTGTGGATTCCTGACACCGGACCTTTGTCCTGGTCCCTTGACAGGCCCGGGACATCGCACGTACCTTGGCGACCGCCTCCGCTTCGGCGGGGAGCTCCACAGGAAAGGAGGTACCCGAATCCAATGACTGCCATTTATCTTCGCGTCATGGAACTCATCAACCGTGACGAGGACGGCCAGGGTCTCGCGGAGTACGCGCTGATCCTCGCCCTCATCGCCATCGTGGCCATCATCGCCCTCATCTTCCTGGGCGGCCAGGTCAGCAAGATCCTCAGCACTGTCGGCAGCTCGGTCTAGCACCGCCTCCGATCAACGTTCGAGACCGTCGGTGCCGTCGAGAGATGGCCCGGCGGTCTCGTCATTCCAGCGGTGCGCGCGTGTAGGCAGGCTCGTCGCCTCTTCTCACCGCCACGGCTCGACCGTTTGGGGATCCTCACGGAAAGGAGGTAATCCATGGTCTCGGAGATCTCCCGCCTCATCGACCTGGTTCGGCGGCACGACCGCGGACAGGGACTCGCGGAGTACGCACTCATCCTGGGTCTGGTCGCCATCGTCGCGATCGTCGCCCTGCTCTTCATGGGCGGCCAGATCAGCGACAAGCTGAGCGTCGTCGGAGACACGCTCTAGCCGTCGCTGGATACCCCCACCGCCATCATCCCGGGCAACCCGCCCGACCCGCCATCTCGACCTTCCGACCCGCTGGACATCCGTCCGGCGGGTCGTTGCGTGTCCTGGTGCGCATGTCACCGGTGGACGACACGGACAGCCATCCGCAACCTTGCACGCGACCTTGCATCACGCACGGATTCCTGCCGTTTCCTACCAGATGGTCCTAGGCCTTTGGTATAGTCGCGCCGCGTTTGGGCGGTGCTACAGTGGTGCCACCTGTCACACCGTCTCGGGGAGAAACCACATTGAAGCGCTCTAATCGACTGATCCTGCTCATCGGGGTCTTTCTTGCCATCGTCGCCTTCGTCGGCGTCCTGCTCTTGAGTCAGAACGGCACCGGCGCCGTCGACCCGGACGCACCCAAGACGGAGCTGCCGACCGTGATCGCTGTGGCCGACATCCCGCTCGGGACCGTCATCCGCGCCGACCAGGTCGACGAGCAGATCCTCGAGATCACCGCGCGCAACGCGGGCGCCTTCGAGGACGTCTCGCAGGTCATCGGCCAGGTCGCACGCCAGGAAGTCGCCACCGGAGGCCAGATCACCGCGACGACCCTCGCTGGCGGCGGCGGAACCCTCGGCAACCTTCGCTGCCCGGCCGGTCTCGTCTGCATCGCGGTCCAGGTGGACCAGGTGACGGGCGTGGGCACGGTCATCAACACCGGTGACTACGTGGACATGATCGTCGGCTTCACCGGCGACAAGTTCCCGGTCATCACGCTCAACGCGATCGACGACACGTTCACCATCGTGAGCGGCATCAACAACACGAGCGTCAAGGCCCTGCTCCAGGGCATGCAGGTGGTCGGGACGCTGCTCCCGCCGCCGCCCGCGCAGGACCCCAACGCCCCTGCGACCGAGGATGGCACCGCCCTCAACGGCCAGCAGGAGATCGTGATCCTCGCGGTCGACACGCAGCAGGCCGAGATCATCAAGTTCGCCCAGCTGGACGGCTCGATCTCCCTGGTCCTCCGCTCGCCGGATGACTTCATCGACCCGGACACGCGCGAGCCGATCATCCCGGTCCCGAACGACACCAGCGGCGTGATCCTCAAGTTCCTGGTGGACTCCTATGGGGTCCTCCCGCCGGAGCTGGTGGAGACGATCCTGCCGGAGCAGAACCCGGCCCCGTAGCGCCGATAGCCCGTCGCGGCCGGACCACCGGCCGCGACGGACGCTCTCTTCCCGATCCTGCGCGACGGGCGTGACGGACCCACCGGTCCCACGCCCGGCCCCGTCAGGACCATCCACCCACAGCACCGCCAAAGGACGAAAGTCAGACCGCCGAATGGCAGACCAGATCCGTGTCCTGATCGTCGACGACATCCCGGAGACGCGCGACCACCTCACGAAGCTCCTGGGCTTCGAGAGCGACATCGAGGTTGTCGGCTCCGCGGCGTCCGGCGCTGAGGCGATCTCGATGGCGAGCTCGCTCAGCCCGGATGTGGTCCTGATGGACATCAACATGCCCGACATGGACGGCATCGCTGCGACCGAGGAGCTGTCCCGCGCCGTTCCCTCCGCATCCGTCGTCATGATGTCGGTCCAGGGCGAGGCGGACTACCTCCGTCGATCCATGCTGGCCGGCGCGCGCGAGTTCCTGGTCAAGCCATTCAGCTCGGACGAGCTGACCGCGTCCATCCGCCAGGTCTATACACGAGAGCGCGACAAGCAGAGCCGCATGGCCCCTGTCGCCGCCCCCGCTGCCGCACCGGCTGCCGGCAGCGCCACCGGCGGCGCGGAACCCGGCCGCGAACCGGGCACGGTCGTCGCCCTGTTCAGCCCCAAGGGTGGGGTCGGTCGAACGACCGTCGCCGTCAACATGGCCGTCGCCGCTGCGACCGATCTGGGCAAGAAGGTCGTCCTCGTTGACGGCTCCTTCCAGTTCGGCGACGTGGGCGTGCTGCTGAACCTCAATCCGAAGAACAAGTCGATCGCCGACCTCGTGCCGGAACTCGAGCAGGCCGGCGCCGGCGTCGAATCCATCGATACCTTCGTCATCAACCACTCCGCCGGCATCCGCGTCCTCCTGGCGCCGCCGTCACCGGAGCAGGCCGAGCTCATCACGCCGTCCGGCATCCGGCGCGTCCTGGAGACGCTGCGGGCGACCCATGACCTGGTCGTCGTGGACTGCACGGCGTTCTTCAATGACACCACGCTGGCGATCCTCGATGCGGCTGACATCATCCTGACGATGCTCAGCCTGGAGATCACCAGCATCAAGAACATGCGCCTCTTCCTGGAGGTCTCGGAGCAGCTCGGGTACGAGGCGGGCAAGGTCCGACTCGTTCTGAACCGCGCCGACGCGGCCCTGGGCATCCGCCTCGCGGACGTTGAGCACTCGATCGGCCGCAAGGTGGACGAGACCATCGTCAGTGACGGCCGGAGCGTGGTCTACGCGCTCAACCGGGGCGTCCCGTTCTATCTCAGCAACCGGGAGGCCCAGGTCTCCCAGGACATCCTCCGCCTTGCCAAGTCGGTCACCGGGGAGCGGTCGCAGGTCGCGGCCACCGCGGGGGCGCAGGGCAAGCAGACCCAGAAGAAATCATTGTTCGCATGGCGTTGACCATCTCCTCCCACGCGACCGTAGTCAGCCCTTCGGGGCGAGTTAAGGGGTGTAGTTCATGTCCCTCCTGAAGCGGATCGAGAGCGCTCGACCGGGTAGTGCGCCCGATGGCGCAGCCAGGGGAGCACCGGATTCCAACCTCCCGGCGCCCGCCGGCGGGCCGCCGCCCACACCGTCGGCGCCGTCGCAGCGGCTGGCCACCTCGGCCCCCGTACGCGAGTCGTTCCGGGACGTCAAGTTCCGGATCCAGAGCCGCGTCATCCAGGATCTGGACCCCAAGCTCGACCTGTCCAACCAGGTCGAGGTCCGTCGCCAGATCGAGGACATCTTCGGCAAGGTCATCGACGAGGAGGGCCTGGCCCTCACGCGCGCCGAGCGTGTCCGCATGCTCGAGCAGATCACGGACGAGATCATCGGGCTCGGTCCCCTGGAGCCGCTGCTGCGTGACGAATCGATAACGGAAATCATGGTCAACGGCCCTCGTCAGGTCTACATCGAGCGCTCCGGCAAACTGGAACTGACCAATGTGGTGTTCCAGAACGACGATCACGTCATGCGCATCATCGACCGCATCATCGCCCCGATCGGTCGCCGCGTTGACGAGTCGTCGCCGATGGTGGACGCCCGCCTCACAGACGGCTCGCGCGTCAACGCCATCATCCCGCCGCTGTCGCTCGTCGGCCCGGTCATCACCATCCGGAAGTTCTCGGCCTCACCGTTCACGGTGGACGACCTCATCCGGTTCGGGACGGCGACCGCCGACATGTTCGACTTCCTGAAGGCCTGCGTCGAGGCTCGCCTGAACATCTTCGTCTCCGGCGGCACGGGCTCCGGCAAGACCACGACGCTCAACGTCCTCTCCTCGTTCATCCCGAACGACGAGCGCATCGTGACGATCGAGGACGCCGCCGAGCTGCAGCTCCGCCAGGAGCACGTCGTCACGCTCGAGTCGCGGCCCCCGAACATCGAGGGCAAGGGCGCGGTTCCCATCCGGGAGCTTGTGCGCAACTCGCTGCGCATGCGGCCTGACCGCATCATCGTCGGCGAGTGCCGTTCCGGTGAGGCGCTGGACATGCTCCAGGCCATGAACACGGGCCATGACGGCTCGATGTCCACAGGCCACGCCAACTCGCCGCGCGACATGCTGTCGCGTCTCGAGACCATGGTCCTCATGGCCGGTGTCGATCTGCCGCTGCGGGCCATCCGCGAGCAGGTCGCCTCCGCGGTGGACTTGATCGTCCAGCAGAGCCGTCTCAAGGACGGCACTCGGAAGATCGTCAACATCACGGAGATCCAGGGCATGGAAGGCGACGTCATCGTCATGCAGGACGTCTTCGTCTTCGAGCAGACCGGCCTCGTCGAGGGCAAGATCGAAGGTCGCCTCAAGGCGACCGGCATCCGGCCCAAGTTCGTCGAGAAATTCGAGATCATGGGGATCAACCTCCCGCCCGGCCTGTTCGGGTTCTCGTACTAAGCGTGGGGAGGTAGACCGACCGTGGATCCATTGACGATCGGGGTTGCGGGCGTCGCAGCCCTGGCCATCCTGACCATCGCGGTCGGCATCGCCAATTCCGGCAAGTCCGGTGTCTCCGACCGGCTGGAGCGCTATGCCTCCGGCAAGGTCGACACCAAGCGCCCCGGTTCGACCGGCCAGGGCCCGATCAGCGACCTGATCGCCCAGAGCGCGGCCATGGCCAACCTGAACAAGGTGGTCGAGAACCGCGACTTCGGGGCGAATCTATCGCGTGAGCTGGCGCGGGCGGACCTGAAGCTCAAGCCGTCCGAGTACCTGTTCATCTGGGTCGGGTCCATCGTCGGCGTGCCCATCGCGATGTTCATCTTCTCGTTCGCCCTGCCTGCCCTGGGCAGTCCGATCAGCCTGCTGGTCGGCGTCCTCATCGGCTTCATGCTGCCGCGCTTCTGGCTCGGTCGGCGTAAGAATGGCCGGCTCGGGGCGTTCAACAAGCAGCTCCCTGACACCATCACCCTGATCGCCAACGCGCTGCGCGCCGGCTCGTCGTTCCTCCAGGCCATCGAGCTCGTCGTACGCGAGTCGCGCCCGCCGGTCTCGACCGAGTTCGGTCGCGTCATCCGCGAGGTCAACCTGGGTCTGCCATTCGATGCGGCCATGGAGAACATGGTCCGTCGCGTGCGCTCCGACGACCTCGAGCTTATGGCCACGGCCATCACGATCCAGCACCAGGTCGGCGGCAACCTTGCCGAGATCCTGGACTCGATCGCCTACACGATCCGCGAGCGGGTCCGCATCAAGGGCGAGATCCGGACGCTGACCGCGCAGCAGCGGCTGTCCGGGTACGTCGTCGCGGGCCTGCCGATCGGTCTCGCCGGCTTCCTGTTCGTCGCGGCTCCCGGGTTCATGGACCCGATGTTCGCCAATCCTCCCGCCGTACTGGGTCTTCCAGCCGGCGTGGTCATCCTGATCTTCGGCGGATTCATGATGTTCATGGGCTTCATGTTCATCCGCAAGATCGTGGACATCGAGGTCTAGTCACATGGAGCCATTGCCCATCCTTGTCGCCGCTCTGGCGGCAGGCGGCGTCCTGCTGATCGTCCTCGGACTGACCGGCAGCTCGCCCGTGGACCCCGTCCAGGCGCGCCTGACACAGCTCGGGACGATGCAGGCCAAGAGCCTCGAGGAGCTCGAGCTTCAGTCTCCGTTCCTGGAGCGGACCCTGCGGCCCATCGCCGCGTCCCTGTCCGCCCGCATGTCGCGGGTCGCCTCATCCAGCGTCTCGGATCGCACCGAGAAACGTCTGGCCATGGCCGGTAACCCGGGCGATCTGCGCACCGCCGACTGGCTCGGCATCAAGGCTATCGGCGCGATCATCGGGGCCGGCATCTTCTTCCTGCTGTTCGTGCTCCTGGGACTCATCGGACTGCCGTTCCCGATCAACTTCGTGATGGTCGGCATCGGCGGGCTGTTCGGCTACACCGCCCCGGAGTTCTGGCTCGGCGGGCGCGTCAAGAAGCGCCAGAAGGCCATCCTCATGATGATCCCGGATACGCTCGACCTGCTGACCATCTCCGTCCGTGCCGGTCTCGGCTTCGACGCGGCGCTCAGCAAGGTCGTCGAGAAGCTGCCTGGCCCGTTGTCCGACGAGTTCCGGCGGGCCCTCGCGGAGGTTCGCGTCGGCAAGGCTCGACGAGACGCGCTGCGCGACATCGTGCCGCGGACCGAGGTCTCGCCGCTGACCAACTTCATCGGCGCGATCATCCAGGCCGAACAGCTTGGTGTGTCGATCAGCAAGGTGCTCCAGGTCCAGTCCGAGCAGCTCCGCATCGAGCGGCGCCAGCGGGCTGAGGAGCAGGCCGCGAAGGCACCGATCAAGATGCTGTTCCCGCTCGTCGGGTGCATCTTTCCGTCGCTGTTCATCGTCATCCTGGGGCCGGCCATCATCCTCATCGTCCTGAACCTGGCGGTCTAGCCGACTCGGAGCGGCTGGGTCCGCGGCGGTCCGGTTTCGGCCGGTCCGCGTCGGGTCAACGCCGTCCCGCCGCGCGGTTGCCGTATGGCCAGCGCACGCAACGTCACCCGTGACACGGACCTGGCGACCTCGCTCGAGGTCGCCAGTTCGCTGTGGGCCAAGTTCATGGGCCTGATGGGCCGGTCGACCCTGCCCGCGGGGTCCGGGCTGTGGCTCCCGGACTCCAACGGCATCCACATGATGTTCATGCGATTCCCGATCGACGCGGTCTTCCTCGGACGGCCCGTCGCTGGGTCCGAGGCGGCGGGATCCGCGGCGGCGGGATCCGCGGCGGGATCCGTGGCGGGGTCCGCGGCGGGATCCGTGGCGGGGTCCGCGGCGGGGTCCGTGGGGTCCGCGGCGGGGTCCGCGGGGTCCGCGAGGTCCGCGGCGGGGTCCGTGGGGTCCGCGGCGGCAGTGGGGTCCGCGGCGCGGCCGGTCGTCTCCGTCCATCGCGGAGTTCGTGCCTGGACCGGGCTCGTGCCGTTCATCCACGGCGCCCATGGCGTGCTGGAACTCCCGACCGGCACGATCGATGCGACGGGAACGGTTCGAGGCGACCTGATCGTCATCGAGTGAGGCGGGTCCGGGCACATCGGCCCCCGCCGGGTCCCGCAGGTCCGCACTTCGTGACGAATAGAACTCACAGTTCTACGGATTCGCTCCAGCGGGGTCCAACCACCCGCCAACGTCCGAATCTCGTGACAGATAGAACTACCAGTTCTATTCGGACTCGGATTCGGGCGTTGGACGGTGCCCCGACACCCTCACCCGTGATCCGTAGAACTCTCACTTCTATCTGACCGGTCGAGGGCTGCGGCACGATGAGGCCGAGGGCGGGCTGCAGCCAGCGCTGCATCGGCGAGATCGAGCTCCGACGGCTCGACGGCGTCACGGTCGGCACCCTGCGCACGGTCGATGACGTCCTGGAGATTCGCGTGCGGTTCGATGCCTGGTGGCGCCTCGGCGATGGAGCGAGGCTGCTCGACGGGCGTCGGGGGCCGCGTCCGCTTCGCGGACATCCCAGCGACGGAACCATCGGACGCGCCCACCCAGCGGTCGAATCGCCCGCGCGGCGAGCGAACCATCACTGGAAGTGCCGCCAGCGGGACTGCGCAGTGACACGAACCCTGACTCAGCTCCGCTCCTCCGCTCGTACGCTCGCTCAGCGAGCAAGGGCGGTCGGATCAGGGCGCCGATGGAACCGAGGTCCAGATTCAGAGGGGCCTGTGGCGCGACACCATGGACCCCGGCGGCGAACCGTGGGTCAGTCCGGGCGGACGTTCCGGAAGCAGTCCGAGCAGTAGACCGGGCGATCCATCCGCGGGCGGAACGGGACCTGGGCCTGGTTGCCGCACGATGAGCACACGACCGCGAAGTATTCGCGGCTGGACTGGTCGTCGCCGCGCTCGTAGCCCCGCGGGCCGCCGATGTCGCGGACGTCCGACCCGCCCTCGCGCGACGCGCGTCGGCTCGCCCGGCAACTCGTGCAGCGCTTCGGGTCGCTCACGAACCCCTTCTGGACGTAATACTCCTGATCGGCGGCAGAGTGGATGAAGACCACTCCGCAGTCGACGCAGTTCAGGTCTCGATCGACGTAGGTCACGGTGTCCTCCGGGGGCGCGATGATCGGCTGTGCGCGCCACGCAGGGCAGCCGTATCGGCGGTCGGGACATGCGGGACTGGCGAGAGGAGCCGGGGCCGCGCGACCCAGGTGTCGATGCGGGCTGCCTGACTGGGGGGGCGCACCGGTTGTGTGACGCGCATGATACGACGGGTCGCCAATTCGGGCCCTCGGACGGATCGGTCCAGGGCCAGCGCACGCGCTGCTCGATGCGCGTGGCGGTCTGTGGGCGCGTTCGGCTGGCGGTCGTGACACCGTACCTGTCACAATGACCGGCGACGATCCGGGACGGCGAGCGGGGAGTCATGGGGGCGCCTCGCTCGCGCCACCGCCCGGTCTCGCCGCCTCAGCGGCAGGATCGGCCGGCGGAGCCCAGCCGGCCCTGCTGATCCGTCCCGACCGCGATCGATCAGGAGGCCGCCCCGCCGCATGCTACGGCTCATCCACACCGCCGACGTCCACCTCGGCGCCCGCCATGACGACCTCGGTGATCAGGCTGCAGCCCAGCGTGAGCGGCAGTTCGCCGCCTTCGTCGCGACCGTCGACCTGGCACTCGCCGAAAAGGTCGACCTCGTTCTCATCGCCGGCGACCTGTTCGACAGCAACGTGCAGCCCCGGCGATCCGTCGAGCGCGTCGCGGCGCAGCTCCAGCGCCTCGTGTCGGCGAAGATCCGCACCGTCATCATCCCTGGTACCCACGACTGCTACGAGCGCTCGTCGATCTACCGGGCGTACGACCTGAAGTCGCTGTCCGGCAGCGCGTCCGGCGACGACTTCGTGACCGTACTGACGCCCGACCAGCCGAGCATCCACCTGGCGGCCTGCGATGCCGTCGTCCACGGTCCGGTCTTTGCGACGAAGAGAGCCCCCCACAGCCCGCTCCGGGATATTGATGTCCTCGCGGATGGCTCGCCCGTCGCCACCTGGAGGATCGGCATGGTCCACGGCTCGATCGCGATCCCCGGCAAGACGGATCGTGACGACGTCGTGATCACGACCGAGGAGATCGGTGCGACCCACCTCGACTACCTCGCCCTGGGCCAC
>JBKJHI010000034.1:0-15140 GCA_046599085.1 Candidatus Limnocylindrales bacterium
AACCGTGCGAGCGCCGATTCCACCGAGTCGGCGTCGTCCTCCACGTAGTCGATCGCGACGATCGCCGAGCCGAGCCCGTCGATCTTGGCGCGCACGGATGCCTCGAAGCGGTCCCGCGCCGTGCCGCGAACCGACTCCTTGACCACGACCCCCACGCGTCGTGCCACGAACGGCGCCACCCACACGATGGGTTGGCTGCCGAACCCGGCCAGCCGTTCGCCGGCGTCGACGACCGCCGAGTCGACGACATGCGGCGCCACCTTGACGCTGGCCACGAGATCGCCGGCCGACACGATCTGGCCGTCGAAGATGGTGAAGACCTCGAGCGGATCCAACCGGTTGAGCCGCTCCAGTTCGGCGATCCGCACGTGCACGACGCCGTCAGCCGAGGCGACAAGGTCGAGTCGGCTCTGGTTCGGACCGCGAACGGCGAGGTTCGGTCCGGCGACCGCGCGAGCCAGGCGGATCGCGGCGTCGTCCTCGTGCAGCTCACCCGGCTCGAGGACGAGGACCGTCACAGGATCGGCGGGCTCGGCCTGACCCAGTGCGCCCAGATCGGCCGCCGACAGGCGGCGCCCCTTGGACCAGCGCGCGTCTCCGACCGCAAGATCGCGCGCCAGGACAGCACCCTCCAGGCGCGCCGGCGCGCGCCGGCCGGGGGTCACCCGATCGATGCGCACGGCCGATTCGCGAGGGACGCGGTGGTCAAGCGGGGCTCAACGGCCGAGGGCCGCCTCGATCGCGCGTCGCGTGTAGACGACGGCCATGCTCGCCCGATACGCCCGGTCGGCGTGGATGTCGCCATTGACCTCCTGCCCGGCCGCGGCGTGCTCGGCGGCCGCAGCGACCGCCGTCGCCGAGCCGTCCGAACCCACGAGCGCCGCCTCGACCTCCCTCGCTCGGTAGGCCACCTCGCCAACCCCAGTCAAGGCGATCCTGGCATGCGAGACGCTGCCGCCAGTCAACGCGACGACTGCCGCGACCCCGACGATGGAGTAGCCCGAGGCCGGATTCTTGAGCTTCTGGTACGACCCGCCGGCCCCTGCCGGCAGTGGACCCCGGACGATCTTGACGAGCAACTCGTCCGGCTCGATGGCGGTCGTGAAGGCGCCGAGGAAGAAGCCATCGAGCGGCACGGTCCGCTCGCCGCGCGAGGAACGGAGCACGGCCGAGTACTCGAGCGCGAGGCCGAGCGCGGGCAGGTCCGAGGCGGGATCGGCGTGGCTGATCGCCCCGCCGACGGTCCCGCGATTGCGGACCTGGACGTCGCCGATGTCGCGCACGCACTCCTGGGCGATGGGCAGCCCGGTCGCGGCCAGGATGTCGGCATAGGTCGCCAGCGCGCCGATCTCGAAGCCGCCGTCGGCGGTCGGGCCGAGGGCCCGCAGTTCGTCGAGGCGCCCGATATCGACGAGGCTGCCCGGACTGGCCAGCCGCAGCTTCATCAGCGGCAGCAGGCTCATGCCGCCCGCGAGCACCTTGGCATCGCCGCCGGCGATGGCTGCGAGCGCGTCGTCGAGCGACGTTGCTCGCTGGTAGGAGAACGCTGCCGGGATCACGCCTGGCCTCCCTTCGCGGACTGGATCGCCGACCAGAGCTTCGGCGCGGTGTAGGGCATGTCGAGGTGGCGGATACCCAAATCGCTCAGGGCATCCATCACCGCGTTCGCGACGGCCGCGGTCGAGGCGATCGCCCCGGCCTCACCGACGCCCTTGACGCCGAGCGGGTTGACCGGCGACGGCGTGACCGTTTCGTCAAGCTCGATCGTCGGCAGCCACGACGCGCGCGGCAATGCGTAGTCGAGCATCGAGCCCGACAGGAGCTGCCCGTCGTCGCTGTAGATGGCCTGTTCCCAGAGGGCCTGGCCGACGCCCTGCACGATGCCCCCGTGGAGCTGCCCGTCCACGATCATCGGGTTGATCTTCTTGCCGACGTCATCGACGGCGACGTAGCGGACCAGGTCGACATGCCCGGTCTCGTCGTCGATCTCGACGACGGCGATATGCGTCCCGAACGGCCAGGTGCAGTTCGGCGTGTCGTAGTAGGCCGTCTCGTCGAGATACGGCTCCATCCCCTCGGGCGCATCGAACGCAAGATCGAGCGCGAAGGCGATCTCCTGGAACGTCTTCTTCTTGTCGGGGCTGCCCTTGACCCGGTACTCGGCGCCGTCGATCTCGATGTCCTCGACGTTCGCCTCCAGCATGTGGGCGGCGTAGCGGGCGGCCTTGGCCTTGACCTTCTGGGCCGCCTTGACCGCGGCGGTCATGCCGACCGAGCTGGTGCGTGAGCCGTACGAGCCGTAGCCGAACGGCGTCCCCTGCGTGTCAGAGTGCTGGACGATGACGTCCTCCATCGGCACGCCAAGCTGGTCCGCGACGACCTGGGCGTACGTCGTCTCGTGGCCCTGACCCTGCGGCTGGGTGCCCATCGTGACCACGACCTTGCCGGTCAGGTGGACCTTGATGTTCGACGACTCCCACATCGCGGCGCCCCAGCCCTCGCCCACCGCACCGATCCACTTCGACGGCGCGACGCCGCAGACCTCGATGTAGGTGGAGAATCCAAGGCCCAGGCGCCGGCCACGGGAAAGAGCCTCCGCCTTCTTCGCGGCGAGGTCCGCGTAGCCGACCATGGCCAGCGCCTTGTCCATCGCCGGTTCGTAGTTCCCTGAGTCGATGTAGATCTTGGCGCCGCCGCTGGCGGTACCCAGGCCGGACGGATTCTCGTACGGGAACTGATCGGGCTGGATGAAGTTCCGGCGCCGCAGCTCGGCCCGGTCCATCCCGATCTCGGCGGCGAACAGGTCCATCGCCCGTTCGATGACGTACGTGGCTTCCGGGCGGCCGGCGCCGCGATACGCGTCCACGAACACGGTGTTCGTGTAGACGCCGGTGACCTCGGCGTAGACGTTGGGGATCTTGTAGCAGCCGCTCAGGACGCGCGCGTAGAGGGTCGTCGGAACGCCGGGGCCGATGGTGGACAGGCGGCCGCCGAGGTTGGCGATCGTCTTGACCCGCAGGCCCGTGACCTCCCCATCGCGCGTCCCGGCGATCTCCAGGTACGTGATGTGGTCCCGGCCATGGGTCGTGCTCTGGTAGTTCTCCCGCCGGCTCTCGATCCACTTGACCGGCCGACCACCGAGTTGCTTGCTGGCGAACAGCACCAGGGCGTAGTCCGGGTAGCAGAAGATCTTCGTCCCGAAGGCGCCGCCGACATCCGGGCTGATGCACCGGATCTTGTGCTCCGGGATGCCCATGACGAACGCCGCCAGCAGCAGGCGCTGGATGTGCGGCGTCTGGCTCGACATCCAGATGGTGTACTCGTCGGTGCCCGGGTTGTACCAGCCGATGTTGCCACGGACCTCCATGGGGTTCGGGATCAGTCGCTGGTTGACGATCCGCTGGCGGACCACGACCTCGGCGCCATCGACCGCCGCATCCGTGCCCGCCTTGTCGCCGACGGTCCACTCGAACACGACGTTGTTCGGCGCGTTCTCGTGCAGTTGCGGCGCGCCGTCCGCGAGAGCCTGCTCCGCGTCCACGATCGCCGGCCGCGGCGCCCAGTCGACGACGATCGCGTCGAGCGCATCGAAGGCCTGCGCCTCCGTCTCGGCGACGACCGCGGCGACGCCTTCGCCGGTCCACTTCACGTCGTCCGTGGCGAGTGTCCGGGGCGTGCTGATGTTGTTCTGGATCCCGGCACTGCCGCCGGCCGGCCATGCCATCGGCATCGGGTTGTACGGGATGTCCGCGCCGACGTACACGGCGAGCACGCCGGGCATGGCTTTCGCGGCGCTCGTGTCGATGGACCGGATGTCGGCGTGCGCGTACGGGCTGCGCAGGATCGCGAGGTGGACCATCGACTGGAGCTTGATGTCGTCCACGAAGCGGCCTTTGCCGGTGATGAAGCGCGGGTCCTCGGTCCGCTTGATCGGCTTGCCGAGGGGGCTGCTGGGGGCGTCGAGCAGGTCGGTCATGTCGGTCTCCTCGCCCTATGCGCGCATCGCGGTCGCGGCGGCTCTCACCGCGTTGACGATGTTCTGATAGCCGGTACAGCGGCAGATGTTGCCCTCGAGCGCGTGACGGATCTCCTCGTCAGAGGGATCGGCGTTGCGGGCGATGAGATCGGCCGCGGTCATGATCATGCCCGGGGTGCAGAAGCCGCACTGCAGGCCGTGCTGCTCCCAGAACGCGGTCTGGAGTGGATGGAGTGCGCCACCGTCGCCCGCAGCCGCCATCCCCTCGATCGTGGTCACAGCCGCGCCGTCGGCCTGGACGGCAAGCATCGTGCAGCTCTTCACGGCCTTGCCATCGACGTGGACGGTGCACGCCCCGCACTGGCTGGTATCGCAACCGACGTGGGTGCCGGTCAGGTCCAGGTCCTCGCGCAGCGCCTGCACGAGCATCCGTCTGGGCTCCACGTCCAGGCCGTGCTCGATGCCGTTGACGGTCATGGAGATGTGTTCACCCACCGGCTGGACCTCCTCGACGACTGCCTGCCGCGCTGACCCGACCCCCCGGATCACGCGGATGACGGATGGCTGCGTCCACCTGGAGCTGCGCGGTCCTCGGGTCGGCGACACGGCAGCGGGGTCGTGGCCGCAGCGGCGACGGGAGGGTCCGTGGATGGTGGCACCGCTTGGTCGCGGAATCAAGTCGGCGGGTTGCAGGACCGTGGTGCCGGTCGTGGACGCGTCGCGAGCGGGCCACGGCCCGGGTCGCCGGCGGTGACGGACGCGAGATCCGGTCAGCCGGCAGTGGCGGCCACGTCCTCGAATGCCGCACCGAGACCGTCAACCAGCGTGTCGACCTCGCCCTCGGTGATGGTGAATGCCGGGGAGATCTGGAGCGCGTGAGCGCGGATGACACGGGTCGCGACCCCATGGCGCAACGCCGCGCTGACGACCTTGGCCGGCAACGTCGGATCGGCGGCGAGGCGGTCGGCGGCGACGGATACGGCAGCTGTCAACCCGACGGTCCGGATCTCGCCCACCAGCGGAACGGCGGCAAGGCGGCGAACGGCCGTATCGAAGCTCGCCTCGATCCCGGCGACCCGCGCCACGAGCCCCTCACCCTCCAGGATGTCGAGGTTGGCCATGGCCGCGGCGCACGCCGTGGCGTGCCCGGAGTACGTGTAGCCGTGCAGGAACATCGGTCCGGGCGCTGATCCGTCCCAGAACGGCCCTGAGACACGGGCGCCGACGAGGACGCCGCCGAGCGGTTGATACCCGGACGTGACCGCCTTGGCGAAGACGACCATGTCCGGTTCGATGCCGTAGCGCTGCGACCCCCACAGGGAGCCGGTGCGGCCGAAACCCGTGATGACCTCATCCGCGATGAGCAGGATGTCGTGCTCGCGGCACAGCCGCTGGACCTCGGGCCAGTAGGACGGCTCGGGCGGATGGATCCCGCCGGCGCCGATCACCGGCTCGCCGATGAATGCCGCGATCTCGTGACCGCGCTGGTCGAACAGGGCGCCCAGCGTCTCCGTGTCCGACCAGCCGACGTGGACCACCTCCTCGATGATCTCGCCGCCGTAGCCGGCCTTGTTGCCCGGCAACCCGCCCAGGGCCGTACCCCATGCATGCATCCCGTGATAGCCATGCTCGCGAGACACGATGACCCGCTTGCCGGGCTTGCCGACCACGTCCCAGTAGCGCCGCGCCAATTTGGCTGCAGTGTCCACCCCATCCGAACCGCCCGAGCCGAAGAAGACCTTCGCATCGGGGATCGGGGCCAGCGCGGACAGACGGGCCGCCAGTTGCACCGTCGGCTCGGAGGTGTACGCGCCGAAGGACGAGGACGCCGGCAGGCGCATGAGCTGCTCTGCGACAGCATCGGCGATCGACTGGCGGCCGTAGCCGACCGCGCAGTACCAGAGCGCGGCGGTCGCATCGATGAAGCGCCGCCCGTCGACCGATTCGAGCCAGACGCCCTCGCCCGAACGGAACACGAGCTCGGCGTCCTTGACCAGGTGCATGTCGGCAAAGCCGTGCCAGAAGGAAGTCGTCATGGCCACGATGGTAGGGCGTCAGCCCTGCGGCGGTCGGCCTCGTCGCGAGCGGCGCGATGGCGGTTCCGCGCGACCGAGGGCGGCGCTGCGGATATCGATGGCCCGCGGATCCAACGTGTCGCGGCGTTCCGCCGGTGTGGCGTCGATCAGACGCGCCGCCTCCCCGAGGCGTGCCATCCGACGGACCGCGACCTCCCACGCGAGCACGGCCATCGAGCCGGAGGTGGCCAGGCCGACCCTGGCAGCACCTCGACCGCCCGTCGATGCGGCGTAGCCGGCGGCGTAGAGCAGCAGTTCGGGGCTCTCGTCCGCGACGGGTCGGGCGGACATCGCGCCGCACACGATGCCGCGGTCGCCGGGCGCGGCCGCGACCAGGCGCCAGTTGTCCGGGCCGTCGATGAGGTCGACGGCGAGGCTTGCGTATGCGCCGGCGAGGAGCGTTTCGATCCCGGCACCATGTGCCGCTCCACCGACGATGGCCAGCGACACGTGGACATCAGGGGCTCCCGCGACGTCGGCCGTCAGCGCGCGATGGGTCGTGACGAATCGTCGCCGCGCGTCCTCGTCTGCTCCGATCTCGACCGCCGCCGGTTCGTGGATCTCGATCCAGCGGCAACCCGCAGCGGCAAGACCCTCGACGGTCGCGCGGACAAAACCGACCGGCAGCCCGGCACTGACCGGGCCGGTGAGGACGGCCTTGACCATCACCGGCGTGCGGGACTGCGTCGCCTGCCAGGCCTCCACGGGATCCAGCTCCGGCAGGGACCAGCCAGCGTCCGTCAGCGGTTCGAACCCTGCGTCCGTCTGTGCCGCCAGCACGGCCTCGAGCAGCGCCGCAGCGGTCGCGTCCGGTGGCAGCGGCGGTCGTGGCATGGGCCCAAGCAGCGTGCTGAACATGACGCGGAGCATACGGCTGCGCCCCTGGTGGCATCCGTCGCGTGGCCCATGCCGAACCGGGGAGCATGTTCGTGTTCGACCTAGCCGGTCCGCCATCGTCGGCGCATCCGACCACCGATGCCACTGCGATGCCCGGGTATGCTTCAGGGCGTCCGGCCTCGTCGCCGTGGCCTGCGCCGCCGACGGGATCCGCCACCGCACATGCCGCCACGGAGTCGGAGTTGACCGAGCCGACGACAGACGACCGCGAGATCCGGCGGGCCGACGATGCCGCACTCATGGCCCGCATCGTCGATCGAGACGAGCGCGCGGTCGAGGCCCTCTATGCGCGCTACAGCGGACCCCTGTACGGCCTCTCCCTGCAGGTCACGCGTGCCGATCGGTTCGCGCAGGACATCGTCCAGGAGGTGTTCACGACCCTCTGGAAGGACGCCGGGCGCTACGATCCCCAGCGCGGCGCGCTCGCGCCCTGGCTCTTCACGCTCGCCCGCCACAAGGCGATCGACCTTGTCCGCCGTGAACAGAACATCCGGAAGCGCACGGCCGACGTGGACCTCGAATTGAAGGTCGCGCCGGACGACGTCGCCCAGGCCGCGTGGCACAACCTGCGCGGCGAACGGGTACGGGCCGCCATGGCAGAACTCACCGAAGCGCAGCGCGTCGCCCTGGACCTCGCCTTCTTTGCCGGCCTGACCCACGTGGAGGTCGCCGAACGACTGGGGATCCCGCTGGGTACCGCGAAGACGCGTATCCGCAGCGCGCTCCTGAAGCTTCGTGACCACCTCGGCGATTCGCTGAGCGAGCACGAAGACATGCCTGCCGAGACGGCCCGTTGATGGACCACCGTCGGCTGCGCATGCTCGCTGCCGGCGCTGCCCTGGGCGACCTGGATCCCGCCGAGCGGGTCACCTTCGTGGCGCACCTGATGACCTGCCCGGCGTGCCGCGCCCTGAAGGCATCCCTCGGTGACGTGATGGCGGATCTGGCCTGCCTGCTCCCTGAGGTCCAGCCGCCCCCGACGCTCCGCGCCGAGATCCTGGCGTCGCTGCGACCACCCGCCGCGGGTCCGCCGAGGTTCCGCTAGCCGGCGCGCATCGACGTGCCCACGATCAGGCCGGCAACGACGACGATCGCGACGACGGCCAGGGCAGCGGGCAGCACGAGGGCCGGCACCGTCGCGCGGTGGGATGTGCCGGATCGGTCCGGGCGCTGCCACAGGGTCGCCATCGTCTGGACGCGGCCAGGCGGGACGAGCGCTCCGAGGAACGCACCGAACGCCAGCCCGCCGAGGTGCGCGGCGTTATCGATGTTCGGGATGACGAAGCCGAAGATGATGTTGATGACGATGAGCATCCCGAGTTGGTTGACCAGCCGTCGGCTCTGCCCGTCGACCGGGTGGTGCAGTCGCGCCGACACCATGATCAGCCCAAACAGGCCGAAGATCGCGCCGGACGCCCCGACGGCCGGGACATCGCCCATCAGGAAGCTCGCCACCGAACCGCCGGCGGCACAGGCGAGATAGAACAGCAGGAAGCGCAGCGGTCCATACCAACGCTCGACGATCGGCCCGACGATGAACAGGGCGTACATGTTCAAGGCCAGGTGGATAGGGCTGCCATGCAGCAACGTGACCGTGAAGAGACGCCAGTACTCCCCGGCCGCCAGCCGCGTCTTGTCGAGCCAGAGTGTCGTCAGGAGCGTCGTGCCGTCCGCGGAGAGGAGCGCGGAGATCGACACGATCACGGTCGCCGCGATGATGATCGTCACGACGGAGATGAGCGGAGCGTCCCCCCGGCCCTTCGCGAAGTAGCGGCGGGCCGCCTTGGGGTCGCCGGTCTCCTTGACCAGCCAGCCGAGTCGATTGGCGATCTCCGGCTTGTCCTCGGCTGGAGCGCGCTGATCCGCTTCGCGATAGGCCTTGATCGCGCCGACCAGGTCTCCGCTCCGGACGCGGGCCGCCGCCACGTTCCGCCAGGCACGGTACGTCGCCGGTGAATCGGCCAGTTGCAGGGCGTGTTCCCAGGCGACGAGCGCGGCCCCTTCGTCATCCAATCGATAGCGGGCTTCGCCAAGGCCCAGCAGGGCCACCCCGGTGATCGCCGGGTCGTCATAGCCGATGACTCGGCTGAATCGGACCGCAGCGTCGCCGAAATCGCCGGCCTGCAACGCCGCGTCGCCGGCGGCCAGCAGCGACGTCGCCTCGTCACGCGAGAGGCGGCCGGTCCGTGCCGGATCGACAGGTGTGGTGCCGGGCGCGTGGTCCATCGAGCCGACGATACTAGACTTGCCCCGATGTGCGGACGATTCACCCAGCAACGCCCGGCCTCCGAACTGGCCGAGATCTTCGCCGCCGAGCCGCTGGTGGACGATCCGGGCGCCCATTTCAACGTCGCACCGACCGATGACGCGCTCGTCGTCGTGCAGCGCGAGGAGCGGCGGGCGATCACGGCGTACCGCTGGGGCCTCGTGCCTCACTGGGCCACCGACCTCAAGGGCGGCTCGCGCATGTTCAATGCGAGAGCGGAGACGCTGACGACAAGCCCCGCCTTCCGCGAAGCCTTCAAGCGGCGCCGCTGCCTGGTCCCGGTGGACTCCTTCTACGAGTGGAAGCGGGAGGGCACGGTCCGTCAGCCGTACCGCGTCGTCCGCGAGGACGGCCGTCCGATGGCCCTGGCCGGCCTGTGGGCGGGCTGGAAGGATCCGGCGTCAGACCCAGAGTCCCCCATCATCGTGCGGACCTTCACGATCGTCACCACGACGCCCAATGACGCCCTCGCCGACCTGCACGACCGGATGCCGGTGATCATCCCGGACGACGCCTGGGATCGCTGGCTGGACCTCGACGCGACCGAGCCCGGCGAACGGATCGGCCTGCTCCAGCCGACGAACGAGATCGCGCTGCGCATCCACGCCGTCTCGCGGGCCGTCAACGATGTTCGTCGCGACGGCCCGGACCTCGTGGAGCCGCTCATCGCCACGGCCGCCGGGGCCGCGTCCGACGACCCGCCGGACGGCCAGCTGGGTCTCTAGCCAGCTGCTGCTGCGAGGGTTCCGACGATCGCCCGGAATGCGGTCGCGGGCGCGTCACCGCCATCGACGGCTGCCGCGTAGCGCCCGAGCACACCGGCCAGCCCAGCAGCGTCGTCGGGGGCGGCGAGCACCACGACGAGATGCGCCGTCGCCCAATCGGTCGCACGCACGACCTCGCGGAGGACGCTGTCGTCCGCAGGGTGGACCAGCACGATCACGCGATAGTCGTCGAGGTAGCGCATCGCCAGGCCGACGTCGGCCGCGTCGAGCGTCGGCGCGAACCGCTCGTCCGCGCCGCGGGCCCCACCGACATCGTCCCCATCGAGGCCATCCGGATCGATCGGCTCGGCGGCGGGTTCGACGAGGCGGGTCGCGTGCGCCGCGTCTCGCAGGGTCGCGACATGACCGACCCCAGCGGCGGCGAACGCCAGGAGCACGGCATCGCCCGCCGGGTCGTCGCCGAGGCGTGCCACGAGTTCGACCCGCGCTTCGGCCGCGGCAGCCGCCAGCGCGATGCCCGCGGCCAGGCCGCTGGGTGCCATCCCCGGCCCGGCACCACTCGCTCCGATCTCCCCGATGACGACGATCACCCGCGAAGCCTACTCGACGCCGAGGCGGTCGACCCTACTCGACCAGCCCCGCGGCGACGATCACGGCGTCGACGCCCGTCCCACGCAGGATCTTGATCGTGCCGCCGTTGCCGTTGATGTCGTAGGTATTGGCGATGACCTGATCGAGGATGAGCGTGCCTCCGTTGCCATTGAGCTTCACCTGCGCACCCGGCACGTACACGATCCCCTCGACGATCGTCTTCGACGACGATCCGTTGAGGGTCACGGCCGATGCGACGGTCCGGTCCTGGAAGATGACGATGCCGTTGTAGATGGCCCGCGGGTCGGAGGTCGGTACATCGAGCGCCGCGAGTTTCATGGTCGCCCCGCTCGAATTGAGATTGATCGGCCCGCCGGGCGCAGTCGGCAGCTTCGAGTTGTAGATCATCACGCCACCGCACAGGGTCGCCGGGGTCGCCGCCACGGCGCAGGGCGAGTCCGCGACGTTCGCCGTGGCGTCGGCCGTCGTGCCGATCGTGACGATGGAACCGCCGCCACCGATATCGAGGCCCCCGCCACCGAGCCAGTAGATGCCCGGCATGAGGTAGACCGTCCGACCCTGGGTGACCGCGATGCCGCCCGGGTACAGACCGGGATACAGGATCCAGGCCTGGTTGGACGGACCGCCGTTGAACGGGATCTTGCAGACGGTCGGCGATGCCTCGTTAGGCGCAGGGTTGCCGCCGGGACAGTGCTTGAATGGAGTCGTCGTGTGGCCTACCGGCGTCATGGCGGCCGCGAGCGCGGGCTTTGCGGGCGCCGGCAGGTTGCGCAGCGGGTCGGGCAACGCGAAGGAGTTCTGCGCGACCGTACAGGTCATCGACCCGCTCCCCTGGTCCTGCAGCTGCCCGACGACGCGGCAGGTGGCATCCGTCGCGTAGACGTTGACGGTGCTGCCGCCGGTGCGGCTGAACCCGATGGGGGCGCCAGTGCACTCCGAGCCATTCGAATTCGACTGGATGTTCGCGTAGGCCTCGACGACGCCGCCGCCCGACACGGCGATGGCCTTGCACTCGGTCGGGTCGAGGGCAAGCATCGCGAACGGGAAGGTCAGGTTCTGCGAGTTCGTGGCCACCGCGTACGCGCCGACGGGCCACGTCGCGCGACCCACGATCCCGCCAAAGATGGACGGGCGCGTCCCCTGGATCTGGACTTCGATGAATCCGGGCAGTCCCTTGTAGATCCCGTGGATCGGCGGGATGTAGACGTTGACCACCTCACTCGGGTCGGCGTCGTCGAACCCGTTCATCACGGCGATGCTCCGCGCGGCGGCCTCGGCCTCGACCGGGGACCCGAGGACGAAACGGGCACCGGCGAGCGCTGCGGCATCGGCGGCATTCTGTTCATCGCGACGCTCGACGAGCATCATGCCGACATCGAACACGAGCGCCGCGATGGTCAGCAGCGCGACGAGTCCACCGGCGAACAGGACGAGGACCTGCCCTCGCTCACGTGGGCGGCTAGTTGTTGACGACAAGGCTTGACTCCGCTGAAACGGTGATGGGCGGCAAGGGCACGATCGGGACGAGGCTGGTGTACGTGTAGGAGGCAGCCACCGTGACCGTCGAGCCTCGGCCGTTGTCCGCGAACCAGGTCGGCGTCACAGTGACGGCCGATCCGAGGGCGCCGAAGGCCGCATCGCGGACTCGCTGTCGCACGGCGTTGCCGGCCGGATCGCAGGCGACGCTGCCGGGTGCGGGCGGGCCGGTCGGGCAACTCAGGGAGTTGGCCCCGTTGACGATGGCGTAGCGCGCACCTTCGCGCGTCGCGTTGTTGAGGGTCTCGTAGAAGAACATGAAGCGCCCGGCCTCCACGAGGCTGAACAGCACGAGAAAGAAGATCGGGGCGATCAAGGCGAACTCGACGACCGCCTGGCCGCAGCGGCGACCGCGACCGGCGGAGGTGCGGTGGCTTCGACGCCGGGTCACGGGGCCGGTGCCGGTGCGAGGTCGATATCGGTCATCGCGAACGTGCTGTCGCGCTGGATCGTGATGGTCGACGGAAAGCCGACCTGGACGCCCAGGAACTCGATGTTGACGGGCGCGAACAGGTGGAAGACGTGGGTCAGCGTCACCGTGACGGTGCAGGGCTGAGGGCGTGTCGGGACCTCGCAGCCGGCGACCGGATCGACAGGCCCGCATGGACCGCCCGTTGTGCTCGTCATGCAGTAGGCGAACGACGGGTTCGTGCAGCCGGTCCGGGCATCATCATCGTCATCCGCGTAGTCCGGGAGGTCACTCGACGCGACGCACGCGCGGTACCGCATCTCGTCGACCGTCCCGTCCATCGGTGCGCCCGCCTGCCACTTGCCGGCCCCGAGCGTCGTGCCGTAGTCCGCTGCCTCTCTGGCCGCCGACTCGATGCTCATGATCGTCGTGTAGATCCGCGCGAAGTCGACGGTCGCGAGCAGGAGGATGATCATCAGCGGGAAGATCAGCGCGAACTCGACCACCGACTGCCCGCGCACCGCGGCCCTCCGGGGTGTCGTGAGGCGGCGCTTGAGGTGGTGCGTGACAGGCAAGGGGGGCATGCTCCGATGACTCGCTCCGTGGATCGTCCGCCCCCGTCGGTGGTCCACGGCAGGACCGGCATCGTCCCAGCCTGACCTTTCGGTCAACCTTGCGTCTAGTACGAATCGGCCATCCGGAGCACAACACCGGTGCAGCCCGGCACCGATTCTGGGCAGTCGGGGCGACGAGAGTCCTACCCGTCGTCGCCGGAGCCACCAGCAGGGTGCAGGGTCTCGCCGGGCTTGAGCGTCTCGCCGGGCTTGAGCGTCTCGGCCGGCCTCGGAGTCTCGGAACCATGGTCGTCGTCTGTCGCCGTCGGACGGGGCGTCGCTGGCGACCCGCCGCCGCCCTGGGTCGAGCCGGGGGTCTCTGTGGGCTCAGGGCTGCCGTCGGCGGTGGCGGATGGAATCGGCGTCGGCGCGACCGACGGGGTCGGTGTGGGCACCTCCGACGGGCCCGGGCTCGGGGTCGGCACCACGGTCGGCACCGGCGTGGGCGACGCGTCCGGTGCCAGCAGGTTCGCCACGCCGACCGCGGCCACCGTGCCCAGCGAGCCCAGGGCGATCACCGCCAGCAGGACGAGGGCAAGGGCCTGTGCACGAAGCATCATCGGCCGGCCGGGCGTCATGGCCACGTGCCACGCGTCAGCCACGATCGCCCATGGAGCGCGCCTGCGTCCGGCGATGACGCCGCGCGGGGACGGCTCGTCGGCGAGTGCCGCCATGACCCGATACTCGAAGCCGCCCGAGAGGTGTGGCGTCTCGCTGCGCGCGAAGAGCTCCAGGTCGCGCGCCATGGCGAGGTCGTCGGCGAGCTCCGCGTCCGACAGGCGCGGCCCGTCCGGTCCAGCCAACTCGCCCGGCTCGAAGCGTCGACCCAACTGGTCGCTCATCGCTCCGCTCCTTTCATCTGCGTGCGGAGCCGGGCCAGACCGCGATGGAGGTGGGTCTTGACGGTGCCGAGCGGACGATCCGTCTGTCGGGCGATCTCATCGAGCGTCGCGCCGCCGAAGAACCGGAGTGCGACGACCTCCCGGTAGGGTTCCGGCAGGGCGACCACGGCGGCCCGGATCTCGGTCGCCCGTTCGGCTCTGACGGCCAGTTGCGCCGGATCCGTCCAGGGTGTCGCTTCCACCGACGCGCGCTCCATGGCGCGATCGGCCGGGCTCGGGGCGGCCGCGCCGGAAGCATCCAGCGCGCCCGCCGGTGCCCGCCATGTGACGGTCTTTCGCTTGCCAGCAACGCGCAGGGCGATGCGCACCGCGATCCTGGTGAGCCAGGCTGCGAATGGCCCGTCGCCACGCCACGATGCCAGCGATCGATAGGCGGTCACGAACGCCTCCTGCGCAGCGTCCTCGGCCTCGCCGAGATCACCGAGGATGCGCTGGCAGGCGCGGACCACGGCCGGGCCGTCGCGCTCGACAAGCCGCCGAAAGGCATCGCGATCACCGTCGAGGACGGCAGCGACGACGGCGCGCTCATCGAACGCACCGCTCTCCGTCCGTCTGCTGTCGACGCTGATCGCGGTCCTCCCGGGGTGATCGGTGGCATGTGGGCTCTCCGCACCGGAGGACCCACTGCCCATGATGGCGGGCGGTGGGTCGATCCGTGCCGGGTCGCCGAGCTTGACGCTCGATCAGGCTCAGTCGTCGTCCGAGTGGCCTCCGTGGTCGTCCGTGGCGTCGTCATCCTCATCGTGGTCGGACCCGCTGTTCGAACCGCTGTGGTCCTCGACCTGATCATCATCGTCTTCGTCGTCGCCATGGTCGTCGCTGGCCTCGGCGGTCGCGCTCGGCGAACGTGTCGGCGCGGCCGTCGCGTCGCTACCGGTGCGAGGTCCGGTCGTGGCTTCGGGGGACTCGCTGGCCTCGGGTGACTCGCTGGCCTCGGGTGACTCGCTGGCTTCGGGGGACTCAGTGGCTTCGGGGGACTCAGTGGCCTCCGCCGTCGCGGCCGCGGTCGGGGACGCTGCAGCCGGCCCCGCGGTCGTTGGCTGGGCCGTCAGGCCATCGGCGGCGGCCACTGAGTCCCCCGAAGCCACTGAGTCCCCCGAAGCCAGCGAGTCACCCGAGGCCAGCGAG
>JBKJHI010000060.1:0-22149 GCA_046599085.1 Candidatus Limnocylindrales bacterium
GCCTGTTCTGGCGCGCGGCCAGGGCCCTGGACTCGGGCGTCCACGACGAATCGAACCTGGCGGGGGCTCGCGAGGGCCACTTGGGCGAGCTCTTCCGCGAGGCCGGACTGCTCGACGTCGATGAGACCACCCTCGACGCCGATCTCGAGCACGCGGACTTCGAGTCGTGGTGGGAGCCGTTCACCCGAGGGGTCGGGCCAGCCGGGGCGTATGTCGCCACACTCGATGGCGCGGGTCGCGACGCCCTGCGCGAACGATGTCGGGTCGAGCTCCCTCCGTCGTCGTTCGTCATCCCGGCCCGTGCCTGGGCTGCTCGCGGACGAAGCTAGTGTCTCCTTGCGGAAATAGCTAGACGATACTGATGATCGCAGCTACGATGCTCGGCATGGCCAATCATCCGGCGCCTCCACTGTCGGTCAGCGAATCCGATCTCGAGGTCCTCCGGGCGCTCGTTCGAGCGCGGACGACGGAGCAGCGACTGGTCCAGCGAGCGCGCATCGTCCTGCACGCCGCGCAAGGCACGCCGAACCGGACGATCGCGGCCGAGGTCAGGGTGGCGCCGATGACGGTCCTGTTGTGGCGGACCAAGTACGCCCGAGACGGCCTCGCTGGTCTCGCCGACGAGCCCCGCCCGGGACGTCCCCCGACCTATTCGCGCGAGGACCGCGACCGGGTCATCGCCCTGACCCTGGAGCCGCCCTCGGACGGGACGACCCACTGGAGCGCCCGCCGCCTGGGCAAGCGCCTCGGGATGAGCGAGACGACGGTCTGGCGGATCTGGCAGAGCGTGGGCTTGAAGCCGCATCGGACCGAGACGTTCAAGTTCAGCACCGACCCCGAGCTCGAGGCCAAGATCCGCGACGTCGTCGGGTTGTACCTCGCCCCGCCCGAGCGGGCGATCGTCCTGTCGATCGACGAGAAGACCCAGATCCAGGCGCTCGATCGGACGGCGCCGATGCTGCCGCTTCGCCCCGGCCAGGTCGAGCGCCACACCCACGACTACAAGCGCAACGGGACGACCAGCCTGTTCGCCGCGATCGACGTCGCGACCGGGCACGTGACGAATGCGACCCGCGAACGGCATACGGCCATCGACTTCCTGGCGTACCTCCGCCAGATCGCCCGGACGTACCCCGATCAGGAGCTGCATGTCATTCTCGACAACGTCTCGACCCACAAGACGCCCGCCGTCCGGGCGTGGCTCGAACGGCAGCCCCGGATCACCTTCCACTTCACTCCGACGTCCGCGTCCTGGATGAACCAGATCGAGACGTGGTTCGGGATCCTCAGCCGCCAGGCCATCCGCCGTGGGAGCTTCGGTTCGGTCAAGGAGCTCATCGCCAAGATCGACCTGTTCACGGTCAACTGGAACGCCGGAGCCACCCCGTTCGCCTGGGTCAAGACCGCTGACGAGATCCTCGCCAAGGCGGTCCGCAAGCGCCCAGTCACTTCCGAATCACGACACTAGTCATGCCCCACGGCACTCATGAGGCAAGGTGCGCGCATGAATGAGGCGGCACCGGTCCGATACGAGCCGATCGCGGTCTCGGCGGAGTCGACGGTCGTCGCCGAGTTCGTGCCAGACCCCGCCTTGGTCGACGCATATCAGTCGGAGGCGGCCCTCGAAGCGGAGTTCATCCGGCTACTGGAGAGCCAGGCGTACGAGCACCTGCGCATCACGTCGGAAGCCGATCTCGTGGCGAACCTGCGGCGTCAGCTGGAACTGCTCAACGAGATCACGTTCTCGGATGCCGAATGGGAGCGGTTCTTCAGCGAGCGGATCGCTGGTGCCAACGACGGCATCGTGGAGAAGACCATCCGGATCCAGGAGGATCACGTCCAGCTGCTCAGGCGCGATGACGGGTCGACCAAGAACGTGATCCTCATCGACAAGCAGCGCATCCACCGAAACCGTCTCCAGGTCGTCAACCAGTACGAGGTCGGTCAGGCCGACGGCGGGGCCACGTACGCGAACCGATACGACGTGACGATCCTCGTCAACGGGTTGCCGCTGGTGCACGTCGAGCTGAAGCGTCGCGGGGTCGACATCCGTGAAGCGTTCAATCAGATCGACCGGTATCAGCGTGACTCGTTCTGGTCGGGCTCGGGCCTGTTCGAGTACGTGCAGCTGTTCGTGATCTCGAACGGCACGCTGACGAAGTACTACTCCAACACGACCCGTCGTCAGCACCTCCAGGAGGCGGCTGGGTCGAAGCGCGTGCGGAAGACGTCGCACTCCTTCGAGTTCACGTCGTGGTGGGCAGATGCGACGAACCGGCCCATCCAGGACCTCGTCGGGTTCACCAGGACGTTCTTCGCCAGGCACGCGCTCCTGGCGATCCTGACCCGGTACTGCGTCCTCACCGCGGACCGGATGCTGCTGGTGATGCGGCCGTACCAGATCGTGGCCACCGAGCGGATCCTCCAGACGATCGAGGTCGCCACGAATTACAAGCGCCTCGGGAAGGTCCAGGCGGGCGGATATGTGTGGCACACGACCGGGTCCGGAAAGACGCTGACCTCGTTCAAGGCGGCGCAGCTCGCGTCACGGCTGCCGAGCGTGGACAAGGTGCTGTTCGTCGTGGACCGCAAGGACCTTGACTACCAGACGATGCGCGAGTACGACCGTTTCCAGCGCGGGGCCGCGAACTCGAACGTGTCGACCGCGGTACTCAAACGGCAACTCGAGGACCCGAGCGCGCGGATCATCATCACGACCATCCAGAAACTGGCGACCTTCATCGATTCGCCCACGAACAAGGACCACGCCATCTTCGGTGGGCACGTCGTGATCATCTTCGACGAGTGCCACCGCTCGCAGTTCGGCGACATGCATCGTTCGATCACGAAGGCGTTCAAGCGGTACAACCTGCTCGGTTTCACCGGCACGCCGATCTTCGCCGTCAATGCATCGAACAGCGGCAACCCGCAACTGCGCACGACGGAGCAGGCGTTCGGCGAGAAGCTGCACACGTACACGATCGTGGATGCGATCACCGACAAGAACGTGCTGCCGTTCCGCATCGATTACGTGAATACCGTGAAGGTCGGCGAGGTCGCTGACAAGCAGGTCGCGGCCATCGACACGGAGCGGGCGCTGCTCGCCCCGGAGCGGATCCGGCAGATCGTCGCGTACGCGCTGGAGCACTTCGCCCAGAAGACCAGGCGCGGCGAGTACTACGCGCACGCGGGCAAGCGCGTCAACGGCTTCAACGCGCTCTTCGCGACGGCATCGATCGAGGCTGCACGCGCCTACTACGACCAGTTCAAGCGGCAGCAGTCGCACCTACCAGCCGACCAGCGGCTGAAGGTCGGGCTCATCTATTCCTACGGCGCGAACGACCCCGTCGACGACGGCCCGCTGCCGGAGGAGGGCGGCGATCCAGAGGCGCTGCCAGCCGATGCACGGTCGTTCCTCGAGGATGCGATCGCGGACTACAACGGCATGTTCGGCACGTCGTTCGACACATCATCCGACAGGTTCCAGAACTACTACAAGGACCTGTCGCTGCGGCTCAAGGACCGCGAGATCGACCTCGTCATCGTCGTGAACATGTTCCTGACGGGCTTCGATGCAACGACGCTCAACACGCTGTTCGTCGACAAGGGTCTCCGCGCCCACGGGCTCATCCAGGCGTTCTCGCGGACGAATCGCATCCTCAACTCGGTCAAGACCTACGGCAACATCGTCTCCTTCCGGGATCTCGAGGAGGAGACGAATGACGCCCTCGCGCTCTTCGGCAACAAGGACGCCCGGGGTGTCGTGCTCCTCCAGCCGTTCGGCGAGTATTTCGCCGAGTACCAGGACAAGGTGCACGAACTGTTCGCTGCCTACCCGCTCGGCGAGCCGATCGCCGGTGAGACGGCCCAGAAGGCGTTCATCGCGCTCTTCGGCGCGATCCTGCGGCTGCGCAACATCCTGACGTCGTTCGATGACTTCGCCGGGAACGAGCTGCTCGCGCCGCGCGACCTTCAGGACTATCAAAGCGTGTACCTGGACCTCTACGCCGACTTCCGGCGTGAGCACGACGGCGAGCGTGAGTCGATCAATGACGACGTCGTGTTCGAGATCGAGCTCATCAAGCAGGTCGAGATCAACGTCGACTACATCCTCATGCTCGTTGCGAAGTACCGCGACGAGCGCGGCGATGGTGAGGACGTCGAGCTGCGCGCGGCGATCACCCGGGCGATCGACGCGTCACCCTCCCTTCGCAACAAGAAGGATCTGATCGAGGCGTTCGTCGACTCCCTCTCTGTCAGTGGCGAGGTCGACGAACAGTGGCGAGTGTTCATCGACGAGAGACGCCAGAAGGAACTCGATCGGATCATCGCAGACGAGGGGCTCAAGCCCGATGAGACCCGCGCGTTCCTGGAGACGGCGTTCCGCGACGGCACCATCCGCAGCACTGGGACCGCCATCACTCGCGTCCTGCCGCCGGTCTCGCGTTTCGGGTCAGATGGCGCCCACGGCGAGCAGAAGCAGCGGGTCCTCGCGAAGCTCGGCGCCTATTTCGAGCGGTTCTTCGGGCTCGGCTCGGGCGGAACGTCGGGTGACCGCTAGGGCTAGGCCGGCGGATCCAGGACCGGGCGACCTCGGCGCAGCGCACGGCTCCGGTTCACCCACATCGACAGGCGCAGGCGCCAGAAGTCGCGCACGGCACGGAGGATGACCTCGGGCCGCGCGCCGGTCGGCGACCCGGCGGTGCGCGCGTAGTGGGGCACGCCGACCTCGACCACGTTGCGGCCCGCCGCCCGCATCTTGATCAGCACCTCCGCCGAGAAGAACGCCCCGCCCGACTCCACGCTCAGGCCCTCGAGCGCGTCGCGACGGACGAGCTTGCAGGCGCAGTCGACGTCGGTGACCTTGAGGCCGAAGAAGATGCGGTTGGCGAGCCGGTACGCGCGGGCATAGAGCGTCCGGATGAACGGGTCGGCGCGCTTGATCCGATAGCCGACGACGACGTCCGGTGCATCCGACTCGGCCATCCGCGCGGTCAGGCGCCCGATGTCGGCGACGTGGAACTGGCGATCACCGTCCGTGAACGCGACCAGGTCGTGGCGAGCCGCGGCGAAACCCGATCGCAGGGCCGCCCCGTATCCGAGGTTGGTCGGGTGGTGCACGGCGCGGACGACGCCCGGGTGGCGCGCCGTCAGGTCGTCCGCGATGGCCGCCGTCCGGTCGCGCGATCCGTCGTTGACGGCGATGATCTCGAACGTCTCGGCCAGCGTCGGCAGGACGGCGAGGGCCTCCTCGACGAGGCCCTCGAGGTTCGCTTCCTCGTTGTGGGCCGGGAAGAAATAGGAGAGGCGAGGGACCCGTGGCGGCATGGGCGACGTCACGAGGCGGGCTCGCGCTGCGCGAGGACGCGAGTCAGTGAACCGGCGTCACGACCGTCGATCGGATCGAGCACGTAGCGTTCCTCCAGCAGCCGGATCTCCCGCGGATCCGCACGGATGACGTAGACGGGTCGCGTGGCGAGGTTGGCATCGATCACGTCGGTGAGCGACCCGAGCTCCTCGTCGAGGCGGGTCCGGTCGTCGACGATCGTGATGTCCGGCCGCTGGCCCTCCACGCGTTGTGCATACCATAGCGGGGTCGAGTAACTCCACCAGCTCACGATGACGGCGTCCGGCGCCATCTCGGCGAGCGCGCGGTCGACCCAGCGTCGCGCGTCCTGGTCCCCGCTGCGATCGACCCGCTCGAAGCGCGCCGGCGCATCGAAGACGGTCGGTGCCAGCAGGACCGCCGCGGCGAGGACGGCCAGGCCGGTGGCACCAAGCGAGCGCCGTGGGCCGGCGTCAGTGCCCGCCTCCGGACCAGCGTCTGGGCCTGTGTCTGGGCCCGCACCCAGCGCCTCGAGGACGGTGGCGGCCAGCACGGCGAGCCACGTCCACGCGAACAGTGCCGGTCCGAGGTAATAGCGGTCGATGTCGGCGTTCGCGTACGACGCGGCGAAGAACACGGTGATCAGCAGGCTCACGCCACTCAACAGCGCGTACCGGGGTCGGCGCATGGCGACCGCCAGGAACCCGACCGGGATCAGGGCCGCCAGGGGCCCCCACCAGATGACGGCTCGGCCAGCGAGGGCCGCGACCTTCACACCAAGGTCGCTGAACGGCGCCACCACGCTGCCCCGGAACTGCTCGGCGAGGACCACCGCCCAGAATCCATCCCACGTGTCCGGTCGCCCGTAGACGAGGTCGGCGCGAAACGGGCCGGCACGGAGCGGCAGCTCGGCATACAGGACGACCAGTGTCGCCACGGCGGCGAGCGCCGGCCCGGCGATGCGTCGCAGGCTGCGGACGAGGCGCGGGTCCACCGCCAGGACGAACAGACCCACGCCTGGAGCCAGCAGCAGCGTGAGCGAGTGGTTGCCGACGGCGAGGGCGAACGCGATCGCGGCAGCCACCAGGGCACGATCATCCGCCCGACCATCGCCGGCGTCCCGGCCGCGCTCCACCGCGTCCTCCCAGGCGACGAGCAGGCGCACCACGATCGCCAGCAACGCGAGGTGGAGCGCATGCGCCTCCGCGTGCGTCCCGATCCGCCAGGCGATCTCGGTCAGTGCCAGGCCTAGGCCCGCAACGATGCCGAGTGGGACGGACCGGGTCAGGGCCCGAACGAGGTCCACGGTGACGGCCGCCGCGACCGCCACGGACAGGGCGGCAAACAGGTTCATCAGGAACGCGGGCTCGCCCAGCGGCTGGAGGACGACGCTCAGCAGCCAGCCGAGCAGGACGTAGGTCGGGAACCCGGTCGGGTGCGCCGTGCCCATCAGCGGCGCCACGACCTGGAGCTCCGCGGTGTCCCAGAAGCCGATGTCCGGCAGGAGAGCCAGTCGCATGGCCGTGAATGCGATCACGCCGACGGCGATCGAGGGCAGCCAGCGGGTCACCATCCCAGCAGGCTCCCCCACGCCACTCCCCAGGCGTTGATCGCGATCGACGCGACGACCAGGGCCATCCCGAGCGGCATGGCCAGGCGGTGGCCGCCTCGCGCGAATCGCTCGAAGCCGAGCGCGATGAGGACGAGCGCGAACGGCACCATGTCGTTGCTGAATCGGTAGCCGAACTGGACCCAGCCCTGGCTGAAGTGCATCAGGTTGACCGTCGAGATCAGCACGACCGCCAGAACGGCGCCGGTGACCAGACGGTTCCGTCCCCAGCCGCGCAGCGTCGGTGCGAGGAGCAGCAGGGCTGGCGTGGTGAGGAGCAGGCTCATCCCGATATCGCGCGGCACGGCGAGCGGGCACGTGGCGTCGAACAGGCCGCGGACGGATCCGGCCGCGGTGCACACCGGCGACGCGTTGACCAGGAGCGAATCCGGGAGCGTGGCGGGCAGGACGACCGGCAGGGCCCCGAGCATGATCGCCAGGTTCTGCGGGATGTAGCGAGGATCCTCGACCGCCCATGTCGGGTGATACCCAAGGGTCGGGTAGCCGCGCGCCTCCAGCTGGTAGAGGTAGTCGTAGGCGGGGTTGAAGAGGTGGCCAGTGGCCACCACGTTGTAGACGAGCAGCGCCAGGATCGGCAGCGCCGCGCCGAGGCCGGCTGACCACGATCGGCGCCACCACGACCCGCCCGACCCGACGAGCATGAAGAACGGGGCTCCGACGACGATCGACAGCCGCGCCGTGCAGGCGAGGCCGAACAACACGCCGACCAGGAACTGCCGCAGGTCGACCGCGAGGATGGACCGGACTCCGCGGTGCGGCAGCGACGGCCACGGCCCGCCGGTCGCGGCGTCGGGATCGTCGAAGCCGAGCTCGTCATCGTGGGCGTCCCGGTCGGCGCCGATCGCCAGTCCGACGGCGAGCATCAGCAGCCCGACGGCGAGGATGTGGGCCTGGTACCACGTCGTGGCCAGCTGGGCTGTGTACCAGAACACCGATCCGAACGCGAACACGAGGGTCGTCGCCAGGCGGATCGGTGGCCGCACGGCGAGGCGGCCGAGCATCCACCAGCAGATCGCGACGTCGATCGCGCCGAGCGCGGTGAAGATCGTCTGGTCGTCGGTGAGGACGCCCCAGATCGCCACGAATGGAAGGAGCAGCAACGCGGGCAGCGGCGGGAAGGGGAGCAGGCCGCGCTCCACGCCGTCGATCCGGCCGACGGGCAGGACGTCCTGGAAGAAGCTGTTGCCCAGCTGCCCACCGTTCGCGAAGGCCGGATAGCGGATCTCGGCCAGGCCGTCCCGGAACGCCTCCGCCTGCCAGACGAAATGGTCGTAGACGCGGTCGGTCTGGGTCGCCATGTAGATCACGAAGGCGGCGAGGGCCAGAAGGACGCCGACTGCGACGGCCAGCCAGCGATCGATCGGCGCCGGGGTCGCGTCAGCCGCCCGCGCGGGCGGGCCGTCCATCGTGGGGTCCGCGAGGCGGCCCTGTGCTACGCTCCGATCCACCTTCCCACGCTCAATGCAGGAGCCGATCTGCCCGGTGACTGGCGCCGCATCCGGTGGATCCGAGCGAGGCACAGGAGCGCCGACCCTATCGACCGGGACGCAGGGGGCGTTCGGCGCGGTCCTGGTCGTCCTCGCGCTCGGGTTCACCCTTCGACTCATCATCGCATACCTCATCCCGGGGTCCGGCTTCGAGTCCGACCTCGGGTCGTTTCAGGCGTGGGCCGGGAACCTCGCCGCTGAGGGGCCATTCGGCTTCTACGAGCGCCCGTTCTTCCACGACTACACGCCGGGCTACCTGTACGTCCTGTGGCTGGTCGGCATCGTCGGTGGGGCGATCGGCGGGATCGGTGACCTCATCAAGGTGCCGCCGATCCTGGCGGACCTCGGGATCGGCTATCTCGTCTGGTCGATGGTCCGGGAGCTTGGCGGTCGAGAGCGAGCCGCACTCATCGCCGCGGCAGTCGCGGTGCTCAACCCGATCAGCTGGTTCGACAGCGTGGTCTGGGGCCAGGTCGATTCGTTCGGCGTCGTCTTCCTGCTGCTGGCCTTGCGCTCGCTGTGGCGGGACCAACCCGAGCGAGCCGCGATCTTGACCGTCGTCGCCGCGATCATCAAGCCGCAGCTCGGCATCCTCGTCCCGCTCGTTGCCGTGGTCACGATCCGGCGCGCCCTGTGGCCGCCAACGCCGGCCGATCCTGCGGCGTCGTGGGAGCAGCGCACCGGGCGTCCCATCCGGATCCTGACGACCGCAGTCGCGGGGTATCTGACGGCGCTCGCCCTGTGCCTGCCCTTCGGGCTGTCGGTCCTGGAGCCGATGGCGACGGCCCCCTACATCCGATCCGGCCTCATCGAGCAGATCGCACTTGCGGGCGGCGGCTATCCGTACCTGACGGTCAACGCGTACAACCTGTGGGCGATCCTCCCGGGCGACCTGGGGCACAGCCTGGCCAACGCGGGCCTGTGGATCTGCGACGCCGTGATCCCAGAGGCGGATCGGTGCGGGTCCGGGACCGCGATCTTCGGTGTCGTGCCGGCCGTCGTGGTCGGGGCCGTCGCGCTGGTCGTGTCCATCGGGGCGGTGCTCGTCGTGGCCGCACGACGGCCGGACCGCCTGACGCTGCTGGTCTGCCTCGCCGTGCTGGCCTTCGCCTTCTTCGCGGCGCCGACACGTGTCCACGAGCGCTACGGCTACCCGTTCTTCGCGCTCGGGGCCGTCCTCCTGGCGATCTCGCCTCGCTGGCGTGTGGCGGTCATCGTCGCGTCCGTGGCGACGTTCGCCAACATGTACGTGGTCCTGACCACGCTCTACCCGCCGCGCGACCCCGCGCTGAATCCGACCCGCGACTGGCTTGGCATCGGCGAGGTCATCCGGTCGCCCGTGGCGGTCACCACGCTGGCGATCCTGCACACGGCCGTCTTCGTCTGGGCGCTCCTTCAGCTTCGACGATCGGCAGCCGAGCGACTGGAGGACGAGCTGATCGAGGCGTCGGCGCCGATCGGATCCAGGCGATCGCACCGCGCGACGTCGCCGCCGCTGGCGTCGGCCCCGCCAGGGTTGGACGCGCCGGGCACCGGGCGGATCCTCGCGACGACCACCACCGCCGCCGCCGACCTGCCGACGATCACCGAGCGCGACGACCCCCCGGTCCACGACCCGGGCGTGGTCTGGTCCGATGGCGACGGTCTTGCCGAGGTCGGGCTCGGCCAGTGGATCCGCGACCGCCTGCACGCGCGGGCACGTCGGCCGGATCGCCACCGCGAGCTCGCTGGGGAACCGGGCGGCCGCTTCGACCGACTCGACGTGTGGATCCTCCTCGTCCTGTTCGTGGCGACCCTGGGCCTGCGGACGTTCCGCCTGGCCGAGCCGTACCAGATGCACTTCGACGAGGTCTATCACGCCCGGACGGCCACGGAGTTCCTCCAGGGCTGGCGCTATGGACTGTCCCATGACATCTACGAATGGACGCACCCGCACCTGGCCAAGTACGCCATGGCGGGCGGCATCATCGCCTTCGGCGAGGACGACGTCAGCGCGACGAGCGACCTCGGGACGCCGGTCGTCGCGACCGCGCTGGAGCCGCGCTGGGACGACGCACTGAGCGGACGACTGGCCGGCGGGCGGGTCCATATCGCGACCGGCGAGACGATCCGGACCGAGGACCTGGCCACCCGCCGGACCGTCGGGATCATGGCCGCACCTGGGGCGACCGCCCTCGGCATCGATCGGACGGCCGACCGGCTCGTCATCGGCTACGCCGACGGCTCCGTCCGGGTGACGGACCTGACGGCCATCGGCCTGGGTGGCGTGGATGTGGGACTGGAGCCGATCGACCTCGGCTCGGTGGGGCATCCGATCGCGCACCTGCTCGTGACGGACGACGGCCTGACGATCGTGGCGGCCAGCGCCGACCGGGTCACGACCATCGACGCCACGAGCGGCCAGGTCCTGGGCTCGCTCGATCTTCCGGCCATCACCGACCTGGCTCCGGGCGGTACCGGCGCGGCGCTGTCGGCGGTGCCCGCAGAGATCGACGACCCGAGCGCCTTCGCCGACGCGCTGGCGGCCATCACCGGCGGCGACGCCGGCGCCTACGTCGCCGACCTGCGCGCCGCCACCGACCCCGCCAGTTCGGTCGTCCTGGGCGCACCGGGCGATGCCGACATGCGGACCGCCATCGAGGACGCGATCGTGGAGGGGGCCCTGAGCGGGCTGGCCGTCGTGGACCTGCCGCGGGTCGCGGTCGCCACTGCGGACGGCCTGACCTTCATCGACCCCGCGACGGCCGCCGTCTCGAGCACCGTGCCGCTCGCGGGCGGCGCCCATGGGATGGCCCGCGTCGTCGGCCTCGACGACGCCAAGTTGTATGTCACCAGCGGGACCGACGCCGAACCCATGTACGACGTCGTGACGATCGGAGGGGACAGCGCGAAAGACGGACCGCGCAGCGTGGGCCGGCATCCGCTGCCGGGGCCGGGTACGAGGGTCGCCTACGACGACGCCACCCAGATGGTCCACGTCCTCGGCCGGACACCGACGGCGCGCGACGGCGGGATCGGCTGGACCGTCTACGTCATCGAGCCGCACGCGAACGCCGTGTACGCCGACGCAGTCCTCCCGACCGACCTGGAGCCTGCGGCGTGGGCCATGGACGTCGACGACCAGTATCCGAGCGAGGATCGCCAGCAACTCCTGGTCTTCGGAGCAGGCGGACAGGTCGCCGCCATCGAGGTCGGCTCGCACGCCTTCGCCTGGCGGCTTCCCGGCGTGATCGCCGGCGCGTTGATGGCGCTCCTGCTGTACGCCCTGGCACGGATCCTCTTCCGGCGGCGCATGGTCGCTGGGTTCGTGGCCATCCTGGTCGTGCTCGACGGGATGCTGTTCGTCCAGTCGCGGATCGGGATGAACGACGTCTACGTCGGCCTGTTCATCCTCGCTGCATACACCGTGTTCGCGGCCCTGTGGACCGGGGCGTGGCGAGGTCGTGGCTCGTTCCTCGTCGGCTTGCCCATCGTCGGCCTGCTGCTGGGCCTGGCCCTCGCATCGAAGTGGGTGGCGGCCTACGCCATCGGTGCGCTGGCACTGCTGATCCTTGTGCGCAGCGCGCTCGGCCGGACGCTCGCCATCCTGGGCCTGATCGCGGTGACGAGCGTGCTCGGCTACATGGCCATCAGCGTGCCGGCCGCGGCGGACCCCGGTACCGGCACCGGCATCATCGGCCTGGTCGAAGGGCTGCTTCGTGGCGAGGCGCTGGGCAACCTGACCTTCCTGCTGATCATGATCGGTCTGACCCTCATCGCGGTCGTGGTCTCCGTCCTCCACCCGATCGCCTGGACCGACGAGGAGCAATGGCTCGCGGCGAGCGCGCCGGCGGCGATCGGGGCCGCGGTCTTCTTCGGGGCCCTCGCAGTCGGACAGGCCGGCACAGAGCTGACGGTCGGGCCGCTGCTGCTGACGCCGGTCCATGTCGCGTTCGCGCTGGCGGCCGGTTCCCTGCTCGTCTACGTCGCCTTCAGCCTGGGCGCGCGGCTGGGATTCGGCCCGATGGCGGTGCAACCTGCGCCCGATGACGCCCAGGCGCTCCTCGGGCCTCCGGCGGCGCCGGCGTCCGGCTGGCTCCGGCCCGGGTGGGCGGTGGGGCTGCCCATCGTGTGGGCCGCGGTCTGCCTCGTGGCGATCCCTCTCGCCGTGTACGTCGTCTCATACATCCCGTGGTCGCTGATCGAGAACCACCGCCTGTGGGAGGGCCTGCCTGCGGGCAATACCGGTCAGACCCTGGTCGATCTCACGGCGCAGATGTACGGCTACCACAACGGCCTGACCGCGCCGCACGCCGCGTCGTCACCGTGGTGGGCCTGGCCATTCGACCTGAAGCCGGTCTGGTTCTACCAGGACAGCTTCGCCGGCGGCACGACGGCGGCGATCTACGACGCGGGCAACCTCGTCATCTGGTGGCTCGGCGTCCCGGCCATGATCTTCGTCTCGATCATGGCCTACCGGCGGCGCTCCCTGGCGCTGGGGCTCATCGCTATCGGCTTCGCGGCGCAGTGGATCTCCTGGGCGCGCATCGACCGGGCGGCCTTCCAGTACCACTACTACACGGCGCTGCCGTTCGTGATCCTCGCCCTTGCCTACCTCCTGGCCGAGCTGTGGAACGGCCCGTCACGGCGAACCTGGCTCGCGGCCCGCGTGCTGGCGGCCGTGGCCATCGTCGCGCCCGCCATCGTCTGGCTCTTCTCCCGGCCGCTGTGCTGGTTCGTCGACGTGGTGTCCGTCAACCCCGGGTCGCAGGCCTGTCCGGCGGTCATCCCCGACGCCGTCCTCAGCGTGCGCGTGCTGGGCCTGCTCGTGGTCGTCGCGATCGGCGCGGTGGTCCTCGGACGCGTCGTGTTGGGGCTGACGCGCGATGACGGCCGGGGTGCCACCGTCGGGACGATCCGCAACGGGCTGATCGGGAGCGTTGCGGTGGCCGTCGGGTTCGCCGCGGCCGCCCTGTTGCCCGACACGCCGGTGTTCACGATGACCCAGCTCCCCGTGGAGCCGATCGCGATCGTCATCGGTCTGCCGCTCGTCTACCTCGCCGGCCAGGTGCTGGGGGCCCGTGACGCCCGCCGGTACGTGGTCGGAGCCTTCGCCGCCATCGCTGGCTGGTTCCTCATCGTCTACCCGAACATCTCCGCGCTGCCCCTGCCGTCGGCCGTCGTGAATGCCTACCAGGGCATCCTGCCGACCTACCTGTACGCGTTCCAGTTCCCGGTCAGCACCGCCGAACGGAACCTCGCGACACCGCTGCTCAGCCCGACGCTGGCGATCCTGACCGTCGCCATCGCGGTGAGTTGCCTGGTCGTGGCCTACTCGGCCTGGCTGTGGCGGATCGCGCTGGCCGAATCGGCATCGATCGCGGCCACGACCTCCGGCTCGGACGGGCCCGCGGACGAGCCTCCCGGCGACCCCTCTGACGAGCCACCCGACGAGCCCTCCGATCTTGCGCGCGGTGGCGGCGGGGCCTGAGGGACCTCCGCCGAGAAGCCCGACGGGAGCGATCCGCTCGCCGCGAGTCGGCGGATCACGAAGCCGTAGTAGTCCTCGACGCGCGCCGTCACGCGCGGCCAGCTGAAGTCCTCGGCGCGCGCCCGCCCGGCCGCGCCCATCTGTTCCCGCAGCACGTCATCGCGCAACAATCGGTCGATCGCCACGGCCAGCTCGCGCGGTCGTCGAGGCGCCACGAGCAGTCCCTCGCGACCGCGGCGCACGACGCCCTTGTAGCCGTGGATGTCGGAGCACACGATGGGTGCACCGGCGGCCATCGCCTCCAGCAGGACGATCCCGAACGATTCGCCGCCGGTCGCCGGCGACGCGTAGACGTCCGCGGTCCGGAACAGCTGGGCCTTCTCGGCATCGGTGACGCGGCCCAGGAACTCGACGCCCTGCAGGCCACGGGTGGCGACGTAGCGGCGGGCCTCCCGTTCCTGCGGGCCCGATCCGACGACCAGCAGGCGGGAGACAGTCCCGGTCTTGCGCAGGACGCGATGCGCCTTGAGCAGGTCCAGGAGGCCCTTGCGCGGCTCATGCCGACCGACGAACAGCACGTTGGGCGTCCCGTCCTGCCAGCGACTGATCGGCACGGCGTTTGCGAAGCGGGCGATGTCCACCCCGTTGGGGATGACCTTGTAGTCGCCAGGAAAGAACCGGTCGATGAAGTGGCGCGCCGCTGCGCTCACGGCGATCCGGCCATGCAGGCGCCTGGCGTGACCCTGCAGGGTGCGGCTGCCGAACTCATACGAGGGCGAGAAGCCGGCGAAGGCGTGGAAGGTCGCGATGTTGACGGCGTTCGACTCGCGCAGCAGGAACAGCGAGAGGAACGGGACGAGCGGCTCGTGGAAGTGGAGCACGTCGAACTGTTCGCGCTCGAGCATCTTGCCGATCTGCGACAGGTAGCGCGGTGAGAACGTCAGGGTGCCGACCGACGCGTTGATGGGCACGGAGAACCCCACGCCAAGGCGGATGATGTCGCCCTCGGAGGCGCGCTGCGGACCGTGGCTCGCGGTCAGGACTCGGACATCGTGCCCGCGCAGGCGGAGGTTCTCGTACAGGAACCGGACGTGCTGGGCGACCCCACCGGAATCGGGGTAGGCATACGGACAGACGAGGCCGATCTTCATGGCCGGTCCGGGTCGAAGCGGGGCGGCCGCTGCCGTCCGCCGGGATAGCCGTGGTCGCGACCGGTGCCGTCGCGCCGGATCCGGCCCGCGAGTTCGTCACGGGCGTCCACGGCGCGCTTGGCGAGTTGCCGCCCGAATACGCCGACCTGCCCGCTCGTCCCGTGGAACGAGCCGCCATGACGTGTCGTGCCGGCGGCGATGGCCGCCCGCAGGTCCGCGGCGTTTCGGCCCGGGAAGGTCGTCCAGCCGGTCCCGATGGCTTCCAGCGCGTGCGCGTCGCTGTTCCCGACCTGCGCCAGGCCGTGCTGCGCCGCGAATCGCACGACCCGCGCATGCCACGGGCGGCCGAGCGCCGTCGGGTTGAACGTCTCGAGCGCGTCGGGGTGCACGGTCTTGTCCGGGTCGTCGAGGAGGCGGCGCAGGACCAGGCCCTGCGCGCACAGTGGGTACGGAACGAGCGGATGGGCGGGGATGGCCAGGCCGCCCGCGTCGTGGATATCCGCGATGGTCGTGCGCAGCGACCGGTACGGCCGGATCGGCCGCTCGATGAACAGGGCCAGGAGGTGGCCACCGATGGTGGTGACCTCTTCGCCGACCACGATCTCGAACGACATGCCTCGATCTGCAGCCATCGTCCGGGCGGCGACTGCGGCATCGATGCGCTCGTGGTCGGTGATGGCCAGGACATCGAGATCGCCGCGGGCCGCGACGTGCTCCAGGATCCGCACGACGCTCGCGGTCCCGTCCGAGGCGACGGTGTGGATATGCAGATCCGACCGTCCGAGGCGGTCAGCGGCGGCGGGACCCGCGCCAGTACCGGGATCCGGGGCGCTCGTCATGCTGCCGCGCTCTCGAGGTCCGGCCAGATCGGGAAGAAGATGGACCACCACTGCTCGGGGGCGTCGGCGACGATCGATTCGAAGGCTCGCGCCAGGTCCAGGGTGAGGCTCGTCACCCGCTCGCGCCGCGCACCGTCGGGCGGGACGGGCACGGCGATGAGGCGGCCTGTGTAGCGGCCGACCGCCCCGCGACGGACACCGACGACGAACAGCGGCACGTCAGCCTCGACGGCCAGCAGGGCGGGACCCAGCGGCAACATCGCCGGTGCACCGAACAGGCTGGTCAGCGTTCCACCGCCGGTCAGGTCGCGATCGCCGACGAGGCCGACGCTCGTGCCCGCCCGCAGCGCCGCCAGCAGCTCGCGCCGGGCCTCGCGCAACCCGACGATGCGGACGCCCATCGCGCCACGCGTCCGGATGAACCAGGCCTGGAGGTCTGGGTCCTCGATCGTCTCCATCGGAGCGACTGCGCCCCCGACGCGGCTCGCGAGGAACAGCCCCGGCAGCTCCAGGGAGCCGAAGTGCAGGCCGACGAACAGGGCCGCGCGCCCGGGCTGGAAGGCCTCGGCGATCGTGTCCGGCGTCTCGATATGGATCCGCTGCTCCAGATCTGCCGGGCGGACGGCGGGCGTGCGCGCCACCTCCAGGTAGTAGCGCGCCGAGTGCCGGAAGGCGCGTCGCACCAGTCGCTCGAGTGCCACGGGGTCCGTCGCAGCCGCGCGCACCGCCGGGGTCCCGCGCCCATCGGCCGCCAGCGCCGTCGCCACCCGACCGAGATTTCGCCTGGCCTGCGCGGCACGCTCGGGCGCCGCTCGATACCACAGCTCCCCGGCGGCCTCCGCGAGCGCGGTCAGCGGGCCCTCGGGAAGCCGACAGGCCAACCAGGACGCGCCGATGAGGGCTTGACCGCGGATCCGGCCTGCCACGCTCACGTCGCGGCCGACTCCACAGCCGGGTCGGCGCCGTCCACGATGGCCGCGGCGCGCGCCGGACCGGGGTCCGGGGTGCCGGACTGCATGAGTCGAGCTCGGCGTTCAAGATCGGCGATCTCGGCTGGGTCAGACGGCCAGATCGGCTTGAAGCTGTACCACTGCTCGGGTGCGGCGCCGATCGCGGCCGCGAGGGCATCGGCCATCGCCTGGGTCGCGCGCTGGAGTTCAGCCGGATCGCTGGAGGACAGGTCGATCGGCTCGGGCCACGAGACCGCGAACGTGCCATCCGGCTGGCGGTGGATCGTGATCGGCAGGATGCGCGAGCCGGTCTTGGCGGCCAGCGTCGCGGGCCCGGCGGGGAGCGCGGTCCATGCGCCGAAGAGCTGGACCGGGATGCCGTCGCTGCGGTAACCCCAATCGATGAGCAGGGCGAGCATCTCCTTGCCCCGAAGTACGCCGAAGATCTCGCGCAGGTTGCGCCACGCGATCACATGGACGCTCCAGCTCTCGCGCTGACGGCGCAGCAATTCGAACAGCTCCGGGAAGGACGAATCGTCGGCCACGACGTTCATGGGCATCCCGTGGTGGGCGATCGACGCCGCGACCGCGTCGTTGTTGCCGACATGCCCGACCGTGAAGATCAGGCCCCCGCCGCGCGGGTTCTCGCGCCAGATCCGGCGCACCTCGTCGGCGTCGAGGGTGGCCGCCAGGCGGACCGTCTCCTCGGCCGGACGACTCGGCAGCCGCATCAGCTCGACGAGGTAGCGGCCATAGCCGCGGTAGGCGCGCAGGGCCATCGAGCGGACGCGCCGATCATCCGATGGCAGGCCCAGCACGTGCCCGAAGTTCCGGTTCGACCAGGTGCGCTTGGTCGGCCACACCAGATACGAGAGCTGCGCGAACCGGCCGATGACGGCCGCCGACGGACCTGGCGGCAGGACACCCAGCACCCAGGCCATGGCTTTGTACCCGAACAGGGTCAGGCGTTCGAGGACGCGGGGGCCACGGCCCCCGCGTCGATGCGGCGCTTCGAGACGGCGTTCGCCGGTCACGAGGTGGCGGACGCCACCTTGGCCTTCGCGCCGGCAAGTTTGCGCAGCTTGCGAGCGACCGGCTTCTCGGTCCCGACAAGCGTCTCGTTGTCCTCGCCGCGGATGAACGCCTCGACGCGGTTGAACGCGATGTCGTCATGGATCTGGTGGGGCGGGCTCTTCATGAAGTAGCTCGACGGCGCGACGAGTGTGCCCTTCAGGCCGCGATCCAGACCCAGCTTCAGGCAGCGGATGGCGTCGGTGATGACGCCGGCGCTGTTGGGGCTGTCCCAGACCTCGAGCTTGAGTTCCGCGTTGAGCGGCACGTCGCCGAAGGTCGTGCCTTCCATCCGGATGTAGCACCACTTGCGATCGAGCAGCCACGGCACGTGGTCCGACGGCCCGACATGGATGTCGTCCGAGTCGAGCTCGTAATCGAGCATCGACGTCACGGCGTTCGTCTTGGAGATCTTCTTGCTCTCAAGGCGCTCACGCTCGAGCATGTTCAGGAAGTCCGTGTTGCCGCCGAAGTTGAGCTGGTAGGTGCGGTCGAGCCGGACGCCGCGGTCCATGAACAGACGGGTCAGCACGCGATGAGTGATCGTGGCCCCGACCTGGCTCTTGATGTCGTCGCCGATGACTGGCAATCCAGCCTCGGCGAAGCGGCGCTGCCAGTACGGCTCACGGCCGATGAAGACGGGGATCGCGTTGACGAACGCGACGCCGGCCGCCAGGGCCTGCTCCGCGTACCACTTGGTGGCCTCCTCGCTGCCGACCGGCAGGTACGAGACCATCACGTCGACTTCGCGCTCCTTGAGGATGCCGACGATGTCGGCCGTCTCGCCGGGCGCCTTCTCGATGATCTGGCTCAGGTACTTGCCCAGGCCGTCATGGACCATGCCGCGCTCGACGGTCACGCCGGTCGACTGGACCTTGTGGAACGTGATCGTGTTGTTCGGCTTGGTGTAGATCGCCTCGGACAGGTCCTTGCCGACCTTGTTCTTGTCGATGTCGAAGGCGGCGACGAACTCGATGTCACGGACGTGGTAGCCACCGAGCTCGACGTGCATCAGGCCCGGGACGGTTTCGTCGGCCTTGGCGTTCTCGTAGTAGTAGCGACCCTGGACGAGGCTGCTCGCACAGTTGCCGACGCCGACGATCGCGACCCGGATCTCGCCGGGCTTGCGCCCATTGGCGGCGGTCGTGTCGTTTGCGCGGGTCGATCCCGCGCCGTTGCTGCCGTTCGTCTTGCTCACGGGTGCTGATCTCCTCCTGGGGCGACTGTGATCGACGAAGTGCTCGTGGTGGGTGGGACGGACGCGTCCGCCGTCGGCTGGACTTCAGGTGGCGCATGGCGGGCGACATGGACGATCCGCTGGATCGTGGTGACCGTGGCGAGGACGGCGATCAGGCCGAGGGCGCCGGCGAGGGCCGGCCGGCCAGCCCACCACTCGTCGATCGAGCCGTAGATCGTGACCGGCTGGATGATCCCGCCGAGGACGCCGGTCAGGAGCAGGCCGAGGGTCAGCAGGACGAGGCGAACCTCGCGCGGGGCGATGCCGACGTTGGCCATCCCGGTCCCGGGCGTGAAGCCGAGGCTCTCGGACTTCGCCCGGGTGTAGCTGACCATGAAGCTGGCGGCCATCGCCGCGGCCCCGAGCAGGGTCCCGGCCGTGAAGCCCGCCCGCTCGCTGGCGACGACGACACCGAGGTAGATGACGGCTTCACCGGCCCGGTCGAAGACCGAGTCGAGGAAGGCGCCGAGCCGGCTCACCTTGTTCGTGGCGCGAGCGAGCGCGCCGTCGAAGAGATCGAACACGCCGCCGAAGATCACGAACAGGCCGGCAGCCGTCCAGGCGTTCTGGGCGACGGCGAACGCCGCGATGGCCGAGATGCCGAACCCGAGCACGGTCAGGGCATTGGGCGTCAGGCCGAGGCGACCGAAGGCGAGAGCGATCGGCAACGCGGCCCCGCGGACGCGGGCGCGCAGCTCGGGAGTGACGAGCGACTGCATCAGGACGCCGCGTCCGAGGGCGTCGCGGCGAGGCCGAGGATCACGGACTGGCGGGCTTCGAACTCGTCGAACCGCTCAAGGCGGAGCCGGCAGAACGTCTCGCGCCCGAGCCGGCGAGTGGTCACGAGGCCTGCCGCCCGGAGCCGCCCCACGTGCCACGACACGAGTGGCTGCGACAGCCCCACCTGCGCGACGAGCTCGGCAACGGTTGCCTCGGCGGCCGCGAGACGACGGACGATGCGGAGCCGGTTGACGTCGGCGAGGGCCTTGTGGACGAGGCGCAGCTCGCGCAGCTCGTCGGGCTGGAGGACGGCGTTCGCGATCGTGCTGCGGACGCGGGCGGGCGAGGGGCTCAGGGTGTGCTCCGGGGTCGGCGCCGCCGTTGGATCAACGGCAGTTTATATCAATGGACGTTGATCCTAACGAGGCGCAACGCCCGGTGTCAAACTGATCCGGGTCGACACGCGAAGGGGGCACCGGCCCGTGTCGACCGGCCCGTCCGGGAGCCGTCGCGAGACGGCGCCTGGGCAGTGGCCGCGGTGAGGGCACCATGGCCACTGCCCGGTGAGTCAGCGGAGGCTGACCCGAAGGTTGCCGTAGGCGAACGATTCGGGAAAGCCGCCGATCTGGACGAAGTACGTTGTGCCGGCGACGGTCGGGATCGTCACCGATCCCTGGAGGGTGCGTCCGATCGGCGGTGTCGGGCTGTCGTCGACGCAACCATCAGCGACCGGCGCGTAGCCGCCGCCGGAGGCCGTGTACAGCGCCGTGACCGTGTCGTAGTCACTGCCTGCCGTATCGATCGTCATCGGCGAACCGGTTCCCTGGAACGTGTACCAGACGGTGTAGCCGACCGGGATCTCGAACACCTCGCCGGTGTGATCGTCGGTGAAGGTCAGGCACTCGTAGGAAGCCTCCGACGCCGGTGATGCGCCCTTCGTCTGGGTCGTGGTCGAGGCGCCGGGCTTGAGGAGTTTCGCACCGGACGGCAGATCGTTGGTCGGGACCTTGCCACCCGGCTTCGGCCCCTGCGGGAAGGTATCGATCGTCTTGGTCGTGCTGTCCTGGCCGATGCAGGCGCCGAGATCGAACACATGGCCGTCCAGGTTCAGGCTGCCTTCGATGTCGATCAGCTGGCCGCGGGTGACCCGGCGGAATGTCGCGTTCTGGAGCAGATTGGTGAAGTCCTCACCGGTCGCGATCAGCTGCATCGAGATGTGGCCCGAGCCGGCGACCGGCTCGAACGTCTCGAGGCTGTACAGGCTGAGGTCCAGGTCAACCGAGCCCGACGCCTCGAAGCCCGCGCCGACTGCCCCGATTCCCGCTTCGAAAGCCGCCGCATCGACAAACACGCTGCCGTCATCCTCCAGGCCGACAAACAGGAAGCCCGTCTCGCCATTGGTTCCGACGAGGTCGCAGCCAACGAACCGGTCGGAGTACCGGGCCACGAAGGCGTTGGGATTCGTCTCCAGCGAGGTGACCGTCGACTCGTCCCCGAAGCAGGCGCCGAGGTCGAAGACCGGCCCATCGGAGATCGTCAGGCTGCCGGCAACCGAGAAGACCTGGCTCGTCCCCGAGTAGCTGACGTGGCGGTTGCCGTACCTGTACGAATCGTCGAACGATGCCGGATCGCCGGCCGCCGTCAGGGTGGCGCTGAAGGTGGCTGACCCGCCCGCCGATCCATCGCGACGAACCAGTTCGATGGCGCCCGCGAGTGTCGCCCCGTCCCACGTGACGCTCGGAACCTGGTCGAACCCTCCGGACAGGTCCGGGCTTCCGTCGGGAGTCGCAGACAGCCAGACATCGAGGAACGCGCCCGGCCCGTACAGGTCCGACACGTTGGCCCCGAAGTAGGCGAACGCCCGCCCGTCGGTTGATGGCACCCCGTCGCAATAGACGCTGACCGAGTGGTCGGTGGCCTTGAACGGTCGGCCCGCCAGGCCGGCGGCAGGCAGACCTGCCACGAGCAGCAACGCGCCAAGAATTGCCAGCAGACGACGCATGACCCGGCCCTCCAGTCGCCACCTCGTCCTGGATGGACGCACGCGCGCGGCGACCAATCGAGCGAACCATAGGGCTGAACCGTCTCGTCGTCGTCTCGGAATCGTGTCCGCCGCAGTCGAGCTGTACCCTGCCCTCGGTGAGCCGCCTGAGCGCCTGGAGCCTCCTCGCCGTCTTCGGGATCGGCGTCTTCCTCGCGGGCCTCGAGCTGATGATCACGGCCACGGCCCTGCCCTCGATCCTGCGCGATTTGGCCGTGACCGACGCG
>JBKJHI010000045.1:0-4291 GCA_046599085.1 Candidatus Limnocylindrales bacterium
TCGACTGGCGCGGGATGCAGCAGGTGCTGAAGCGGCTCAAGACGCGGGCCGGGATCACCGGACGGATGAGCCCGCACTCCCTGCGCCACACGTTCGCCCGCAGCTACCTCGTCAACGGCGGCGACGTCTTCAGCCTCCAGCAGATCCTCGGGCACACGACGCTCGACATGGTCAAGCGCTATGTGTCGCTGGCGGATGCGGACGTAGCGGCGAAACATCGGACGGCGTCACCAGCGGACCGGCTACTCGGGCGAACGCGGCGGTAGATCGTCGACGACCCGTTCGCGCCGAGCGTCCCAAACGAGGGAACTCGACCTGCCGCACACGAGCGACGCTCAACCACTTGCCAGCCGGAAGCAGCCTCTGAATTGCGCATGGTCTCCCCGCGCGGACGGCGAGTAGCGTGACCGTTAAGGTGTGGTCGTGATCAAGTTGAACCTTGGCTTGGCGCCCTCAAAAGCCCCCGAGGGCCCATAGGTGAGCGAGGACGACACCGGTCAACCTCCGGTCGACGACGCCGCTCGCCAGCGGATCCGGGTCGCCGCCTCGAAATTCCTCATGGACGCCGTCCCGCGGCTTGAGCTCGCGCGAGTCCTGCCGGTGCCCGGCCACCAGAGCCCCTGGCTTGACTACGCGGCCATCTGGAACGTCCTTGGCCACGAGGTCGGAACGGAGCTGGTGGCGGTGCTCAAGGACGAGCTGCCGCATCGGTTTGGTCGACCGTCGATGATGCCGCGAGCTGAGGACTATCCGACCGCTCTGCTCCGCGCGGTCGTCGCGATGGCGACAGTCGCCTACGCGCGGCCGGTCGGCTACGGACCGGATGTCCAGCCCTTCGTCGACGAGCTCGTCGAGCAGGTCCAGGCCCCTGACCAGACTGTTCGCTGCATTCGACTGTTGACGCACCTCGACGTCTCAGCGATCGCAGGATCCAGCATCCATGGAGTTCGGCTCGAGCCCGTCCGGGGGCTCATGGAGACCCTGTCTAGGGAGCTCAAGGAAGCCGCCAGCGAGGTCGATCGAACACACGTGCCGCTCGGGTCCAGGGAACCGAGGACACTCGCCGTGGCGGAGCTCACCGGCCCAACGGACACCTGGATCCTGGCGATGGACGCTCGGCCGGCCCTCGACCATGTCGTCAGCGTTCTGCGACTCGTCACGGGAGCGACGATTGCGCAGTCGGTTGAGGTGTTCGGCCTCACGTCAGTCGTGCATGCGACCGGCCCAATGGCCGCTGCAGTGGATCCGGAGACGGACAGCCACTGGCGCCGCGTCGGTGTGCTAACGCCGCCTGACGTCGACGGGATCAAGCGCCTCGTCGACATGATGGTGGAGCTCTATGGGAGGCCTCCGAAGAAGCTGCCGTCCCTGCTGGTAGCAATCAACCGGTTCAATCGGTCGCATCGACCGGCCGCCTGGCAGGACGTCGTGGTCGATCTCTCGATCGGCCTCGAGGCCGCGTTCTCGACCGCGGAGCGCGAGGACCTGACGCTGGCGCTCAGGAGCCGGGCGGCCCACCTCCTAGCGCTGCCGGGGGATCCCGCGGACAGGATCTTCGCCGACGTCGGCGAGCTACTGGCGCTGCGCGGGAGGGTCGTCCACGGGTCGGTCGTCGAGGAGTCCCACTGGACGAATCTGTTCGCCCGTCACGGGATCAACCAGATCATGCCTCGGGATCGGCTCGAGGTGGCCTTCGACCGATGGCGCGACCTGTTGCGACGGGCGATCCTTGCACGGCTGTTGCTGAGCGAGGTGGGCGGTCCAGGAGTGACGTCCTGGCCGCTCCTCGGCGGCAAGGACTCGATCGATGGTCAGCTGATTGGACCGCGCGGCCGGCGCGCGTGGAGGCATCTCATTCGCACTCGAGCGGCCGAGCTCGGCATTGCCCGGGCGTGGCGTCGCTCGGAGCCGCTGCACGACTATCTCCACGATCCGTGGGGCGACGACCTTGCCAACTAGTGTTCGCGGCGACGCCCTCGCGGGCGCACCCACGGTCGACGACGGCTGAATGGACCTTCTCCCGATCGCGATCGCGATATTCGTGATCGCGGCCGTCCTGATCGCAGCTCTGGGCCGGGGAGGCCGAACGACTGCCGCTCAACCTGGGCCCGGTCGCGTGGTCGGGACGATCACGTACAGCGGTGCCGGCGGCCCCGACGAGCAGCTCGCGGTCGTCGAGGTCGGAGCGGCAAGGATCAACGCGGCGATCTATCGCGACTACCAGCATGACACCCAGGACTGGTCGTCCGGGATCCGCCTCGAGGACCCGGTGACGGGTCATCGCCTCCGTGACGACGACGGCTATCCCGAGGCGTTTCTGGCCGCCGGCGCGCGGAGCGTCGCCGTCGTCGGAATCCCGCATCACGCGGACGCGCAGCGGCCAGAGTTTGGGGTCGGCCAGGCCGTCCGCCTGGTCGCGGAGCCGAACAACCCCGTCGACCCTCGTGCGATCGCGGTGCGCAGCGTGGACGGCCGGCTCTTGGCCGGGTATGTGCCTGCCGACGACCTCGATCGGATCATCGCGACGCGGCCGGCGCCGGTCGGCGGCCTCGTCGTCTGGGAGAACTACACGTGGCGGCCGCGCAGGCGGATGGGGATCCGGATCCTGATCGGTCCGAGCGTCCGACTGGGCTTGATCCCGAGCGGCGCGACCGAACGGGAGGCGGCGCGACGGAGCCAGGTGTACGCCTCGGGCCGCGAGCTCGAGGAGCAGCGGTATGCCTCGGAGAAACTCGAGCGTAACCGTGCCAGGGAGGCCGAGCGAACGGCGCGGGCTGCCGCTGTCGAACAGACCCGGACTGAACGGCAGCTGGCTCGCGAGGCCGCGGCGACACTCGTGGCGAACAGACGCGCCGCCGGCGTGTGCGTCGAATGTGGGGGACCGATCGAGGATCACGTGGGCCGAGGGCGGCCGTCCGTCCGCTGCCATGCGTGTCGCGCGTCGGCCGACCTTCCGCGCGAAGACTAGTGGCGCCGTCTCAGCCCGCGAGGATTCCGCGAGCGCTCGCGCGGCGATCGCCCGCGCAGGAGTCGCGAGATCGTGCCTCGCGGCTGGCCCAGGTCGCGCTGGGCCGCGACCTCGAAGGCCTGGATGCAGTAGCGTCAGGCCGCGAGGCGGGCGACGAGCTCGGCGACGCCGGCGATCATGATCGTTAGCTGAGCGCCCGCAGGACCATCCGAGGGCGCCAGAATGCCGCTCCTGAAGTCCTATTCGCCGAGGCGATCGGCTGGCGATGCTTGTCGATGGACAGCTCGGAGGTCATCGTCCAGCAGCGTCACGTACCTGCGCGTGACCTGGATCGATGACGGGCTATGGCCGAGGATCCGCTGGAGGCTGAAGACATCGCCGCCGTTCGTCAGAAACGACCTGGCGAACGTGTGGCGTAGGACGTGGGGAGAACAGCGCGTCTGCAGATCAGGTGACTGGCGTCGTGCCTGTGGCGCTGTTACAATTCGTCGTGTTGACAGTCGACATGGCTCACCGTGCGATCCCCGGAGAGCGACACGGACGCCGATGAGCGCCTTCTGGGGTGGTGCGTGACGCAGCCGAATCCACTTGCGTTCGGGGTGAATCTCAACAACCGCGAGCCGCTGATCGCGCCGGACTATGGGCTCTCGGAGCTGCTCGATCTCAGCGAAACCGTCGAGGGACTCGACTTCGACTCCGTCTGGGTCGGCGACAGCCTCTTCTCGAAGCCACGCTATGAGGCGATGGCCCTCCTCTCGGCCATCTCGCAGCGCACGAAGCGCGTCAAACTCGGCACGGCGTGCCTCGTCACGTCGTCGCGAAACCCGCTCTACCTTGCGCTTGAGTGGGCGACCGTGGACGTCCTGTCGAATGGCCGCACGATCTTCGGCTGCTGTGCCGGGAATCCCGAGGTGGGCGTCCGTCGCGAGTTCGAGGCGTTGGGGCTCGACTTCGACCGACGTTTCGCGATCTTCGAGGAGGGCCTGGAGGTCCTCCGCGCCCTCTGGATCGACGGCAAGGTCACGCATCATGGCGAGCACTACCAGTACGACGATGTCGCCTTCTTCTCGGGCACCGAGATGGGTCCGCTCATGCCCATCCAGCAGTCGCCGCCCTTCTGGGTCGTCTCGAACCCGCGCCTGGTGACCAACGCCGCGGACGAGAAGATGGTCCGGACCATGAAGAACGCCTGCCGCCGGATCCTCAAGTACGGCGAAGGCTGGATGACGTGCTGCCGAGCGCAGCATCCCGAAGAGCTGGTCGAGCAGCTGGGCTACCTACATGAGGTGGCTACCGAGACCGGGGACGATGCCAATCGGCTCG
>JBKJHI010000056.1:0-12500 GCA_046599085.1 Candidatus Limnocylindrales bacterium
CATCGAGATCGGGCTGGCCGAGGGGGCTTCGCTGGTCATCGGTGGCGACGCCCCGAACGATCCGGCACTCGCCCAGGGCGCCTACCTGATGCCGACCGTCTTCGACGGCGTCTCGAACGACATGCGCATCGCCCGTGAGGAGATCTTCGGCCCGGTGGTCAGCATCATCCCGTTCGACACGGAAGAGGAGGCGCTGCGCCTCGCCAATGCCACGCCGTACGGCCTGGCCGGGTCCATCTGGAGCCGCGACATCGGCAAGGCGCTCCGGGCGGCCAAGGCGCTGCAGGCCGGGGTCATCAGCGTGAACTCGAACAGTTCCGTCCATACCGAGGCCCCATTCGGCGGCTACAAGATGTCGGGGATCGGCCGCGAACTCGGGATGGCTGCCCTGGACCTCTATACGGAGACCAAGAACGTCTTCATCGACCTCACCTGAGCGAAGCCCGACCGACCCGGTCGCGCTCGAGCCGGTCGCCGTCGCGGTCCGGCCTGTCCGCGACGGCCATCGATGGCGCGATCGCGTCGCGGCCGTGACTGGCGGATCACTGGTCGTTGCGATCGTGTCGCTCGGGCTGTTCGGTGGATCGCCGGACGCCAGCGCGACGGGGCCGACCGATGCGGTGGCCGGGACGCAGTTCCATTCACGCCTCGGCATCGAGCCGGACCAGGCACTCATCCTCACGTCGCCGGCCACGTCGGGCGAGGAGATCACGACTCGACGACTGACCGTGTCTGGCTACGTCGTGGGCGAGCCCGTCGCGATCCGGATCTCGCTCCAGGGGCGGCGCGAGCGTGAGATCGAGGCGGTCACGGTCGCTCCCGTCCGGTCAGCCGACCTGACCGGGCCGCAGCGCAGCGGCCAGTTCCTGGTGACGTTCGACCTGCCGAGCCCGCGGCCGAACGGCACGATGATCGTCGAGGTCGCGCTCGTGACGTCGGAGGGCCGGGTCGTGGACCTGACCCGGCGCCGGATCGTGGTCGGCGCGATCGTCGCGGCGGAGGTGGACGCCGACGTGTTGGCCGAATCCGATGGGGTCCGGCGCGTCGTCGGCGAGGACGGCCTGATGGGCGGGATCCCGTTCCGTTGACCTAGTGGCCGGCCACCCGATCGGGCCAGCGGATGTCGGGCCGGCGCATTGCCAGCCAATCGCGAAGGGCCCACGTCGTCGTCGAGAAGGCGACGTCCGCCCAAGGGATGTCCTCCGGGCGGAACGTCTGGATCTCGAGCGCTTCAGGGGTCAGGGTCGGGCTGCCGCCGACGATCCGCGCTTCGAACACGATGGTGACGATGGCCGCTTCCAGGCGCGTGTAGAGGCCGATGATCTCGCCCGGCTCGATGCGCAGGCGGGTCTCCTCCCACGTCTCGCGCATGGCCGCCTGGTTGACGGTCTCGTCGATCTCCAGGAAGCCGCCGGGCTGGGCCCACAGGCCGAGGCCGGGTTCGATCCCGCGGCGGAGGAGGAGCAGCTCGCCGTCGTCGGTGACCGGCAGCGCGGTGACCACGAGGCGCGGGTTGACGTAGGCGATATGCCCGCACAGCGTGCACGACAAACGGTCGCGGTCCTCGCCCTCGACCCGGCCGAACTGGAGCGTCGATCCACAGTTGGAGCAGAAGTTCAGCGATCGCCCCAGCCACGTGGGGACGCCGCCGCCGGACGGCTCCGATGTGGAGCGACCATCCCGCCCGCGATCGAAGTCCGGCCCGTCGTCGGTCATCCGCTCAGGCCAGCAGCGCCGCGCTGGACGCCGCGATCAGCGCCAGCAGGCCGATGACGCTGACCGCGACCCAGGCCAGGCGGAACGTGCCCTTGACCCGGTCTACCGGCATCCATGCCCAGGCCGAGCGCCAGATGCGCACGATCGCATCGGCGGTCGTCACCACGAGGAGCGGCGCACCGATGACCACGCACAGCTTGATCAGCGGCGATCCCAGTGCGGCGCCCAGGTTGAGTGCTGTGATGGCGACCGCGCCAGCGATGAGGACCGGCACGGACAGCAGGACGTAGTGCTGCTGGAGCGGCGTCGGGGCGACTTCCGGCACGGAACGGGGTGGGAGGCCCTGCAGGGAGGGTGGCAGTGTGGGGACGCGAGCGGGCTCGCGGACCGCCTGACGGTCGAGCACCGGCATCCCGGGCTCCCAGCGCTCGTCATCCATGGCCATGCCCCCGAGTGTAGCGGGGCTGGCGGGGCTTTCCGCGCGGGACGTCGCAGGTGCCGTGCTGGGCGTCGCGGTCCTCGTGGCCGTCAGAGGAAGCGCTCCTCGGGTGCGTCCGCCGTGTCCACGACGACCGTGCAGGTCGGGCAGAACCAGCGCGCCTCGAGCGGCGTGCCACACGTCGCGTGGCGCAACGGCTCGACCTCGCCGGGTCCGTTCGCGCCCCAATCGGCGAGGAGGCGCACGGCCGACGCAAGATCGCGGCCCTCAGCGGTCAGGTCGTAGGCGAAGCGGGTCGGCCGCTCCTGGTAGGGCGAGGAGCGCAGGACGCCGGCGCGCTCGAGGCGTCGCAGCCGGTCGGTGAGGATGTTCGGGGCGATACCGGCGACGACATCGGCGAGTTCGCCGAACCGCCGCGGGCCGTCGAGCAGCGCCTCGACCACGAGCAGACTCCAGCGGTCGCCCACGCGATCCAGCGCACGCGCGAGGGGAGAGGCAGGCACGGATGGCGACGCAGCGCGGTTGTCGGGCATGGCCGGATGGTACGCGGTAGCGGCGCTCACCTCTTGCGCAGAGACGTAGTCAGTAGTATGTTGCAAGTCACAAGTCACTCATGCCCACCGCGCCACGCCAATACCGGAGTCGCCACCGTGAACGCCATCGAGACCCTCTCCTCCACCGTCGCCACCGTCGCGACCTCGACCGCCGCGTCCATCGTCGGGATCGGCCGCAATGGCCGCGGCTCCGGCGTCGTCATCGCCGACGGACTCGTGCTGACCAACGCCCACAACCTGCGCGGCGCCGAAGTGACCGTGCGCTTCGACGACGGCCGGGCGACCCGCGGCACGGTCCAGGGGGTGGACCCGGACGGCGACCTTGCGGTCGTGGCCGTTGACACGGCGGGCTCGACGCCGATCGTGTGGTCCTCGGCGTCCGGCAACGGATCGGTCGGCGTGGGGACCGCGGTCTTCGCCGCCGCGGCGAGCGCCGGCGGTGGCGTGCGCGTGACGTTCGGGCTCGTCTCGGCTGTCTCCAGGGCGTTCCGTGGGCCCGGCGGACGACGGATCAGCGGCAGCATCGAACACACGGCCGCGATGGCGCCGGGCTCGTCCGGCAGCGCGATCGTCGATGGCAGCGGCGCCTTCCTCGGGCTGAACACGAATCGCATCGGCGAGGGGTTCTATCTCGCGCTGCCGGCCGATGTCACGCTGCGAGCCAGGGTCGATGCGCTGGGGCGTGGCGAGTCGGTCGAACGACCGCGCCTCGGCGTGGCCATCGCGCCGTCGCACGTCGCGCGGCGACTGCGCCGCTCTGTCGGCCTCCCGGAGCGACCCGGTGTCCTGATTCGCGGCGTCGAGGACGGCTCGCCTGCCGAGACAGCCGGCATCGAGGCCGGTGACCTCATCGTCCGTGCTGGCGATCATGCCATCGCCGATGGCGATGACCTGCACGATGCGCTCGTCGTGCTCGAGGCGCCCTTCGAGATCGAGCTCGTGCGCGGCGCCGAGGAACGTGTCGTGACGGTGAGCGCGAGGACCGAGGGCCGCACCCGGGGCGACGCCTGACGGCCGGCCCGGGTAGCATCCCGGGCATGCCCCGAGTCGCCCGCCTGTCCATCGCCCCGGTCAAGAGCCTGGGCCTGCTCCATCCGACGTCCGTGTTCCTCACCGAGCGCGGCGTCGCCGAGGATCGCCGGTTCTACCTGGTCGATGCGACCGGCCGCCTCATGGATCGGCTGGTCATCGGCAGCCTCGTCACGATCGCGGCATGGACCGATGCCGACGGCGTGACCCTGCGGCTCACCTTCCCCGATGGCCAGATCGTCGAGGGCGACGTCGAGACCGAGGACCCGATCGTCACGATGCTGTACGGGCGCCGGTCGGTCGCCCATGTGGTCGGGGGCCCATTCGCGGCAGCCCTGTCGGCGTTCGCCGGGCGCGACATCCGGCTGGCGCGGACGGACGAGCCGGGCGGGACGCGCGACCATCACCCGGCGACGCTGATCTCCGACGGCTCGCTGGATCAGCTCGGCCAGCACCTGGGCGTCAGTGCCGTTGACGGTCGACGGTTCCGGATGCTCATGGAACTCGAGGACGGGGCTGCCCAGGTCGAAGACGGCTGGATCGGGCAGCGCATCGCCGTCGGTGGCGCCGAGATGCGCATCAGCGCGCCCGTCCCGCGCTGCGCCATCACGACCCAGGACCCCGACACCGGCGAGCGCGACCTCGACACCCTGCGCACGATCATCTCGTATCGCGGGCTGCGCAACGACAAGGACGTCGATTTCGGCGTGTGGGGCGAGGTGGACGTGCCCGGCACGATCAGCGTCGGCGACGAGGTCCGGCTACTCGACTGAGGGCGGCGGCGGCACCCAGGTACGCCAGCAGGCCGAGCATCATGCCGCGCCGAGCCGCGCGGATCGACGCGAGGCGCCGGCGGCTCGGGTCGGGTTACCAGGCCGGTGACCAGGGATCGGATGATGGAGTCGGGCCCATCGCCGCAGCGTAGTCCACCACGATCCGATCGACGGCCACCCGTTGGTCATGCACGGCCATGGCCGGGGTCGCCGGTGCTACCCTGCCGCCGATGGACGCGATCCGTGCCCTTCGCCTCGACCGCTCCGGGCCCGGTGGGGTCGTGGCCCGCGTCACGCTGGCGCGCCCCGGTGCCCACAACGCCTTCGATGCGTCGCTCATCGCTGAACTGCGCACGACGTTCACGACGCTTGCCCGCGAGGAGCCGACCGCCCTGCGCGCGGTGGTGCTGGCTGGAGACGGCCCGTCGTTCTGCGCCGGCGCGGACATCGGCTGGATGCGCGCGGCGACGACGCTCGATGTGGACGGAAACGAGCACGACGCGATGGCCATGGCCGACATGTTCGAGGCCATCGATACGTGCCCTGTGCCGGTCATCGCGCGGGTCCAGGGGGCGGCACTCGGCGGCGGGATGGGCCTGTGTGCCGTCGCGGACCTCGTCATCGCCGAGAGTGGCACGCGTTTTGGGTTCACGGAGACGCGCCTCGGGATCCTGCCGGCCGTCATCTCGCCGTTCGTCGTCGCCAAGATCGGGGAGAGCCACGCGCGGGCGCTATTCCCGGGCGGTCGCCGGTTCGACGCCATCCGGGCCCAGCGCATCGGGCTCGTCCACGAGATCGTGGAAGGCGACGACGCGCTCGATGCCGCCGTCGCCGGCGCGCTGAACGACATCCTGGCGGCCGGGCCGACCGCGGCGCGTGCGGCCAAATCGATCATCCGCGAGGTGCGCGGTCTGGGCCACGGATCGTCGAAGTGGCACACGGCGCGGGTCATCGCCCGCCAGCGCGTGAGTGCCGAGGCCCGCGAGGGATTCACGGCCTTCACGGAGAAGCGACGGCCGGCCTGGGCGCCGGATCCCGACACCGACTCCGAGGCGTGATCGAGCGACTCCTGCCTGGGCACCTCGGCCGCGACTTCCGCTGGCTGTGGGGCTCCGCGGCGCTCACGAACCTCGGTGACGGCATGCTCCTGGCCGCTGGACCGCTCCTGGTCACCACCGTCTCGCGCGACCCGTTGGCGGTCGGTCTGTCGGTGACGATGCAGTACCTGCCATGGGTCCTGCTGGGTGTCCCGGCCGGCGCCATCGTCGATCGCGTGGACCGCCGGCGGCTGGCGATCGCGGTGAACCTGCTGCGGGCTGCCGTGCTCGCGGTGCTGGCGCTGTCGATCGCGACAGGCGTTGTCAACCTCGTGATCATCTACGTCGCGCTGTTCCTCATCGGCACCGCCGAGACGTTCGCCGACAACGCCGCCAGCGCGCTGATCGCCACGCGTGTCCCGAAGGCCCACCTGGGCATCGCCAACGCCCGACTGATGGGCACGTCCATCGTCGCGAACCAGCTGGCTGGCCCGCCGCTCGGGGCGCTCGTGTTCGGTCTTGGGATGGCCTTGCCGTTCGCGGCGGATGGGCTGCTTGCCCTTGGTGGCGCCATCTTCCTCGCGAGGATGGTGCGCAAGCCATGGGCGCGGCCGGAGGGTCCTCCGCGACACATCCGTCACGAGATCGCCGACGGCTTCACCTGGCTGTGGCGGCACCCGCCGGTTCGGACCCTCGCCCTGACCATCTTCATCTTCAACATCACGTTCTGGGGGCCGTACTCCGTGTACGTGCTGCTGGCGACCGAGCGGCTCGGCCTGGACGCATTCGGGTTCGGGCTGCTCATCACCGTCGGTGCCATCGGCGGGCTCATCGGGTCGGGGTCGTATGGCTGGCTCGAGCGCCACTACGCGCTCTCGACGTTGATGCGCGTCGGCCTGCTGCTGGAGACCGTCACCCACCTGATCCTGGCCGTGACGACGTCTGCGCCGGTGGCGGCCCTCACGCTCACGCTGTTCGGGATCCACGCGGTCGTCTGGGGCACGACATCGACCACCGTCCGCCAGCGGGCCGTCCCCGCGGCGCTCATGGGTCGCGTCACGAGCGTGTACATGCTCGGTAACGTCGGCGGCGCCGTGATCGGATCCGTCGTAGGCGGTGTGCTGGCTCAACAGCTTGGCGTCACGGCGCCATTCTGGTTTGGCTTCTTCGGGTCGGCCGTGGTGCTCGTGGCGATCTGGCGGGCACTCAAGGAGATCGCGCTTCCACCGACGGACGACGAGGCGTCCCCGAGTCCGGCAGGTCCGACAGGTCCCGCGGGGTCGGCGGGTTCCGCCGGGCCGGCGATCGGCGCCGCGCCGGTCGGCAACGCGCGTGCCTGACCCGAGCCAGGCACGGCTCCCACCGGGAGCGGATTCCTGACAGGTTCCTCGTGACGGTATGACCAGCGTGCGGTCACCTGCAGTCTGGGCATGGGTCCACGAGGGATCTGTGCGCGGAGCGCTCTCTGGAGGAGCGGACATGCTGGGTGAGGGTCTGGGTCGCACCCGGGCACGCACCCACCACGGTCATTATGCGACACTCGCGCCACGATGAGCGAGGAACTGCGCCCAAGTGACGTCGCGAGGCTGTCCGGAGCATCGATCCGGACGGTCCAGCGCTGGATCGCGACCGGTCGACTCCCGGCCAGGCGCGTTGGTGGTCGCTGGCGTGTCGCAATTGACGCGTTTGACGCGTTCATGGGGTCAGGTGGTGCGGCACGTGACGACGGCGAGGGCCGCGGCCCGGGTGCGCGGCAGGTGCGCCCCATCCGACGCCTGTTCATCGCGAACCGTGGCGAGATCGCCCGGCGCATCGCGCGGACCTGCGACCGCCTCGGCATCGACGTCGTCATCCCGCCCACCGACGGCCCGACCGCACTCGACCTCCTCGACGCCGACGCCGTCGTCGCAGCAGCCGTCGCCGCGAACGCCGATGCCCTCCACCCAGGGTTCGGCTTCCTCGCCGAGCGCCCGGACTTCGCGGAAGCGGTCATCCAGAGCGGGATCACCTGGGTCGGTCCCCCACCGGACGCGATCCGGGCGATGGGTGACAAGGCGGCCGCACGACGGCTGGCCACGAGCCTCGGCGTCCCCACGCCAGCCGGCTACGACGACGCGGACCAGTCGGACGCGGCCCTGACCGCGGCAGCAAACCAGATCGGGGTGCCGCTCCTCATCAAGCCCGCAGCCGGCGGTGGCGGCAAGGGCATGCGCACGGTCCGCGACGCCGCCCGACTCCCCGCAGAGCTCGCCGCCGCGCGGCGCGAGGCGACCGCGGCCTTCGGCGACGTCCGCCTCATCCTCGAGCGCCTGGTCGAGGGCGCCCGCCACGTCGAGATCCAGGTGCTGTTCGACGCCCACGGGCAGGGCGTGCACCTCGGCGAACGCGACTGTTCGACGCAGCGCCGGCACCAGAAGGTGCTCGAGGAAGCGCCATCACCCGCCATCGACGCCGCGGCGCGCGCTGCCCTGGGCGCGCAGGCCGTCATGCTGGCAGCGGCAGTCGGGTATGCGGGTGCGGGCACCTGCGAATTCCTGGTGGATGCCCACGGCGCGGTCACCTTCCTCGAGATGAACACGCGACTCCAGGTGGAGCATCCCGTCACGGAACTCGTGACCGGACGCGATCTCGTCGCGGATCAATTGCGGATCGCCGCCGGCGAGCTACTCGGAGTGATGCAGGAGGACATCACGCTCGCGGGCCACGCCATCGAGGTGCGCCTCTACGCGGAAGACGCCGAGGACGGCTTCCTGCCGGCGACCGGGAGGATCGAGCGCCTGCGCTGGCCGACCGGCGACGGGATCCGCGTCGATGCCGGCATCGACGAGGGCGACGAGGTGACCGGTCGATTCGATCCGATGCTGGCCAAGGTCGTCGCGCGCGGCGATGACCGGGCCGACGCGCTGGACCGCTTGACGCGGGCGCTCGACGCAACGGTCGTTCTCGGCCTGACGACGAACCTGCGGTTCCTGCGCTGGCTTGTCCGGGAGCCGGCGCTGCGCCACGGCCAGATTCGAACGGACACTCTGGAGCACATCTGGCCGCCGGATGACTGGGCCGAGCGGACGGCGATCCCCGACCAGGCATGGACGACCGCCGCCGCCCTCCTCGCCGACGCCGACACCACGGGGCCATGGACGGGCGGCTGGCGGCTGAACGGCCCGCCGTCGATCCGACTGGAGGCGGCAGGGGCGGTCAAGAACGTGCGCCTGGGTGCCGCGCTGGACGAGGCCAGCGCGATCGAAGCGGTCCGCGTCGGTGACACCGTGAACCTCGACGTTGCCGGCCGGAGTATCGCCTTTAGCCTCGCCAGCCCGCCGGATGTCGATCGCGCCGCACGTAGCGCCGCTCGAAGCCACGGCGGCGGGCCGCTGGACCTCATCGCGCCGATGCCTGGCCGGGTCATCGCCGTCCACGCGGCCGTCGGCGACACCCTTGCGGCCGGCGACCCGGTCGTCACCCTTGAGGCCATGAAGATGGAACACGCGGTCACAGCCCCGATCGACGGCGTCCTGACCGAGATCATCGTGCAGACCGGCGACCAGGTCGTGCGCGGACAGGCCCTCGCGACCATCGACGCCGCGCCGTAGACTTCGCAGTCATGGCACACCACGACGAGACGCCCCTCCCGCAGACCCGCGACGAGCTCATGGCGCTGCATCGAGCGACGAGATCCCGGCGCAACAAGGCGCCGCACGGGAGCGAGGAGCACGCCGCCGCCATCGACCTGATCGGCCGCATCGAGGTCGAGATCGCTCGCATCGAGCGGGCGATGGATCCGCCGCTCGTCTAGCGGCGACGCGGGACCGATGACCGCCGAGCCCGAACCCACCGACCGGCACGTCCGGATCTACGAGGTCGGCCCGCGCGACGGCCTGCAGAACGAGGCGGGCATCGTCCCGACCCAGGTCAAGGCACGCTTCATCGGCCTGCTCGCCGACGCCGGTCTGCGCGAGATCGAAGCGACCTCGTTCGTCTCGCCCAAGGCCATCCCGCAGCTGGCCGACGCTGAGGCACTGCTCGCCGCACTCGACGCGACTGCCCGGCCGGGCGTGCGCTATCCCGTCCTCGTGCCGAACGAACGTGGCATGGCCCGCGCCGAAGCGACCGGTACGGTGGATGCCATCGCCGTCTTCACCGCCGCCACCGACGCGTTTACGACCGCCAACATCGGCATGACCATCGACGAGTCGCTCGCCGCCTTCGAACCGATCCTGCGACGCGCCGCCGATCTCGGGTGGTGGCGTCGCGCCTACGTCTCGACCGCCTTCGGGTGCCCGTATCAGGGGCGCGTGGACCCAACGGAGGCCGTGGCGGTCGGTCGCCGCCTGCTCGACCTCGGCGCCGACGAGATCTGCTTCGGCGACACCATCGGCGTCGGCGTCCCGGACCAGGTCGCCGAGCTGGTCGCCCTCGCGGAGGCGGACGGTATCCCCGTCCAGCAGCAGGCCTACCACTTCCACGACACGCGCGGCACCGCCCTGGCGAATGTGGCGATGGGGCTGGCGGCCGGGATCCGGACCTTCGATTCGAGCACCGGCGGGACAGGCGGCTGCCCGTACGCCCCGGGCGCCGCGGGCAACCTCGCGACGGAGGATCTCGTCTACTTCCTCGACGCCTCCGGCTGGGAGCACGGCGTGTCCCTCGACGGCGTGCTGCCGGCGGCCCGGTTCATCGCCGACGCGCTCGGCCGGCCCCTCGCGACCAAGGTCGGGCAGGCTGGCGGCTGGGCCGCCATCACCCCGGCCTGAAGCGCGCTATCCTCGCGCCACCATGGACGGCGTCGTGCTCGTGCTGAACCAGAACTACGAGCCGCTCAACGTCTGCAACCTGCCGAGGGCCTTCCGCCTCGTGTTCGGGGAAAAGGCCGAGGTGATCGAGTACGACCACCAGATGGTGCGGACGCCGCGGACCGAGTTCCGTGCGCCCTCGGTCATCCGCCTCCAGTACCTCATCCGACGGCCGCGACCGCGGGTCAAGCTGAGCCGGCGCGAAGTCTTCTCCCGAGACCGGCACACGTGTCAGTACTGCGGCCGCCAGGCGCACGACATGACGCTCGATCACGTGATGCCGCGCCATCGCGGCGGGGGCCATACCTGGGAGAACCTCGTTACCGCGTGCAAGCCATGCAACCATCGCAAGGGTGGCAAGACGCTCGAGGAGGCACGGCTGCGGCTGCGCAAGGAACCGCACGAGCCGCGCAGCGACATCTACTCGCTGTTCACGCCCTACCTTGACGACGACCGCAATGACGCATGGCGGATGTACCTCTTCCTGGGGAAGAACTGACGGAGCACGGCCGCGCCGCGCCGGGCGACGGCCGCGCGGGGCCGGGCGACGCTGGCGCGACCGGTGACACCGCCGCGAACCAAGCCGCGGACCGAGCCGCGCAGGTCGCCGCCGCGGTCCCGGCCCCGGTCCTCCACATCATGAGGACGCTGCAGGCGGCCGGCCACGCCACGTGGGTCGTCGGCGGCTCCCTCCGCGACACGCTCCGCGGTGCCCAGGCGGAAGACTGGGATCTCGCCACGGCGGCCCGACCGGAACAGACCCAGGTGCTCTTCGACGACGCGATCTACGAAAACGCGTTCGGAACGGTCGCGGTGCGGACCGGTGACCCGGCCGTCGGCGAGGTCGAAGTCACGACCCTCCGCTCAGACCACGACTATGCCGACTTCCGTCGCCCGCATCACGTTGAATTCACCGAGTCGATCGAGTTGGATCTGGCGCGCCGCGACCTCACAGTGAACGCGATGGCGTGGGGTGGGCGCGCGGGCGAACCCCCGACGCTGGTGGACCCGAGCGGCGGTCTGGCCGACCTCGAGACGAAGACCATTCGCGCCGTCGGCGATCCGCGCCTGCGATTCGAGGAGGACGCCCTGCGGATGCTCCGTGCCGTGCGCCTTGCCGCCGCGCTCGACTTCGAGATCGAGCCCGAGACTCGTGCCGGCATCCAGGAACGGGCCGCCCTGGTCGGCCACCTGTCGGGCGAACGGATCGCGGCAGAGCTCGCCAAGATGCTGGCCACGCCCCGGCCGTCCGTTGCGCTGCGGGCGCTGGCCGACCTCGGGCTGCTCGCGGCGATCTCGCCGGCACTCGCCGCCCAACGCGGCATCCCACAGAACAAGTTCCCGGGCGAGGACCTGTGGGACCACACCGTTCGCTCGGTGGATGGCGCCGCTCCCGAACCGACATACCTGCGTCTCGCTGCCCTGCTCCACGACATCGGCAAGCCGGACACCATGGCCGACGGCCACTTCCTGGGCCACGATGTCGTCGGTGCCGACCTCGCCGGCGACTTCCTGGACCAACTGCACTGGCGTCGCGACGAGCGAGCGCGGATCGTGGCGCTCGTGCGCCAGCACATGTTCGGCTACGTGCCCGAATGGTCGGACACGGCGGTTCGCCGATTCATCGCCAAGATCGGACCCGATGTGCTCGACGACCTGTTCCGCCTGCGCGAAGCTGACAACATCGGCTCCGGGCGCGAGGCGCGTGCCGACGAGCTCGGCGAGTTGCGTGCCCGCGTGGCGCGGGAGCTCGAGGCGGGCCTCGTCCTCGACCTGCACGGCCTGGAGGTCGATGGCGACGACCTGCAGCGCGAACTGGGCGTGGCGCCCGGCCCGCGGTTGGGCACGATCCTCAACGCATTGCTCGACCGGGTCATCGCGGATCCCGAGGTCAATCGCAGGCCCACCCTCCTCGCGATCGCCCGCTCCATGCTGACCGAGCCGCACCCATGATCGAGCTCCTGCTGGAGGCCGAGCGAGCGCTGTCCATGGGTCGCGCCGACCGTGCGGAACTGTTGTATCGGCAGGTCGCGGACGGTGACCCACGCAACTCCATCGCGGTCGTGGGCCTGGCCCGCGTCGCCCTCGAGCGGGCCGATGACGCCGGCGCGCTCGTGCTGGCTCGCCGGGCGCTGTCGATCGACGGCGACAACGTCGCGGCG
>JBKJHI010000065.1:0-27035 GCA_046599085.1 Candidatus Limnocylindrales bacterium
GCTCGACCACGCCGTCGTGACGGGGAACTCGGGCACGACCCCGACCCCGACCCGCGGATGACGACGCTCAGCCGACCGTTCGGCACGCGCCTGGAGGCGCGCACAGCCAGGCGGGCCGGTCTGGTCATCCTGGGGATCCTCGGCGTCCTGCTCTACGTCGCCTTCCGCGGCGAGTGGGCGCTACCGCACGATGAGGAATACCCGCTGTTCCCGGCCCTCAACGGGGTCAAGGCATGGGTCGATGCGAACCGCGACTCGATCGTCATCTTCGCCATCATCCGCGACGGCGTCGGCGGCCTCGTCAACGGGTTCGAGGCCCTCATCGGTCTCCTCGGGTGGCCGGGTGTCCTGGCCGTCACGGCGGTGCTCGGGGCGACATTCGGTGGCTGGCGACTGGCGGTCGGCGCAACGGCCGGTTTGGCCGCCATCGGCCTGCTCGGCCTGTGGACGCAAGGGATGGACACGCTGGCCCAGATGCTCGCCGCTGTCGTCGTCGCGCTGGCGATCGGGATCCCACTCGGTATCGTGGCCGGTCGCTCGCCGCGGTTCCTCGGCGTGATCACGCCGGTCCTCGACGTGATGCAGATCATGCCGACGTTCGCATACCTCGCCCCGCTGACGCTGCTGTTCAGCATCGGCATCTCGTCGGCGACCATCGCCACCCTGATCTACGCCATCCCGCCGGCCATCCGGATCACCGCCCTCGGGATCCGCACCGTGCCGGATGCGTCGGTCGAGGCGGCCAGGTCGCTCGGCTCGACGCGACTCCAGGTCCTCAGCAAGGTCCAGCTGCCGCTGGCCAGGCGGACCATCGGCATCGGCGTGAACCAGACGATCATGATGGCCCTCTCGATGGTCGTGATCACGGCCCTCATCGGAGCGCCGGGCCTGGGCCTGTCCGTGCTGCGCGCACTGCAGCAGGTCAACGTGGGGCTGGCCTTCCAGGCCGGGCTCGCCATCGTGATCCTGGCCATCGTCCTGGATCGCCTGACGGACCAGGCCGGTCAGTGGATGGACCCGCGCTCCCGACGCAGCGACGCTGCCGCCGCCGGTCGACGCCTGCGCTACCTTGCCGGGCTGGGCGCCGTCATCGTGGCGAGCCTGGCCGCACGAGCGCTGGAGGACCCGGCCGCGTTCCCGGATGCCATCCGCGTTCGGCTCGTCGACCCGGTGAACGTCGTCGCTCGCTGGATCACGATGACGTTCGGCGAGGCGACCTCCGTCATCAAGGACGTCATCAGCATCTGGGTCCTGAACCCCCTGGAGACAGTGCTCACGACCGCGCCGTGGTGGCTGGTCATCGGTGTCGCGCTGGTCGTCGCCTGGGCCGTCTCCGGCCGCAGGCCCGCCGTCATCGCAGGGACGTGTCTTGCCCTCGTCGTGCTGCTGGGCCTCTGGGAACACAGCATGCAGACCCTCGCGAGCGTGCTCATCGCGACCGCCTTGACCCTCGTGATCGGCAGCTTGCTGGGCGTCCTGTCCGCCCGCAACGATCCGTTTCGGACCGTCCTGCGTCCGTTCCTCGACGCGGCGCAGACGCTACCGGCCTTCGTGTACCTCATCCCGGCCGTGGCCCTCTTCCAGCCCAGCCGGTTCACGGCCATCGTGGCGGCCCTGGTGTATGCCATCCCGCCGGTGATCCGCCTCGTGGACGCAGGCATCCGCGGGGTATCGGCGACCGTCCTCGAGGCGGCGACCTCGACCGGGACGACCTCGCGGCAACTACTCTGGAAGGTCCAGCTCCCGCTGGCGCGACGGGCGTTGCTCGTCGCCGCCAACCAGGGGATCGTCATGGTCCTCGCCATGGTCGTCGTCGGGGCACTGGTCGGGGCGGGCGCGCTCGGCAACGACGTCATCGGCGGCTTCGCCCAGGGCGAGGACTTCGGCAAGGGCCTGTCGGCAGGCGTCGCCCTGGTCCTGCTCGGCATCATGCTCGACCGGATCACACAGGGCGCCGGCGGGCGTCCATCGACGGCAACGGCCCACGGGGGATAGCATTCGTCCGCCGCCGCCGGTGGTGGCGACCGAGATGGTTTCACGGTCATCCGGGAGCACCCGGGACCGATGAGGAGGAGCAATGACCACGCAACGCACGTACGGCGCCCGGCTTGTCGCAGGGATCGTCATCATCGGCCTGGCTCTGGCGGCCTGTTCCGGCGGCGGTGGCGGCAGCGCCGCCCCGAGCGCGGGCTCAGGTGGCACGGTCAACATCGCCATCAACCCGTGGGTCGGCGCGGAGGCGAACGTCGCCGTTGTCAAGTCCCTGCTCGAGGACAAGCTCGGCTACACGGTCGTGGCCACGTCGCTCGCCGAGGAGATCGCCTGGCCCGGCTTCGAGACCGGCGAGATCGACGTCATCCTCGAGAATTGGGGCCACCCCGACCTCGAGCAGACGTACATCACGGAGAAGGGCGTCGCCCAGGATGCCGGCCCCAACGGCGTGACCGGCATCATCGGCTGGTACATCCCAGAGTGGATGGTCACCGAGTACCCCGACATCACGAACTGGGAGAACCTGGCCAAGTACCAAGAGCTGTTCAAGACGTCCGAGTCGGGCGATCTGGGCCAGTTCCTCGGCAGCGACCAGACCTTCGTCACGAACGACGAGGCGCTGATCGCGAACCTGAATCTGCCGTTCAAGCAGGTGTTCTCCGGCAGTGAGGCCGCCACTATCACCGCGTTCCAGACCGCGACCGACCAGAAGAAGCCGCTCATCGGCTACTTCTACGATCCGCAGTGGCTGCACAGCAAGATCAAGCTCGTCAAGGTCGATCTGCCGGCCTACACAGACGGCTGCGATGCGGACGCCAAGGCCGTCGCCTGCGATTACCCCCTGTACACCCTGAACAAGATCGTGGCCACCTCGTTCGTCGAGAACGGTGGCGCGGCCTATGACCTGGTCAAGGCGTTCCAGTGGACCAATGCGGACCAGAACCTGGTGGCCGACTACATCACCAACCAGGGCATGACCGCCGACGAGGCCGGGGCCAAGTGGGTCGCCGACAACGAGGCCGTGTGGTCCGCCTGGATCAAGTGAGCTGACGGCCGCTCACGAGCGACCGGATCGAGGCCCGTCGGTCACCGACCGGCGGGCCGTTCCGTACCCGGGGGATGCAGGATGGCCGCTCGCGACCTTCCGCACATCGATATCGTGGCGCTCACGCGCCGAACACAATCTGCGCCGATGGTCTTGACGTGCGGGCTCGTGGGCTGTCCAATGCCCCAGCATCGTCAACCGCGTCGATCGGACCCCGCCCTGAGGAGGGGCGGCCACCCGCCCGTCGACCCATGACTCGGGTGAGGAGGCCCGACTCGACCACACGATGTCATCGACATCCACTTTGGAGGAGACCGACTTGACCCCGACTCGAACCATGACCCGCTGGGCGGGCCTGCTGGCCACGACGGCCATCGTCTTCGCCGCCTGTTCATCCGGTGGCTCGTCCGCCGCCCCGTCGACGGCCCCATCGGATGCGGCATCGGCCGAGCCCTCGGAAGCGACTGGCATGGATGCCCTGATCGAGGCCGCCAAGGCCGAGGGCACGCTCACGACCATCGCCCTGCCGGACGATTGGTGCAATTACCGCGAGATGATCGACACCTTCAAGACCAAGTACGGGATGGAGGTCAACGAGCTCGACCCGAACGCCGGGTCCAACGACGAGCTTGAGGCGATCAAGGCGAACAAGGACAATACCGGCCCGCAGGCCCCGGACGTCGTGGACGTCGGCCTGTCCTTCGGCCCGCAGGCCAAGGACGAGGGACTGCTTGCTCCGTACAAGGTGGAGACCTGGGACAGCATCCCGGATGCCGCCAAGGACGCCGAGGGCTACTGGTGGGGTGACTACTACGGCGTGCTGACCTTCGAGGTCAACAAGGCCGTCGTCGCCAACTCGCCGGCCGACTGGGCCGACCTGCTGAAGCCCGAGTACAAGAACATGGTCGCCCTCGCCGGTGACCCGCGCTCGTCCAACCAGGCCATCCAGACCGTCTACGCTGCGGCCCTGGCCAACGGCGGGTCACTGGACGACGCCCAGCCCGGCCTCGACTTCTTCAAGGAACTCGTGGCGGCCGGCAACTTCGTCCCGACCATCGCCAAGCCCGGCACGATCGCCCAGGGCGAGACGCCGATCACCATCCGCTGGAACTACAACGCCCTGTCCAACAAGGACGCGCTGGCCGGCAACCCGGACATCGACGTCGTCGTCCCGACGCAGGGTCGCTTCGCCGGTGTCTACGTCCAGGGCATCAGCGCCTATGCGCCACACCCGAACGCCGCCAAGCTCTGGCAGGAATTCCTGTACTCCGACGAGGGGCAGCTCATCTGGATGAAGGGGTATTGCTACCCCATCCGCTATGAAGCCCTGAAGGCGGACGGCAAGATTCCGGCCGATCTCGCGGCCAAGCTGCCGGATGTCGCCGGCGCCGTGTTCCCGTCCCTCGATCAGCTGAACGCCGCCAAGGAACTGATCACCGCGCAGTGGGACGCCGTCGTCGGCGTCGACGTCGTCGAGTAGTCGGATCCACCCGGCGACGGTGACGACGGCATCGTGACCGCACGGACTAGCGACGGATCGACGGGCAAGCGCCCGTCGATCCGTCGACCCTCGTTCGCGTGGCTTGGCGTCGTCCCGTTCTTCCTCGTCGCCCTCGCCTTCCTGTTCCTGCCCATCTCGTTCCTCGTCCTGGGCAGCTTCCAGACCTTGGACGGTGACATCACTGTCCAGAACTACCTCGACCTAGCCGACCCTCGTGTCTCGGTCGCCTACGGGAACAGTCTGGAGATCAGCGCAGCCACGGCGATCGGTGGCGCGATCTTCGGCTTCCTGCTCGCCTACGCCGTCATCAACGGCGGTCTGCCGGGCTTCCTGCGCACCGCGCTGATGACCTTCTCCGGCGTCGCCAGCAACTTCGCCGGTGTACCGCTCGCGCTGGCCTTCGTGTTCACGCTCGGCAACGCCGGGCTGGTGACCGGCCTCCTGATGAACACATTCGGCATCAGCCTCGCCCAATCGGGGTTCACGATCTACTCCAAGATCGGTCTGGCGATCGTGTACATGTACTTCCAGTTCCCGCTCATGGTCCTGATCATCGCGCCCGCCATCGATGGGCTGCGCAAGGACTGGCGGGAGGCAGCAGAGAACATGGGTGCGAACTCGCGCCAGTACTGGCGGCACGTCGCCCTGCCCATCCTGCTGCCGTCGATCATGGGCACGACCATCCTGCTGTTCGGGAACGCCTTCGGTGCCCAGGCCACTGCCTTCCAGCTGACGGGCGGGACCATCCCCATCGCCCCGGTCGTCATCGGCGCCCAGATCCGTGGTGACGTGCTGCGCAATCCCGGGCTTGGCTACGCGATGGCCATGGGCATGGTCATCATCATGGGCATCTCGATCACGGTCTACACGGTGTTGCAGCGGCGCTCCGAGCGGTGGCTCCGCTCATGAGCAGCCCCCAGCCGCCGTTCGGGCCCCTCGGCGTCATGCGCTCGTGGCTCCAGGGCGGACGCGGATCCGGCGAGCCGGGTAAGCGACGCGGGTCGTTATGGGCATGGGTCGTGTTCATCATCGCGTTCCTGTACTTCTTCGTCCCGCTCTTCGCCACCCTGGAATTCTCGCTGCGGGCCGCCGCCATCGACTCGGTCACAGGCGAACAGATCATCCCCTCGCTCCGCGCCTATGAGCTGACCCTGCAGGATCCCAAGTTCGCGGGGACCCTCGGCTACTCGCTGGTGATCGGGCTCGTCACCATCGCCGTGAGCCTGCTGCTCATCGTGCCGACGGCCTACTGGGTGCGTCTCAAGCTCCAGCGGCTGCGTCCGTACGTCGAGTTCGTCACGCTCATGCCGTTCGTCATCCCGCCGGTCATCCTGGTCTTCGGCCTCATCCGCATCTACGGCCGGGAGCCCATCGCTCTGACCAATAGCCAGTTCGGCGGCGACATCCTGCTCGTCGGGGCATATGTCGTCCTGTCGTTCCCGTACATGTACCGGGCCGTGGACACGGGCCTCGCGGCGATCGACGTGCGGACCCTGACGGAGGCCGCCCAGAGCATGGGCGCCAGCTGGCCCAGGATCTTGTGGCAGGTCATCTTTCCCAACCTGCGGGCGGCGCTGCTGAGCGGCGCCTTCCTGACCCTTGCCATCGTCATCGGCGAGTACACGATCGCGAACTTCCTGGCCCGGCCGGCATTCGGGCCGTACCTGTCACTGCTCGGCCAGAACAAGGCATATGAGCCAGCGGCCGTGTCGCTCATCAGCTTCGGCATCACCTGGGCGGCGATGGGCATGCTGGCCCTGATGGGACGCACCGCCCGCACCCGCATCCAGATCACCGGCGCCCGCTAGCGGATATCGAGGAGACCATGACCTTCCTGCAGCTGACCGGCATCCAGAAGCACTTCGGTCCCGTTGTGGCCGTCGAGGGCTTCGACCTGGAGGCCGCGCGCGGCGAGTTCGTGTCGTTCCTGGGACCCAGCGGCTGCGGCAAGACGACGACGCTGCGCATGATCGCCGGCTTCGAGCAGCCGACCGCCGGAACGATCCTCGTGGACGGCGAGGACATCACCCATCGCCCGCCGAATCAGCGCAACGTCGGCATGGTCTTCCAGTCGTATGCCCTGTTCCCGAACATGAGCGTCGCCGACAACATCGGTTTCGGCCTGCGCATCCGGCACCAGCCCAAGGACAAGATCCGCCAGCGCGTGAATGAGCTCCTGAGCCTCATCCACCTGGAGGGTCGCGGCGATCGCTATCCATTCCAGCTGTCAGGCGGCCAGCAGCAGCGGGTGGCTCTGGCCCGCGCCCTGGCCATCGAACCCCAGGTCCTGCTGCTTGATGAGCCGCTGTCCGCGCTGGACGCGAAGATCCGGGTCGCCCTCCGTCACGAGATCCGGCAGATCCAGCGCGATCTGGGGATCACGACCGTGTATGTGACGCACGACCAGGAGGAGGCGCTCGAGCTGTCCGACCGGATCGTGGTCATGAGCGAAGGCCGGATCGAACAGGTCGGCACGCCCTTCGAGGTCTACAACTTCCCGTCGACGGCGTTCGTGGCGTCCTTCGTCGGGACGCTGAACACCGTCGAGGCGACCGTGACGGAACCGGCCACCGGTGAGCTCACCCTCGGCGGCCAGGCGATTCGGACGGCGTCCACGATCGCGGGCCGCGTCGGCGACAAGGTCACGGTCGCGCTGCGCCCGGAGATGATCACCCTCGACGACGCCGACGCAACGCCGGCCGACGACGCGAACCGGATCTCGGCCACCGTCACCGATGTCGCGTTCCTCGGCGCGGTCGTTCGGGTCACCACCAGGGTGGACGACCAGACCATCATCGAGGTCGACACTTTCAACAACCCGAACCTGGCCGTCCCGCCTCGAGGTTCGTCAGTCACGATCTCGTTCCCGCCGGGCGCGTGCCTGGTCCTCGCGCATGACGCCGTGCGACCGCGCGGCCTCGATGCGCTCGCCGCCGCAGAGGCGATGCTGTAGGCAGTACGGTGAGCGGTCAACGGGCGCGCGCGACGGCGATCGACCTCGTCGTCTTCGACAAGGACGGGACGCTGATCGACTTCCACGCCATGTGGAGCGACTGGGCGGAGGCACTCGCCGCTCGCGTCGTTGCCGGGACGACGGAGGCGGTCCGGGAGCCCCTGTACGCGATGCTTGGCTACGACCCTGCGGCGCGGGTGGCTCGACCAGGCGGCGGTCTCATCTCGACGCCGATGGCACGCCTCCGCGAGATGACCATCGCGGTGCTCCTGGACGCCGTGGTCGGTGCGTCAGACGCTGAGCATGTCGTCGCGGCCGCATGGCATGCGCCCGACCCGGCCACGCTGGCACAGCCGCTCGCGGACCTGCCCGCCCTCGTCGGTCGCCTGCACGCGGCTAGCCGTCTCGTCGCGATCGCCACGAGCGACGACCGCGAGCCAACGCTGCGGACCCTGGAGGCCCTGGGCCTGGGCGCCCGAATCGACGGCATCGTCTGCGCGGACGACGGCGTGACCAACAAGCCGTCTGGCGACCCCGTGCTCCATCTGTGCCGCGAGCTCGCGGTCGATCCCGAGCGCACGGCCGTCGTCGGCGACTCGCCGGCCGACATCGCGATGGGCCAGCGGGCAGGCGCCGGCCTCGTGGTCGGGGTCCGTACCGGCGTCGGCGCCGATGCCGACCTCGCCGGCGCCGACGTGATCGTCGACTCGATCGCGGACCTCGAAGCCGTCCTCCCGCCGCCCTCGACGCTCGCCATCACGACGTAGACGCGTTGGTACGTCTGGGCTATCGCCGTTGACGGCACCGAACCCTACCGTTGTACCCAGCCACCCGAGAACGGCCCAGCCGCTCTCGCGTCGCCCGCCGGAGTCCCTCCGAGAACGATATGGCGAGCGCCTCCAGGAAGACATCCGGGGTCGACGTCGCGCCGCGCGCGACCTCGCCTGCCAGCGCGCCACCCGATCGAGCCGACGCGCTCCGCCGCATCGCCGCCAAGGTCAGCGGACGGCGCGAGATCGAAGGCCTCTTCGACGACATCATCGACGAGTCGTTCGCCCTGTTCGGGGTGGATCGCGCCGGCCTCTGGATCTATGACGAAAGCGCGCAGCAGCCCCTCCACCTGGCGGCCCAGCGCGGCCTGTCCGACGAGATCGTGGCCGCCGCCAGCCAACTGACGATCGATGCGCGGACCGCCGGCATGGACGCGGTCCGCCGCGGCCACGTGCGCGTGCTGGACAAGGCCATGCGCCGGACGACGCCGCAGCTGCGCGCCATCTACCGTCGCCTCGAGATCCGGACGATCTGCTTCGTGCCCCTGCGGTTCGGCGACGAACCGCTGGGCCTGTTGACCCTGTACCACCGCGAGGACCACGATTGGAGCGGCGACGAGGGAGCGCTCGCCAAGGCCTTCGGCGACCACATGGCGACGGCGATCGGCAGTGCCCGGCTCGCTCGCGCCAGCCGCGGTCTGGCTGCACGCCTGGCCTCGATCGCTGATCTGGCCGGGCGCCTCAGCCACCTGCACGACCTCGAGGAGATCGCCTGGGCGATCGTGGCCGAGACCGGCCGGCTCATCGATCGCGACACGATCCGTGTCTACCGCGTCGATCACGACGCAGGCTCTTGTGAGCCGCTGGCCTTTGAGGGCCATTTCCTCGGCACCACCTCGCCCGCGCCCGAACAGTTGCGCATGCCGATCGGCGTGGGCCTGACCGGCTGGGTCGCCGCGAACGACCGGGTGATCCGGACCGGCGATGCGGCGGCCGACCCAAGGGGTGTGGTCCTGGTCGAGACCGGAACCGAGGAGTCCATGCTGGTCGTTCCGATGTCGATCGATGGGCTGGTCCACGGCGTGATCGTGGTCTCGGCACTCGGGCGGGACCAGTTCGACCACGACGATGAGCTGACACTGACGATCTTCGCCTCGTTCGCGGCGCAGGCCATGGTCAATGCGGCCAACATGGGCCGGCTCCACCAGCAGCAGGCCGAACTCGAGCGCCAGCTCGACGGCCAGCGCCGACTCCTGGCCGTCAATGAGCGGCTGCTGTCGACGCTCGATCCGGCCGGTGTGCTGGATCTCATCGCCGACTCACTCAGGGCGATCGCGCCGTACGACTCGCTGACCGTCTACCGCATCGACCGCGAGGCGGGGCGGCGGCGCGCCGTGCTGGCGCGCGATCTGTACGCCGACGAGATCCTCGCCGACGAAACGACGCTGAACGAGGGGCTGACCGGCTGGGTCGTGGAGCACGGCGAGGCGGTACTGGCCAACGAGGCCCACCTCGACCCGCGCTCGATCCAGGTCCCGGGCACACCGTTCGAGCCGGAGGCGATGATCGTCGTGCCGCTCATCGTCGGTGGCGCGGTCATCGGGACGCTCAATGTCGGTCGCCTCGGCGGAGCCGAGTCCCAGTTCAGCGAGAACGAATTCGAACTCACGAAATTGTTCGCCGGCCAGGCGTCGATCGCCCTGCAGAATGCCCAGACCCATGGCGAGGTCCAGGTTCGGGCCGAGCGCGATGCGCTGACCGGCTTGCGCAACCACGGCGCGTTCCAGCGCGAGCTCGGCGACGCCGTGGTCGGCGGCACGGACGCCGCGCCGTTCTCGCTCGTGATGCTCGACCTCGATTCATTCAAGTCGTTCAACGACGCGCTGGGCCATCCCGCAGGGGACACGCTCCTGGCCGACCTGGCCGGGGCCATGAGCGCCGCCATGAGGGACGGCGACCGCCTCTACCGCTACGGCGGCGACGAGTTCGCGGCGATCCTGGTCGGTGCCGACCGCCTGGCCGCCCACGAGGTCGCCGGCCGGATCACCGATGCCGTCCGCTCCCGATCGGCGACCTTCGGCGGCCCGATCGTCGGCGCCAGCGCCGGCGTCGCCTGCTTTCCGGCCGATGGCCTGACCAAGGACGAACTGGTCGCCGTCGCCGATCGGGCCCTGTACCAGGTCAAACCACCGGACCGGGCGCGATCCGACGGCGCGGTCAGCGATCCGTACCTCCGCGCGCTCGATGCCACGGCCATGACCCTGCTCGACCAGCGAGACCACGGTTCCTTGCTCGCGACGATCGTCGAGCGCGCGACCGCCCTGCTGGGGACTGCCCACGGCTATCTCTACCTGCTGGAGCCCGATGGCGAGGCGTTCGAGACGCGCCACGGCACGGGCGTCTTCGCCGACCAGGTCGGGTTTCGCATGCCGGTCGGCGACGGTCTGGCCGGCGAGGTCCGCCGGACGCGGCGGCCCGTGCTCGTCGACGACTACGACACGTGGCCGGGGCGGTCGGTCGCCATGCCGTTCGGGCGCTTCGGCGCCGTGTTGGGCGTACCGCTCACCTCCGGCACGGAGGTCATCGGCGTCATCGGGATCGCGTCAGGGACCACCGAGCGAACGTTCGGGCCGCGGGAGGTCGACGCGATGACCCGCTTCGCGCAACTGGCTTCGATCTCGCTCGAGAACACACGGCTCAGCGACGCGCTCAAACACGGTGCGCTGTACGACACGACGACCGGCCTGCCCAACCGCGACCTGCTCCACGACCGGACGGACCGGGCGCTCGCGTCGGCCCGCCAGGACGGGGCGTCGCTGGCGGTCGTGCTCCTGGACCTGGACCGATTCGTCGTCATCAACGAGACGCTGGGCCACGCCGTGGGCGACCTACTACTCGCGTCCGTCGGGCAGCGTCTGTCGCGCATGGTTCGCCTCGGGGATACCGTCGCCCGGTTCGGTGGCTCGGAGTTCGCCATCCTGCTTGACCCGGTGGCGGATGCCGAGGAGGCTCGTGCGATCTCCGAGCGGATCGGTGCCGAACTCCGCGCGCCGTTCCCGCTCAACGGCCGTGACTGGTTCATCAGCGCCTCGATCGGCATCGCCATGGCGACACCCGGAGGCGGCCGCACGACGGCCGATGAGCTCCTGCGCGAGGCCGAGATCGCCATGGTGCGCGCGAAGAGCGACACGACGACCAGACTGACGCTGTTTGAGCCATCGATGAGCGTCCAGACGCTGGCCCGGATCGATCTCGAGAACGACCTCCGCGTGGCGCTCGAACGCGAGGAGTTGCAGGTCCACTACCAGCCCATCGTCGAGCTCAGCAACGAGTCGATCGTCGGCTTCGAGGCCCTCATCCGCTGGCAGCACCCGACCCGCGGCCTCGTCTCGCCGATCGCGTTCATCCCGCTCGCCGAGGAGACCGGGCTGATCGTGCCGATCGGTCGCTGGGTCCTCGAGACTGCCTGTCGCGAGGCGGCTCGCTGGCTTCGGACGACGCCCCCGGATGCCGACGCCACATTCGTGTCGGTCAACCTGTCCGCCCGCGAGTTCGAGGCATCGGGGCTCGTCGAGGACGTCGAGCGCATCCTGGCGGAGACCGGACTGCCATCGTCCGCGCTCGAGATCGAGATCACGGAGAGCGTGGTGATGGACCAGACGGAGGCAGGGATCCGGACACTGCGGCGGCTGCGCGACCTCGGCGTGCGTCTCGTGCTCGATGACTTCGGGACGGGGTACTCCTCGCTCGCCTACCTCAAGCACCTGCCGCTCGACACGATCAAGATCGACCGCTCGTTCGTCGCCGGCATCGATGCGCCCGCGGATCGCTCGATCGTGGACGCCGTCATCGCCCTGGCTCATGGCCTGGGCATCGGCGTCGTGGCCGAGGGCATCGAGACGGACCGCCAGGCCGAGCGCCTGCGCGAGCTCGGCTGCGATCTCGGTCAGGGTTTCCTGTTCGCCCGGCCGATGCCGGCCGAATCGGTTCGCCGGGTCCTGCGCGCATCGCGACGCGCATCGCGAGTCCTCGCGGGCTGACACCGACGACGTAGTCTTGGTCCATCGCGCGACGGCACCCCCGGCGTCGCGCTCGATGGGAGGACCAGGGCCATGACAGAACCGACCACCGCGGAACTGCTGAGGCGGATCGAGGAGCTCGAGGGGCGAGGGACGCGCCGTCCCAACATGCGACCACGACGTTCGCGTGGACGACGCCTGGCCATGGGCGTGGCGGCGCTCATGGCGCTCATGCTCGTGCCGGTCGGCGTCCTCGCGAGTCATCAATTCACGGACGTCTCGACCTCGAACACGTTCCATGCCTCGATCGCCAAGGTCAAGGGCGCCGGGATCACCGGGGGCTGCTCCGCGACGAAGTACTGCCCGAACGACGCGGTCACCCGCGGTCAGATGGCCGCCTTCCTTGCCCGAAGCGCGCCCCGGGCGGAGACCGCCTTCACCGGACCCGTCGATCTGACGTCCGAGGAGACCCTGCTCGCAACGTTCCCCATCATCGCGGGCGGGGGCACCGGCGGAACGGCCGCCCTGACCATCCAGGCCACGGTCAACGTGGAGACCAGCGACGCCACCGGCTGCCCATGCACGGCCGGATTCTACGTCATCTCCGACAGCTCCCTCTACGGCTCGTTCAATCAGTACGCGACCGTGACGGATACGAACATCGATTTCGAGGGAACGCTGTGGGGCGTTGCCACGACATCGATCACGGTGCTCCTGCAGGTCCCGACCGGCGTCACGGAGAACGTCTACCTCGTGGGCTGGACGCAGGACGGAGCGGACCTCGTGGCCTGGGGTGAGATGGTCGGCACGGTCGCGCTGTTCGACGGGCTCGGCAACAACGTCGTGATCCCGTCGACCACGACGGCTGGCACCAGCGACGGCCCCGCAGGTCGCGGAAGCCGGTAGCCGTCGCCCGCGTCGCCGGGCGGCCGAATCACGAAGCCCCGGGCCTTGCGGACCCGGGGCTTCGACATGTCAGCGCGGTTCGTCGGTCAGTTCCGGTTGCCCATCAGGCGAAGCAGGAACAGGAAGATATTGATGAAGTCGAGGTAGAGGTGCAGGGCGCCCATCACCGCGGCCTTTTCCATCGAGCCGGTGGCGACGGCCAGGTCGCCGTTCTGGATGCGCTGGACGTCGTACGCGGTCAGCGCCGTGAAGATCACGACGCCGATGACCGAGATGATCATCGTGAGCGGTCCGCTCGCCAGGAAGATGTTCAGGACGCTGGCCACGACGAGCCCGATGACGCCCATGAACAGGATGCCGCCGATGCTCGCCAGGCTGCGCTTGGTCGTGTGGCCGTAGATCGCGGCCCCGCCGAACATCGCCGATGCGGACAGGAACGCCGTCACGACCGAGCCGCCCGTGTACAACGACACGATCACGCCGATGGTCAGGCCGAGCGATGCGGCATAGACGAAGAACAGCCCGAGCGCGAGCGATGCGCTCATGCGCCGGATGCCCAGGCCGATGGCGAACACGAGGCCCAACTGGCCGAGCATCAACGGCAGGATCAGGCCCGAGGCGACCGACAGCAGCTGCTCGCTGCCCTGGACGACGTACGCGACGCCGGCCGTGACCAGCAGGCCCACGAACATCCACAGGAAGGACTGGGTCAGGAAGGCCGTCGACAGGCGAGCGTCGGGCTTGACGCCGAGCTCGGAGGGGAGCGCCGTCCGGCCGGTCGGGCCAGCGTCAGCGTCGCGCGTGCCCGGGATCGGGGTCGAATACGGGTTCGTGCGTGGATCACTCATCGCAGGAGGTCTCCTCTACCACATGAGGCCCGCATCACGCGGGTCCCAGCGCTCAGCCAGCAACGTCACCTTGACGTCATGGTCGACGACCGACTCCGCCTGCTCCTTCACCTGGGCGATCATCGACCCGGCGTAGGGACAGAACGGGGTGGTCAGGATCATCTTGACCTCGGTCGAGTCAGGACCAAGCAGGATCTGCTTGATCAGCGCGAGCTCGACGACGTTCATCCCGATCTCGGGATCGACGACCGCGCGCAGTGCGTCGAGGATCGCAAGCTCGGTGGCGCGGCGCTCCGCGTCGAAGGCGGGCGCTGCCGCGGCTGGCGCCTCTGAGAAAGGCGCAGCGTCTGTGGCAGGCGCGGCGGTGACAGCCTCGGGCGTTGCGGTAGCGGCGGAAGGGTCGGTGGTTGTCGTTTCGGTCATCGCGGGTCATATCTCCAGGAACGAACTGGCCAAGAGCGTATCACCAAGGGCGCAAGGGTCACGCCGGACGCATCTCCAGGCCGCGCGCTCCTGTCAGGAGCACGTTCGGCACGAGTCCCTCGTGAACCCATCACCAGTCTGCGGGGCGGTGCGATCTGGTTGACCCCTCACGAGGCGTTCATCGCGAATCCGCTCCTCAGGGGAGCGCTCTGGGCACCGGGCCGGGCGAGGTCGGCCGCGAGCCGCCGCCGCTGGCGGGGTCAGCCAGCTTTGACCACCACGCCCGGGAGCCGGTACTGGACCGGCAGGCCATCGGCCTCAAGCTCCGAGTAGCCGGGTCCGACCAGCGACCCGTCAGGTTCGAAGAAGTCGGCGTAGCGCTCGCGGTGATCGGCCGCGTAGGTGAACGCCGCCGCGACACCCAGCTTCCGGAGTTCCGGGTGGTCGGTCAGGATGCGGGTCAGGTCGTAGCCGTTCGAGCGGAGCTCCAGGAGCTGACGGACGGTGAGCCGCGACCCGTAGCAGAACGGTTCGCCGTTGAGCACGAGGGGATCCTGCTGGACCCATTTGATGGTCATGGTCGGTCAGGCGCCCTTGTACAGGAACTGCGCCAGCGCGTTCTTTTTGCGCGCGTCGCCGGCGATCCGGCGATGCCAGCGGTACTGCGCGATGGCGGCATCGATGGCGCGGTCCGCGAACGGCTGCTCGTGCGGGCCCAGCACGCTCGGCATGGCGACGCGCAGACCCTCGAGCAGGTGGATGAGGTCATCGAGCGGGACGCGCTTGCGGCGGTAGACGGGCGACGTCCAGTCGGCGTATTCGGCCGTCGCGGTCGTGTCGTCTGAGGCGACGGCCAGGGCGATCCGCTCGGCCAGCAGCTCAGCGTCGTGCAGCCGCGCCCGAAGCCCCGCGTCGTCGTTGCGCTCGCGCAGCGTCGGGTCGGCATCGATGGCGACCTGCAGCGCCCGCGCGGCCAGGCGGGGCGCGGCATCGCGAATCCGCGCGGCGGCATCCGGGAGGCCGGCGGTCAGGTCGGGCGGGGGCAGGCCGAGGCTTGGGTGGCTCACGATCAGGAAGTCTAGCGTCCGGCTACGATGCCCGTCATGACCTCCCCGGGCGAGCACCGCCTCGATCGACCGCCGTCGGACCGCTATCGGACGCCGTCCGAGCCGGATGCCGCTCATGGAGGCTCGACCGGGCGTGCCGTCGTAGCCGCCGCCATCGCGTCACTCGCGTGGGCGGTCGCGACCGTGCTGCTCGGCGGCGTGCTGGCGCTGTCGGCGGGACTCGTGGTCGTCGCGGCGGCATTCGGTCGACTCATCGGCTTGGCGACCGCCTGGGGCGGGGGCGCCGCCATCTCGCCACGGACGCGGCTCCTCATCGTGCTGGCGTTCATCGTCGACGGCTTCATCGTCGGGCAGCTCGGCCTGTGGGCGTTCAGCCAGGTGGAGGGCGGCGTCCTCGACCCGTTCGCCTACCTCGGCGAAACGTTCGGGCTGCTCGTTCCGGTCCAGCTGGTCGCGGCGCTCGCCGTGGGCTGGTGGACCGCCCGGTGACCGAGCTGCGCTTTCGTCGGCCCACGGCGGATGACCACGCGCGGGTCGTGGCCGTCGTCGATGAGTGGTGGGGTGGCCGCCGGATGCGCGCCCTGCTGCCCCGCCTGTGGTTCGAGCACTTCAGCGGGACGTCGTGGATCGCCGAGGACGAGGCCGGCCGGTTGGCGGGCTTCGTGGTCGCCTTCCTCAGCCCGGACCATCCGGGCACGGGCTACATCCACATGGTCGCGTCGGATCCGAACCGGCGCGGCAGCGGCATCGGCCGGGCGCTGTACGAGCGCGCGTTTGCAGACCTTGCCGCCGCCGGCGCTCGCGCGGTCCGGGCCAACACGTGGCCGGGCAATCGGACCTCGGTCGCGTTCCATCGATCGATGGGCTTCCGGGTCGACGACGGCCCCGGCACGGCTTCGGTCTACGGGACGCCGTCGCATGTCGATCACGACGGTGAGGGCGAGGACCGCGTCGTGTTCATCCGTGACCTGTCGACGGGCTGACCTCCGCCAGCACGCCCGCCGGCGTGATCTGCTCGTGGAGGAGTCGGTCGAAGCCCGCGGCCTGGTCGGCCTCCGGCACCGCGTCGAGCCACCGCGACAGGAGCGCCTCGCCCTCGGCGTAGACGAAGACGTAGGTCCGCCACAGCGGGTGCTCGATGAACTCCAGGCGCTTGGCGGCCAGAGCCGTGGTGTAGCCGCCGACGTCACGCAGGTACTCGAGGACCTCGTCGTGGCTGCGCCCATCGGCGTGGCGCAGGAACGCGGCCGTGCCACGGATGGCGGCCATCGCCCGACGTGCTGGAGCGAGGGCCACGGCCCGCTCGGCGATCGCGCGACGAGTCGCCGGGTCCCTGGCGAACGGCAGGCCGGCCAGCTCGAACATGGCCTCCAGCTGCGCGGCGGCCTCATCGGCCGGGGTCGCGAACCGCGTGCCGAGGTCGGCCAGGCCCTCGCTGATGGGGCACTCCGGCGTGTTGATGAGCAGGATCGACGCCTCCAGCAGACCGCGCACGTCCACGAGGTCCGCCTCCTTCCAGGCGTGCTCCAGGTGGTGCCCCGGATAGGTCTCGTGGGCCACCGTGTGGACGAGGTCGGGCGCGCGCACCGGGAGGTCCGTGTTGACGGCCACGCGACTGCGTCGGCCGCCGTCGTACCAGTTGTAGCCGGACCATGGCTGCCCGGTCACGAGTCGCACCCGGAGCTGCTCACCCACCGGCAGGCCGAACGTCGCCTCAGCACGCGCCCTGAAGGTCTCGACCAGCCAGTCGATGACGGCCGAAAGGCGATCGACCGAGATCTCCAGCCCGGCATCCCAGGCATCGAGCCGAGCGTGCAGCGGCCCATCACCCGGGAGCAGCTCGTCCATGACGGCACGGGCCGCATCGAACTCGGTGTCCGGCCGACGCGGCGGCGCGAAGCCCATGCAGCGCGCGACGTACTCCTCGTACGGCAGCGGATCGCCGGCCAGCGCCGCTGCCTGCGCCTCCAGCGCGACGAGCTGGGCATCGAGCCATGTCCGGCGCGCCGTATCGATGTCGGCGGCGGCCACGACCTCGCGCAGATCGATGGCGTCCTGGCGCAGGCTCGCCGGGGAGCGGCGCTGCTCCATGTCCACCTGGGCCTTCAGGTCCGCGGGACCGAAGTAGCCGTCCACCAGCCCCGAAATGTGCTGGTCCAGGCGCAGGCCCAGCCGGATGTAGTCGGTGGCGAGGTGGTCCGGGGCGGGCACCGTCCGGGTGCCGCCCACGGCCTGGACCTGCGGGCGTTCCGCGCCGGTCAACGCTGCATCCGGTCCGGCCGGGGAGCGCGGCGCTCCCCGTGCTCCCGATGCGCGTCGGCCTCACGCCGGGCGGCCTCCAGACGTTCGGCGAGGCCTGGATCGGCTGGCAGGCCCGCGCGGTCCGGCGCTCGATCGACGGGCGGCGCGGCCGTGTCAGGCTCGTCGCCGGCGCCAGTCGCGGGCTGGAAGCCGACGCCACCGGTCTCACCGACGAACGGCATGCCCTGGCGCTCGACTGCATCCAGGCTCATCCGCAGGGCGGCCGACTTCTGGGTCGCGACCTCGCGGACGTAGGCTGCCTCCTCGTCCGGCGTCATCGGCCGCCCGCGGACGATGCCCTTGGGCTTGCCGACCATCAGCCAGGCCAGGTGGTAGCGGTCCATGCTCCCCCACGCCCGGCTCAACAGGTCATCAGACAGTTGGAGCCACAGTTGCAGGGCGCCGAGGGACGGCTCGGCGAGCAGTCGCTCGCCCTCCGCGACAAGCTGGCGGGTCCTCGTGATCAGTTCGTCGCGGGTCATTGCGCCGCCTCCGATGCCCGAATCATCGCCTCGCGGTCGTCGCGAGCTCGCGTCGTCCAACGACCGGGTCGCCCGTCGCCGAACGTGCGGTCATCGATCCTGGCGACCGATACGACGCCAGCCACGCTCGAGCACAGGAAGACCTCGTCCGCGCTCTCGAGGTCGGCGAGCGTGAGGTGGCCCTCGAGCGGGCTCAGGCCAGCGCCGGCGGCCCAGCCGAGCAGCCACGACCTGGTCGTTCCGGCGAGGATCGCGCAGTCGAGCGACGGCGTGGCCAGCTCCACCACCCCGTCGTCGGCGGCGCGGCGAACGAGGAACAGGTTGGCGCTCGTGGCCTCCGACAGGTGGTCGTCGATGGTCAGGAACAGGGCGTCGTCCGCTCCGGCGCGACGTGCTTCCAGCTTCGCGTAGACGTACCCGGCACGGGACGTGGTCTTGAGCGCGGCCATGGGATCCTGCGGATCGCGCCGGATCCGACTCGTGACCAGATGCACGCCGCCGTCCAGCGCGGCCGTCCCCGCTGCGACGACGGGCCATGCCTGGATGACGAGCGTGGCCGCGACGTCCTCGTCGGGTGGCAGGACGCCGCGCGATCGGAAGACGCCGCGCGACACCGTGATACGGATGGATGCATCGCCCTCGGGGCCGTCGAGGCTCTCCGCGGCGAGCAGTTTCGCGATCCCACCGGTCAGCGTCGCGTCCACGTCGCCCGCGAGGGCGATCTCGAGCCCTTCTGCGGAACGGTGGAGCCGAGCCAGGTGCTCGGCCAGCTCCGTCACCCGGCCGCCGCGGGCACGCATGGTCTCGAACACGCCGTCACCGAGCTGGAAGCCACGATCGAACACCGACAGGTGCCGATCGGTCGCCGCCAGCAGCGCACCGTCCACCCAGACCATGCCGGGCATGGGGGCCTGGGTGCCGCTCACTCGGACGCCTCGCCGCTCATGCGACCCCCTCATTCATGCGACCTCCTCGCCGTCGATCGCAGCCAGCGGACCTCGCGCCTTGACCACGGTCTCCTCCCACTCGGCCACCGGGTCGCTGCGATACGTGATCCCGCCACCGACGTGCAGGGTCAGCCGCCGTCCGTCGGCTACGAATGTTCGGATGATGATGCTCGATTGCATCGCGCCATCCGGGCCAAGCCAGCCGATGGCGCCCGTGTAGGGCCCGCGACGGACCGGCTCGAGCTCCTCGAGCAGCTCCATCGCCCGGATCTTGGGGGCGCCCGTGATCGAGCCGCCCGGGAAGCTCGCCCTGAGCAGGTCGAACGCGTCACGTCCCGGGGCGAGCTGTCCGGTGACCGTCGAGACGAGGTGCTGGACGGCGACCGTCCGTTCCAGCCGGCACAGACGCGGGACGCGGACGCTCCCCGGTGTACAGACGCGCCCGAGGTCGTTGCGCAGGACGTCCACGATCATCACGTTCTCGGCGCGATCCTTCGCGCTCGACAGCAGTTCGCGGGCCAGCGCCCGGTCCTCCGCCTGGTCGCGCCCGCGCGGCCGGGTGCCCTTGATCGGGTCCGCGGCCACGACGCCTGCCACATCGACCGACAGGAACGGCTCCGGCGACGCGCTGAGCAGCGCTCGCGGCCGGCCGTTCTCCGGTGACGGTCCGAGGTCGAGGTAGGCCGAGAACAGCGAGGGATCGCCGGTCCGCAGGCGTCGGTAGCGCGGCCACGGATCGCCGTCGAACCGCGTCTCGAGTCGTCGCGTCAGGTTCGCCTGGTAGATCTCGCCGTGCGCGATGTGATCCCTGACGGCATCCACGGCGACCATGAACTCGCGACGTGACGACCTCGACCGGAAGTGCAGACGATCGGTGTCCGCGTCGGTGTCGGGGCTGTCTGCCCGGCCGCTCCGGTCCCCAGACGCCGGCTGCGTGAGCCGCGCGTGAACATCATCGAGCCGTCGAGCCAGGCGGCGCGCGTCCCCGTCCAGGGCCCGACCCCCGATCCAGGCGTGACCGGTCCGACGGTCCCAGGCTACGACCCAATCGTGCAGCGCGAGGCGCAGCATCGGCAGGCCCTGGTCGTCGGCGACCAGCGAGGGCAGCCGCTCGAGCGTATGGCCGAAGTCGTACCCGAGGAAGCCGACGAGGCCGCCGAGGAACCGGGGGGCGTCGGCGGGGACGACGTGTGTCGGCTCCAGGCGGGCGAGCAGGCGCCGGGCCACCGCGAACGGATCAGGGCCGGCCGCCGGCGCTTCCAGGACCGCGATCGGATCCGCGGTCAGGTATGTCCAGCGGGCATTGCGCCCCGGACGCGCGCTCTCCAGGAGGGCCAGTCCCGGCAGGTCGCGGAAGGCCTCGGCGACATCGATCGCTCGGGCCGCGGCGACGCGGTCGGGCAGGCGCCGCAGGCGGATGGAGATGTGCCGACCGGCTGCGGATCGCGCGCCGTGGCTGGGCAGATCGGGACCGACGGGGATCACGGCGCCGATGATACGGGCCTGCGCGCAACGGGTCTGCGCGTCGCGTGGCGGGAAGGTACCCTGCCGCGATGCGAGCACGAGACGTGGGGATCCGGATCGGCCTGGGTACGCCAGGTCCATTGAACGCGATCACGGACGTGGCCGGCGTCACGGTCGGTCATACGACGCTGATCAGTGGCGACGGTCCGCTGGTCGTCGGCAAGGGGCCGATCCGCACGGGCGTGACGGTCGTCTGCCCCCGCGGCGCGGCGTCGATGCACGAGCCGGTGTTCGCCGGCTGCCACCGCCTCAACGGCAACGGCGAGCTGACGGGCCTCGAGTGGGTGCGAGAGTCAGGGATGCTCACTGGCCCGGTCGCGATCACGAACACGCACAGCGTCGGCACCGTCCGGGACGCCCTCGTCGCGGTGTCGATGGACGACGCAGACCCCTCGAATTCGTTCTGGGCACTGCCGGTGGTCGGCGAGACGTTCGATGGCGTGCTCAACGACATCAACGGCTTCCATGTGACCGCCGACCACGTGCGGCAGGCGCTCGGATCGGCCGGTGGCGGGCCGGTCGCCGAAGGTGGGGTCGGTGGTGGGACGGGGATGATCTGCCACGAGTTCAAGGGCGGCATCGGGACGGCCTCTCGGGTCATTCCGGCCGACGTCGGCGGGTACACCGTGGGCGCGCTGGTCCAGGCCAACTACGGCAAGCGCGACTGGCTGCGGATCGACGGCGTCCGCGTCGGCGAGGCGATCCCGACGAGCGCCGTGTCGAGCCCGTGGGAGCAGGTCGAGAAGCAGGCCGGCCGGACGCCGCCGCCGGGCTCGGGCTCGATCATCGTCGTCGTCGCGACGGATGCGCCGCTGCTCCCCCACCAGTGCGAGCGTCTCGCGCAACGCGCGGGCCTGGGCATCGCGCGGATGGGCGGCACCGGCGGCCACACCAGCGGCGACCTGTTCATCGCGTTCGCGACCGGCAATAAGCTACCGTCGGGTGTCGGTAGCGATGCCGCGCCGGTTCGCGGCACGTACGACGTCAAGGCCGTCGACGACGTGGTGATCGATCGGCTCTTCGACGCCACGATCGAGGCTACCGAAGAGGCCATCGTCAACGCACTCGTCGCCGCCGAGACTATGGTCGGGCGCGACGGCATCACGGCCCACGCCCTGCCGCACGAACGTGTCCGCGAGGTCCTCGCCGCGGCAGGTCGCTGACAGAGAGCGGCGGCAACACGGCCCCCGGCCTGGGCGGCACCCGGTGTAGGCGGCGCCGGCCAGCAGCGCGTGCCGCCCGCCAGCCCCAGTTCTCCGCCGCCCGCCCCGCGCCGTTCGCCTCGCAGGGCCAGATCTCCCCGCTCCGCTCCTCCCAGGAGCGCAATGGCGATGAACGCCTCGTGAACCTATGCCCAGGCTGCATCCCGTGTCGATCTGGGCATACCCTCACGAGGGATCTGTGCCGAAATCGCTCCTGCCAGGAGCGCCGGTCGCGCTGGGTCGGTCGCCCGCGCTGGGTCGGTCGCACGGTCTGGGCGAGCCGGCAGCACGTGCCGCCCGCCAGCCCCGACCCGCGACTACGCCTCGGCGGGCGCCGGTTCCGGCTTATCGATCGGCACGCCGATGAGGCTGCCGTACTCGGTCCAGCTGCCGTCATAGTTGCGGACCCGCTCGTAGCCGAGCAGCTCGTGCAGCACGAACCACGAGTGGCTCGAGCGCTCGCCGATCCGGCAGTAGGCGATGATGTCCTTGTCGGGTGTGATGCCCTTGGCGCCGTACAGCGCGGCGAGGTCCTCGGCGGACTTGAAGCGGCCGTCCTCACGCACGGTCTGGGCCCACGGGATGCTCGCGGCCCCCGGGATGTGGCCCGCCCGCTGCGCGGTCTCGCTCATGCCCGGAGGCGCGATGATCTCGCCGTTGTACTCGGCCGGGGAGCGTACGTCGACGAGCGCCAATTCCGCATCTCCGAGGCGCGGCAGGATGTCGTCGCGGAAGGCACGCAGCGAGAAATCGGCCTCGGGCAGCTGGTAATCGGTGGCGGCATGCACGGGCGCATCGGTCGTGACCGGAAGGCCTTGATCCAGCCAGTACTTGCGCCCACCATCGAGGATTCGCACATCGCGGTGGCCGTACAGCTTGAGCTGCCAGTATGCCCAGGCGGCGAACCAGTTGTTGTTGTCCCCGTACAGGACGATCGTCGTATCCGGGCCGATGCCGCTGTGCTGGAGCAGCGCGCTAAAGTCCTCGCGGGAGGCGATGTCGCGGCGGATCCCGTCGGACAACTGGCTGGTCCAGTCCCAGCCGACGGCGCCCGGAAGGTGACTCTGCTCGTAGGCGGTGGTATCGACATCGACCTCGACGAAGCGAACGTTCGCGTCAACCAGGTGCAGCTGCGCCCAGGCGGCGTCGACGAGGGCGGTTTCGGTGGCGTAACTCATGGGGTCGGTCCTTCGGTGAACGGTGGGGTGGACGTGATGTCGAGTGCGGGGTTCGGCGGCGTCAGTCGCCGGTCGGCCGGTCGCGCCGGCTGAACTCGGCCAGCCGCTCGGTACACTCCGCCGCCGTGCGGCGAGCCTGGCCGACGATCCACGGATCGACCCTCGGCGAGTCTTCGATGGTCAGGGTCGGGCCGGATGGCCCATCGGCGATCTCAAAGCCCGCGCTGTTGCGGTAGTCGGTCATCCAGTTGGCGGCGAGCTGGAGCGCGACGTCGGCGACGACCCGCGGCGGAAAGAGCCAGTCGAGGTAGGTCGCGTTGAGCCGGTCGGCGATGTCCTCGAGCCGGATGGCGCGGCCGCGCTCGATCCGTGCGACGAGATCGATGACGCGCAGGGTCGAGAACGGATCACCGGACTCCGCCACGGTCGGTGGCGTGATCGCTGGATCCGGGAGACCCGACGGAGCGTCGCGCACGGGGCCGAGCCCGACGGCGGTGGGCTCGCTGAGGATCGACGGTTCGGGCACGGGCGGCGTCATCTCCGAGTGGTTCACTAGGGATTAGGGTCGAGTCTAGCGCAGGACGCGGGGAGGGGTCCAGCGATGGTCGGTCCGGGCGGCATCCCCACCGGGGCGCGCTCCCCAACCCGGGCGCGCTCCCCAACCCGGGCGCGTTCGCTGCGCGGACGTCCCGACCAACGAACGACCCGCGAGCCGACGTGGCGGGGTGGCTACTGGCTCGGCGGTGCCTTCCTCCGCAGATGCGTCCGCCCGGCGAGCCGTTCGACGGGGGAACGGCGGGGGTGGTGCTGTCGGGCGCGCATACCGACCGCTCCGTGGCTGGGACGTCCGCTGAGGGAGCGCGGCGGCGTGGTCGCGTCCCGCCACGAGCGCGGCGGCGTGCGGGCGCGGGCCACGACCGTGCTCACAAACGAACCTTCACCTGGCTCCCACCCTGCCCTGAACGGATGTGCGGCATCCTTGTCCGGCTGGATCGCAGATCCGGCGTCTGCCGCGCGGCCTTCGCGCGGTGTGACCGTCACCTCCGCACGAGCCGATGCCACCGATGGATACCGACCGGATCCCGACCGAACCGACCACCGACGCCGAGCCGCCGAGCGTGCCCTCCCGCACGCCCGGTCCCTCCCAGGCTCCGACGTCATCGGCGGCCGGCTCGGGACGCCGGGCGGCCGCCATCGGTGCGTTCGTCGCGCTCGCGCTGGTGGTGACGTTCAGCGTCGGGATCGGGATCGGGCGGCTCGTGCCATCCAGCGCGGATGGGACATCCGGCTCGACCCCGAGCCCTGCGTCAAGCCCGGGCACCGTGCCCACGGACTTCGAGCTCATCCGAGACGCCTGGGACGTCCTCCATCAGCGATACGTCGGACGCGCCGACCTCGACGACCAGGCCCTGATCTACGGCGCGATCGACGGCATGACCCAGGCCGTCGGGGACACGGGCCACACTGACTTCATGACCGCGGCGGAGCGCGCGGAGCGCAATGACGCACTGTCCGGCTCCTATGTCGGCATCGGCGTCCGGATCGACACGACCGATGACGGCCTGCCCAAGATCGTCGGCGTCTTCAAGGGCAGCCCGGCCGAAGCGGCCGGCCTCCTGGCGGGCGAGGTGATCGTGGCGGTCGACGGCAAGCGGACGACGGGCCAGACGCTCGATGAGGTGGCGGGGCGAGTCCGCGGCGAGGCGGGGTCCGTCGTCTCCATCACGGTCCGGGCGACGGGTGGCTCGGAGCGCACCCTTTCGATCACGCGAGCGGACGTACCCATCGATCCGGTGTCATGGACTCTGGTGCCCGGCACGCGAACCGCGCTCATCCGGCTCGAGCAGTTCTCGTCCGGCGCCGCCGACGAGATGGTCGCCACGCTGCAGGCTGCCAGCGAGGCGGGAGCCGACCGTATCGTCCTCGACCTGCGCGGCAACCCGGGTGGTTATGTCAACGAGGCGGTCGGCATCGCGAGCCAGTTCCTGACCGACGGCGTGGTCTACATCGAGCGCGACGCGCAGGGCGAGGAAGCATCACACGACGTCACGCCTGGTGGCACCGCGACCGATCTGCCCCTCGTCGTCATCGTCGACGGGAACACGGCGAGCTCGTCGGAGATCGTGTCTGGCGCGCTGCAGGATGCCGAGCGAGCCACGATCGTCGGGCTGACGACGTACGGCACCGGCACCGTCCTGGGCGAGTTCGCGTTGCGCGATGGGTCGGCGCTGCGGGTCGGGACCGTCGAGTGGCTGACCCCATCCGGGCGGCGCATCTGGCACGAGGGGATCTCGCCGGACGTATCGGTCGCGCTGGGCGACGGCGTCCAGCCGATGACACCGGACGACGTGCGCGGCCTCAGCCCAGCGGGCGTCGATGCCATCACGGATACACAGTTGTCTCGTGCCCTCGAACTCGTGGCCGACGAGGCCGTCGCCGGCAGCTGAGCGGGGGCGCGGCGGGCGCGGGCGCGGCCGAAGGGGCCGGGCGGGCGCCGGGCGGGCGCGGCCGAAGGGGCCGGGCGCGGCGAGGGCGGTCCCACTCGGAGCCACGATGCCCGCGGTGGCCACGCGGGGCCACGCGGGGGCCACGGTGCCCGCTCCTGTGGGGAGCGAATTCCCGACAGCTCCCTCGTGGACCTGCTCCCAGATTGCAGGGGGTTGCAATCTGGTCATGCCTTCACGAGGCGTTCGTGCGAGATCCGCTCCCGTGGGGAGCACTGACTCCGCGGCACCACGGTCGCCATCCGGTGGCAAGAGCACACCGTCGTCGTCCGGGATCGTCATCACGAGTTCGCCGCCCTCAGCACTCAGCCCACGCACGGGCGAGGCCTTGAGCACGAGTTCGTGTGGTGGCGGCGTCGTCCGGAAGATCTGGTGATCGAAGCCGACGAGCATCCCGCCGATCGCGGGCGCCACTCCCGACCTGGACCCCTTCCGCTTCGTCACGCTGACGCCGCCGCGGGAGCGAACGCGGTCGTGGCGACGGCGATCCACCGGGAGCACACAGGCCGATGCATCTGCGGATGCTAGCGGACCATGGCCGCCATGACCGGCCACGACGCCCAGAACGCTCGCGCGAGGTCCCGGAATCGAAACGGCCCATCCTTGCGGACGGGCCGTGTCTATTACCGAGGCGAAGCCTAGGCGGAGCGCACCTGAGCGGCGCGCGGCCCCTTGGGGTTCTGCTCGATCTCGAACTGGACGCGCTCGCCGCCGATGAGGCGGTCGAAGTCCAGCGAGCTATCCACCGAGCTGCGATGGAAGAAGTATTCCTTCTCATCCTCGGCGGCGATGAAGCCAAAGCCCTTGTCGGCGATGACTTTCTTGATGGTTCCGGTGGCCATATGTGACCTCCAACCCTTCCCGAACAGGGATCGGCTGATCGCACGGTCTGTTCGAGAGGGGAGATCGACCACGCGGCGCATCGTCGCGAGGTGCGACGAAGGCTGATAGCCTACCACACGCTGCGGATCTCCTTGAGGGCGTCGACGCTGTCAGCCGGCGGAGCGATTCCCGTCGAGGCGCGCGGGCCGGTTCCGTGGCGCGTTCGGAAGCGACGCTGGCTGCTGCCCCACGCGAAGCACGGACACCTGGATCTTGGCGAGCAGCCGGAGGAGCTCGAGGCGTTCGGCCGGGGCCAGCGCCCCCATCACGTCGGTCTCCACCTGGTGAACTCCCGGCAGGAGCCGGTCGACGAGGGCTCGGCCCTCGTCGGTGAGCCCCACCCACGTGCGACGCCGGTCATCCGCGTCGGGGGTGCGCCGAACGTAGCCGTGCTTCTCATTCGTGTCGATGAGTGACGTGATGGCCGCCGATGACACCACGACATGCCGCCCGATCTCGGCGGGCGTGCTTCGGCCGCCAAGCCCGTCGAT
>JBKJHI010000119.1:0-19989 GCA_046599085.1 Candidatus Limnocylindrales bacterium
CATGGTCGTCGCTGGCCTCGGCGGTCGCGCTCGGCGAACGTGTCGGCGCGGCCGTCGCGTCGCTACCGGTGCGAGGTCCGGTCGTGGATTCGGGGGACTCGGTCGCTTCCGGCGACTCGCTGGCCTGGGGGGACTCGGTCGCTTCAGGCGACTCGCTGGCTTCGGGCGACTCGCTGGCTTCGGGGGACTCAGTGGCCTCCGCCGTCGCGGTCGCGGTCGGGGACGCTGCAGCCGGGCCCGCGGTCGTTGGCTTGGCCGTCAGGCCATCGGCGGCGAATGTCGCGCCGGTGATGAGGAACAGGGTCACGACACCGGTGCCCAGGCTGCGGGCGATCCGTGGATCCATGTGCATGGTCGAGGTCTCCAGATGGTGGCGGTCCGGGACGGACCAGCCTGCTACCTACCTGAGACGACGCAGGCTCGAAAGGTTTCAGCCGACTTGACGGCGCACCATCGGGACGCAGGGACGTCAGTCGCCGACAGCAGCGTCCTCGCGGTCGGGATGTCCGCTCGTCGGCTCATCCGCGGTGCCCGGCATGTCCGGGTCCTCGGCTCCGGCCGTCGGACCCTGGTCGGCCGGGGCATCCAGCGGCGCCCCGTCGGCTTCCTCAGAGGTGACCGGGCCCTCGAGTGGAGTCGCACTGTCTCGCTCGATGACGATGCGACCCAGATTCGCGGCCTCGAGGTCGGCGCCGAACGCATCCACGTCACCGACGAGCACGATCGCCGCGTCGTCCACGTGGAGGTGCTGGCGGGCAGCCGCCTGGATGGCCTCGATGGTGACGGCCTCGATCCGCTCGCGGTAGCGCACGAGCTCGTCGAGCGGCAGGCCGTGTACCGCGAGGCCTGTCAGGGCCCCTGCCACGGCGCCCGGCGTCTCGAACCGAAGCGGGAAGACACCGACGAGGAAGTCGCGCGCGGCCGCCAGTTCAGCCGAGGTGACCGGCTCCGCCCGCATCCGCTCGAGCTCGGCGAGCGTGTCAACGACGGCGGGGACCGTGACCTCCGTGTTGACCGCGGCGCGGGCCGTGAAGGGACCGGCGCCCCTGCGCAGATCGAAACCTGCACCCGCGCCGTAGGTGTAGCCCTTGGCCTCGCGCAGCTGCATGTTGAGTCGCGAGTTGAACAGGCCGCCGAGGATCGCGCTCATCACCGACACGGCGTGGAAGTCGGGGATGTGGCGCGGCAGGCCGGGGTGGCCGATACGGATCTCCGTCTGGACGCTGCCGGGGCGATGCACGACCCGGATGACACGCCCGACACCGGTCGGCGATGCATCGACCGCCGTGGCGCGCCGACCTGTTGCGCTCGTCTCGCGGGCCTGCCAGCCGCCGAACAGACGCTCCACCATGGCCATGACGTCCAGGCCACCGAGATCCCCGGCGATGACCAGCGTCGCAGCGGCCGGGTCAAGGAGCCGAGCGTGCGTCGCGACGAGCACGTCCCGATCAAGGCCCGGCACCGTATCGCGGGTGCCGGACGCCGGTCGGTGATAGGGCGAGCTCGGCGCGTAGATCGTTCCGATGTACGTCTCGTCGGCGCGACGGCGTGGGTCGGCCTGGGCCTGGAGCAGATCATTCAGGCGCTCGTCTCGCAACCGCTCGACGTCATCCGCAGGGAACGTCGGCGTGAGGAGCATCTCGGCGAGGAGTCCCATCGCGGGCTCGAGGCGCGAGGCCGGGACCTCGACGCCGGCGCTGGTGGCGTCCCAGCCGGCCTCGGCATGCAGCGACGCACCCAGCCGCTCGGATGCCTCGGTCAACTCGATGGCGTCGTGGTGTGCCGTCCCCTCGCCGAGGGCCCGCGCCATGAGGACGGTCGCCCCGGCGACCTCAGCGGGCTCATCGGCTGCACCGGTCGGGATGAGGATCGTGGCCGAGACGAGTGGTCTGCCCGGCAGATTCGCGACGAGGACGGTCAGGCCGTTACGCAGCTGGCTCGACTGGACTGCCGGAAAGTCGTACGGACGGGGTGTGCCCGGTGCCGGGCGCTCAGCGATGACCGAGCCATCGCGCTGCGGATCGATCGATGCGGTCATGCCGCCACCTCGTCCGAGTCCGTGTCGCTGTCCGCATCGTCCGGGCCGGACCCGGCGGGGTCGGAATCGATCTGGTCGGCGATCGCGGGTGGCAGTTCCGGCAGGTACGTGAGGACAAGCCGGTTGTCGGCCCGGAACGTGGCTGCGGCGACCTCCATGATCGCCTCCGGTGTCACGGCGAGGTAGCGCGGCAGCATCCGGTTGATCAGCCCCGGGTCGTCGAACAGGGTGGCGAACATGGACAACCGGTCAGCTCGCTCCTCGACCTGCTGGATGGAGCCGAGCTCATCCGCCTCGATGAGCGCGAAGGCCCGGGCGAGCTCGTCAGCGCTGACCGGCTCGGTGGCGAGGCGCTCCAGTTCCTCGATGAAGGCAATCTCGACGCGCTCGATCGGCACGTCCGGTCGGGCCGTGACCCAGCCGGCGCAGACCGAGGCGCCACCGACGAAGCCAAGGGTGAACAGCGCGACGTCCTGGGCGATGCGCTCGTTGCGAACGAGCCGCCGGTTGAGCCGGCTGCCCTTGCCGCCTGCGAGGATCTGCCCTGCGACCTCGAGGGCGTCGAGCCTCTGGTCGCCGTACGCCGGTGCCCGGAAGCCGAGAAAGATGCGCGGCAGCGGGACGCGATCGTGGACGACCTCGCGGATCTCCGCCCCGAGCGTCGGCGGGAGCGACATGTCACCGAGCGGCGGGATATGTGGGTTAGCCGGGATCGCCCCGAAGAATCGCGCCACCGCCGCGAGCGCGGCCGGTCGATCCACGTCGCCGACGATCGAGATGACCGCATTGTTCGGGGCGTAGTACGTCCGGAAGAACTCGCTGACGTCCTCGAGGGAGGCCGCATCGAGGTCGGCCATCGAACCGATGGTCGAGTGGTGGTACGGGTGCTCCGGCGGATACAGGTGCGCCTGCAACTTCTCCTGCCACGAGCCGTACGGTCGGTTGTCGTAGGACCAGCGCTTCTCGTTCTTCACGACTTCGCGCTGGTTGTCGAGGTTCTCCTGGCTCAGGGCATCGAGCAGGGTCGCCATCCGATCGGCTTCCAGCCACAGTCCGAGCTCCAGCTGGTGCGCCGGCAGGGTCTCGAAGTAGTTCGTCCGATCGAGCCAGGTCGTCCCGTTCATCGTGCCGCCGGCCGCCTGGATCAGGGCGATATGCTCCGCCTTGGCCACATGCTTGCTGCCCTGGAACATCACGTGCTCGAACAGGTGGGCGAAGCCGGTCTTGCCCGGTTGTTCGTGCTTCGAGCCGACGCCGTACCAGACGTTGATGGCCACGACCGGCGCCAGATGGTCCTCGGCGATGATGACGCGCAGACCATTGGGCAAGCGGTCGTCGGAGAACTCGACTTCGGGAACGATGGTCGGCACACAGGCCTCCTGCTGAGCGATCGGCGCTCGGACGCTCGATCGGCGTGGGGAGCGGGCGGAAGGCGTCGATCGTAGCGCGTCGGCGACGATGGGGCCGCGTTGACCAGCCCGGCTCTCCCCCAGTGCCGATGCGCATTCCGTGGACCCGCATCGATCGTGCACCAGGCTCGGTTTCGGCCTTGACAGGGCGTGATCAGCGGTGTTAGATACATATCTAACACGCGTTAGGAGTCACCGACACACAATGCTTGCCGCGACGCGCACCGCCGCCCGCCAGTCGTCGTCGACCTCGGCGCCGGCCGCGGGGCCCCGGGTCCGCGACCTTGCGAGCCCATCCGCGGGCTTCGTGATCGAGTGGGACGCCCGATCCCTGTATGACTTCCTGTTCAGCCTGACCGGCGATGCAGGTGCGACCGAGGACCTTCCAGAGACGGACCGGGTCTGGTTGCGCGACGCCAGGGCCGGGCTCGCGCCTGAGATCGCTGCCGAGGTCACCGAGTTGTTCGGTGCCCAGCTTGGCATCTTCCTCGCCGCGTTCGTCGTCGAACGCCCGGCCATCGCGACCGTGGGTCAGTTGCTGGATGCGCTGGCGACGGTCCCCACCCACGAGCTGATCGCGACCGTCCTGCGCGATTTCGCGCACGACGCGGACCTCGCACCCCTGGTCGAGCGGGCGTCCGCGGGGGACGCGGAGGCGCGAGCCGCCCTTCAAGCGGCCACGAGCGGACACCATGCGGAGCTGGGGATCCTGCTCGATGACCCGGCCGGCACCCAGCAGCGGATCGTGCGCGTCCTCCGCGCGTGGGCGGTCCCGTTCGCCATCATCGAACCGCGCATCCGCGCCATCGAGGCCCGCGATGTGGCCCTTCGCGCCGCCGATCGCGGTGCGTACGGCGGCTCGGAGCTCATCGAACGGACGACCGGCGGCATCCGATGGCTGCCGGAGGTCGGTATCCGGCGGGTCGTCCTCGCCCCGTCCTACTTCAGCCGTCCATACAACTACCTGCTGGCCGGGGACGGCTGGCGATTCTTCGGCTACCCGGTCGCGGATGACGCGCTGGAGGCGGGCGATCGACTCGCGCCGCCGCCGGCCATGGTCCGCCTCCATCGAGCACTGGGCGATGAGACCCGCATGCGGATCCTGAAACTGCTCGCAGGCCAGGACCTCTACCTCACGGAGATCGCCCAGCACCTGGAACTCTCCAAGCCGACGATCAAGCACCACCTCGCGATCCTTCGCTCCGCTGGGCTGGTGACGGTGGTAGAGGCTGGCTCGGTCATCTACTACAACCTCCGCCGCGATCGCCTCGAAGCTGCGTCCGGCGAGCTCTCCACCTTCCTGACCGACTGACCCGCGCTCCGGGTCGGCATCGCCGATCGCCCGTCATGGCCACGTGTTAGCCATCCATCGAACATTCAGCATACCGACATCACACCACCAAGGGGACCACGAGATGTTCTTCGACACCTATCGACTCGCGACGCTGCGGATCACCGAGGACCTGCGCCAGGCAGCGCACGAGCGCGCGCTCCGAGCGATCGGTCCTGATCCCGTGACCGACGGTCACGCGGACGTGGCATCGGCAATGGCGCCGGTCACGCCGGCACTGGCCGCGGTGACGGCATCGGTGACCGCGACGGGCGACCATGGGGAGCCCCGGTCGGCCGCTGCGGCCTGAACCACCGGGGGCTGCGTCCCGGGACCTGGCACGCGCGCCGCACGCGGCGCAGCACGGCCGTTCCTCCTACCATCGGTCCATGCACCGGCTTCCCTCGCGGTTCGCGACGCTGTTCGCGCTGTCCCTGATCGTCCTGCTGCCTGGGTCCGTCCTGGCCCACGCGGACCTGGATACCCCGACGCCAGCCGACGGCGCCACCGTCCAGGGCGCCCCGCCGACGATCGAGGCCACCTTCACCCAGGACGTCGACCCGGACGGTTCCTCGCTCCAGTTGCGCGACGCTGCCGGGGCGGTGGTCGCGACGGGGAGCGTCGATCCCGACAAGCCTCGCCGCATGGTGATCGACCCCGTCCCCGAACTGCCGGTCGGCGAGTATGAGATCCGCTGGACGACGTTCTCGGCCGAGGATGGCGAAGGCCCGGAGCGCGGGACCTGGACGTTCATGGTGACCGCACCCCCGACGCCAGAGCCGACGCCCGAGCCGACTCCGGCTCCATCCCTGACCCCTGTCCCGACGCCAGAGCCGACGGCCACGCCGGAGGCGAGCGCCGCCCCGTCACCAACCATCGAACCGGGTCCGACTGGCCCGGCCGATGCCGACAGCGACGTGCTGATCCCGATCGTCCTGGGCCTCGCCCTGGTCGCCGTCGCTGGTGCGGTCCTGATGCGCCGACGCCGACGGGCGCCCAGAGCGTGAGGACGCGCCACACCGCGCTCGCAGCCGCGATCGCAGTCGTCGCCGCGACGGCACTCGCGGCGCCCGCGACCGTCCTGGCCCACGCGCTGGGTCCGACCTACGCGAGTCGGCTACCGCTGGCCGTCTACCTCGCCGGCGCCGCCGCCACCGTCGCCCTGTCGTTCATCTTCGTGCTCGTCCGTGACGTGCGGGCGGACCGGCCCGATCCACAGGATGCTGGAGGCCTGCCACCGCTGTGGGTGCGTGCGGGCCTGCGAACGCTGGGTCTCCTCGCCTGGGCCTGGATCGTCGTCCAGGGCATCCTGGGTGGATCGAGCGATGGGGCCGTCGCCTCGCTTTTCCTGTGGGTCTTCGGTTGGGTCGGGGTCGCGATGCTGTCCGTGGCGATCGGCCCCGTCTGGCACTTCGTGGATCCGTTCTCCACGCTCCATGACATCGGTGCGGCGGTCATCCGCCGCCTGGGCATCGACCGTTGGGAGACCGCGCCATATCCGCCCGCCCTGGGACGCTGGCCGGCCGTGATCGCGTTCGCCGCGGTGATCTGGCTGGAGCTGGTCCTGCGGCCCGGGCCGTCGACCTTGTTCGTGGTCCTGGTCGGCTACACCGCCCTGACCCTGGCGATGATGGCCCAGTTCGGTCGCGATGCCTGGCGCGCCAACGGTGAGGCGTTCACCGTGTGGTTCCGTCTGCTCGGCCGACTCGCTCCGTATGCCATCGCTGACGAAACGGGTCGCGTGCGCCGCCGACCCTTCGCGAGCGGACTCCTTGAGCCTGGCTTCACCGCCGCCGATGTCGTCATCGTGGCCCTCGGTGTCGGGTCGATCCTGTTCGATGGGCTTTCGCAGACGCAGGTCTGGTTCGACACGTTCGGGGTACCCGCCCTGGCGATCCAGACGGCCCAGTTGCTCGTGTTCCTCGGCGTCATCGTGGGTGCGACCCTGGTCGTGACGCGCACCGTCGGCGTGGGCGCCACCGGCGCCGGCCTCGTCCCGATCGCCGCCGGCTACCTCATGGCCCACTACCTGACCTACCTGCTGATCGACGGCCAGCGCATCGTCATCGCCCTGTCGGACCCGTTCCAGCGCGGCTGGGACCTGTTCGGGACCGCCTTCCATGAGCCGTCCGGCGATTGGCTGCCGGCCGGCCTGATCTGGACGATCCAGCTGGCGGCCGTGGTCGGCGGCCACATGCTGGGCGCGTGGGGCGGCCACGTCGTGGCGGCGCTCGAGGCTCCGGCGTCGGCGTCACCGCGCGACGTCACGCTGCGCCAGGTCCCGCTCGCCCTGGTCATGGTCGCGCTCACCACGCTGACCCTGTGGTCGCTGGGCCAGGCCATCGTCGTCACTCCGCCGGAGGCGGGCACCGGCGACGCGATCGGTCAGACCGTGAGCGCCTTCCTCGGCTGACCCGGCGTCGGCACCCATTCGCCGAGCGACCGCACCACGCTGAGTTCGGCGGCGATCGACGCATCAAGGGCATCGGCTGCGGCGACGGCCGTTTCCATCGCCGTCAGACACAGGATCCCCTCGGCGGTGGCGGCCAGTCGGATCTCGGCCGCGTCCCGGATCGCGCCCGAGCGAGGCGTCGGCGTGTTGACCACGAGGCGGACCTCGCCGCTGGCGATCATGTCCAGGATCGGGACCTCTCCGATCACGACATCGGCATCGTCGCCGAGCTTCGCGACGGGCCGTGCCTCGAAGCCAAGGTCGGCCAGCGTCGCCCGTGTCCCGGGCGTCGCCGCGAGCTGGTAGCCGGCTCCCGTCAGGCCGGACGCCAGCCGGCGCAGGTGCGCCTTGTCGCGATCCGCGATCGACAGCAGGGCGAGCGGACGGTCGGGGCCCGTGACATCCGCGTCGGGGCGCGGCGGGACCAGTGCGGCACCGAGCAGGGCCTTGGCCAGCGCGACGCGCGGATCCGTATGGATGCCGATGACCTCGCCGGTCGACTGCATCCCCGGCCCGACCGACGGGTCGACGCCGCGAAGCTTGGCCGTGGAGAACACCGGTGCCTTGACCGCGACGAACGGCGGTGGTTCGAGCAGTCCCCCACCCCAGCCCATCCCGGCGAGCGTCTCGCCCAGGGAGATGCGGACCGCCAGCTCGACCATGGGCACGCCCGTCACCTTGGACAGGAACGGGACCGTCCTGGAGGCGCGGGGGTTGACTTCGATGAGGTAGACGCCGTCGTCACGGACGATGAACTGGGCGTTGACCAGGCCGTACGCGCCGAGGGCCAGCACCACCCGCTGCATGGTCGCCACGATGAGGCCCTGGTCGCCCTCGCCGACCGTCTGTGGCGGGAAGACGCCGACGCTGTCGCCGCTGTGGACGCCGGCCCGCTCGATGTGCTCGAGCATGCCCGGGATGAGGACATCGGTGCCGTCACTGACCGCGTCAACGTCCACCTCGACGCCCTCGAGGTAGCGATCGATGCGCACGGGGCGATCGGGATCGACGACCGTGGCCATGGCCAGCTGCCGCTCGAGGTCGGACGGTGAGTAGCAGAAGTCGATGGCCAGACCACCGATCACGAACGACGGCCGGACGATGACCGGGTAGCCGATCCGCTCGGCGAGGGTCAGGGCCTCCTCGATGCTGTGGGCCATGCCGCCCTCCGGCTGCGGGATACCCAGCCGGTCGAGGAGGGCCGAGAAACGAACGCGCTCCTCCGCCTGGTCGATGGACTCGAGGCTCGAGCCGAGCAATGGCACGCCCCCGGCAGCCAGCGGACCGGCCAGGTTCAGCGGCGTCTGTCCGCCATACGCGACGACCGCGGGCAGCAGCGTCTCCCCGGGCCGCGTCTCGGCATCGATGACGCTGCGCACGCTCTCCGGGTCCAGCGGCTCGAAATACAGCCGCGACGATGCGTCGAAGTCGGTCGAGACCGTCTCCGGGTTCGAATTGATCATGACCGCCTGCCAGCCGTTGCGGCGCAACGTCTCGGCCGCCCACACCGCGCAATAGTCGAACTCGATGCCCTGGCCGATGCGGACCGGCCCCGACCCGATGACGAGGGCCGCCGGTCGATCTACGGGGAGCGCCTCGGGCGCGGAGCCGGCCGCGGCATAGGTCGAATAGAAGTACGGGGTCTCGGCCGCGAATTCCGCCGCGCAGGTGTCCACCATCGCGTACCCGGGGACGATGCCCAGGGCCAGACGGGCCTCGCGCAAGGCCTCGGGCGTGGTGCCGGCCAGCCCGGCCAGCTCCTTGTCACCGAACCCGGCCCGCTTGACGGTGGCGAGAAGCGTGGCCGCCTCGGGATCCGCGGCGGCGTCGGCGAGCCGTGGGCCAGCGGCCGCCACGTCATGCTCCAGGGCGACATTGCGGCCCATCTCGGCGAGGAACCACGCGGAGATGCCGGTCGCTTCACCGATCACCGCCTCCGGGACGCCGCGGCGAAGCAGCCCGAGCACGCGCCACAGGCGCGAATCGGACGGGCCGATGAACTGGCGCAGGACGATCGGGGCGGCGGTGCGCTGTGCGTGTCGCGAGCTCTCGCATGCCTGGCCGCGCTCATCGATCCAGTGGATGGGCTCGTCGGCATCGGGATCGCCGGCGTAGACCCCGGCGAGGTAGTCGAACGTGGGCGTCCAGCTGGGGTCCTCGGCCAGCGGCCCGACGCCCGCCTGCTCCAGGCCGCGCAGGGCCTTGTTCAACGCGGACCCGAAGGTCCGGTCGATGGCCATCACCTCGCCGGTCGCCTTCATCTGGCTGCCCAGCGTCCGGTCGGCAGTCGGGAACTTGTCGAACGGGAAACGCGGCAGCTTGACCACCACGTAGTCAAGGGCGGGCTCGAAGGCGGCCACGGTCGTGCCGGTCACCACGTTCGGGATCTCGGCCAGACGGCGCCCGACGGCGATCTGGGCCGCGACCCGGGCGATGGGGTAGCCGGTCGCCTTGCTGGCGAGGGCGCTCGAGCGCGACACGCGCGGGTTGACCTCGATGACCGCGTACTCGGTGTAGTCGGGCGACAAAGCGAACTGGACGTTGCAGCCGCCCTCGACCCCGAGCGCGCGGATGATGGCCAGCGACGCGCTGCGCAGGCGCTGATGGACCGGGTCCGGCAGGGTCTGGACGGGGGCCACGACGATCGAGTCACCGGTGTGCACGCCCAGCGGGTCCACGTTCTCCATCGAGCACACGGCGATGCACGTGTCGTCGGCGTCGCGCATGACCTCGTACTCGATCTCCTGCCAACCGACCAGGCATTTCTCGACCATGACCTGGCGGATCGGGCTGGCCCGCAGGCCGGAGCGGACGCGCTCGCGGTACGCCGCCTCGGTCTCGACGATGCCGCCGCCGGTCCCGCCCAGGGTGAACGCCGGGCGCACGATGGCCGGCAGGCCGATCGTCTGCAGCGCGACCTCGATGGCCTCGTCGTCCTCGACGATGTACGACGGCGCGTACGGCTGCCCGAGCCGGTCGAGCAGGTCGCGGAACGCCTCGCGATCCTCAGCCATGTGGATGGCCTCGAGCGGGGTGCCGAGGAGCTTGATGTCGTGCCGCTCGAAGACGCCGGCGCGGGCCATGGCGGTGGCCAGGTTCAATGCTGTCTGGCCGCCCAGGCCGGCCAGCAGGCCCTCCGGACGCTCCTTCGCGATGACGGCCTCGACGGCCTCGACGGTGAGCGGCTCGAGGTAGATCACGTCGGCCACGTCCGGGTCCGTCATGATGGTGGCCGGGTTGCTGTTGATCAGGATCGTGCGGACGCCCTCGGCGCGGAGCGCGCGGCAGGCCTGGGTGCCGGCGTAGTCGAACTCGGCAGCCTGGCCGATGACGACCGGGCCGCTCCCGATGATCAGGACGGATGCGGGCTTTGGCCCGGGGGCGCTCATGGCTCTGGCCGCGTGGCGTGGTCGGGCCGGTCGTCGCCGAGTCTGGGGCGCCACGTACCGCCTCCTCGCTCGCCCGCTCCGGTGCTGCGCCCCGTTCCGCCTCCTGCCACACGTCGGCTTCCCGCCATGCGTCGGGTTCCTGCCACACGTCGGGTTCCCGCCATACGTCGGGTTCCTGCCATACGTGCACCGGGTGCACCTTCGGCCAGCCAGTGGGTCCGCGACAGGTCAGATCCGAGCCGCGGGGTGGCCTTGGCGGCCTCCTTCACGCTCAGCTGGGCAGATCTCGAGCCGCAAGGTGCCGTCTCAGGACCCACGACGACCGTCCGGACTCGCCTAAGGTGCGCCGGGCGCACATGTGGCAGAAATGACGCGAACCCGCGGGCCCCCTCCGTCCTGCCGGCCCTCACGGTCCCGGCCGCCGCCGTCCCGCTGGCCCACACGGTCACGCCGACCCTCCGCGGGCCGCATGCGTGGCCGCCACGAACCGATCGAAGACCGCGAGCGCATCCAGCGGGCCCGGCGCCCCTTCAGGGTGGTACTGGACCGTCTCGATCGGCAGCTCGCCGTGGCGCAGCCCTTCCACCGAGCCATCATTGAGGTTGCGCTGGCTGACGTGGAACCCGCTACGGGCCGGCAGCGAGTCGCCGACGACCTGGACCTCGTGGTTCTGCGCCGTGACCTGGACGAGCCCCAGGTCCACGTCCTGGACTGGATGGTTCGCCCCGTGATGGCCGAAGCGCAGACGCGACGTGTCGGCGCCGGCCGCCCGCGCCACGATCTGGTGCCCGAGACAGATACCAAGGAGCGGCCGTCCATCGTCGATGACCGCGCGCGCCAGCCCCACCTGGCGCTCCAGCCGAGCCGGGTCCCCCGGACCTGGCGAGAGGATCACGCCGTCGATGTCACTCGACAGGACATCGGACGCCGCCACCGTGTGCGGAAAGACACGGACTCGTGCGCCGCGATGGCGCATCGCACGGACGATGTTCGATTTGAGCCCGAGGTCCACGATGCCGATCAGCGGCCCGCCGTCGCTCGCCGCCCCGAATTCGGTGATGGACGGCGGCGAAACCTGCAGCACGAAGTCCTGGTCCTCCCAACGAGGCACAGCCCGGGCAGCCTCGCGCGCGGCATCCGGGTCCACGTCACCCGGCGCGGTCACGATCCCGCGCAGGCAGCCGTTGGCCCGCAGGTGGCGCGCGAGCGAGCGTGTGTCGACGCCCGCGATGGCCGGGATCGAATCGTCGCGCAAGAGTGCCGCGAGCTGGCGGGCGTCCTCGAGGACCGCGGCCGTGGCATTGGCCACGACAAGGGCTCGGAGCCACGGCTGGCGCGACTGGTCGTCAGCGCCGATCCGGCCGTAGTTGCCGATGAGCGGGTAGGTCATGACCACGACCTGGCCCGCATACGACGGGTCTGTGCAGACCTCCTGGTAGCCGGTCTGGCTCGTGTTCACGACGAGGTCGCCGCCGCTCGCGACCGGGGCACCGAACGCGACGCCGCTGAACACCGTCCCGTCCTCGAGCGCCAGCAACGCCGGACCAAGGTCACCGATGCGCGGATCGACGACGGCGGAGGCTCGCGGCGGTGGAGGGATGATCACTCGACGGCTGACCCGATGGGCGGGGCGAAGCGCTGGCCACAAAACGACCCACCCGCCGCAGGGGCGTGGTGGGCAAGGGCGTGCGCAGACATTCGGAGCCTCCTTCGCCGGCCTCACGGGACCGATACGCCAGCCTCACAGGACCGGCCATGAAAGGACGGGCGAAGCGTAGCACCTCGGACCCTGGTGGGCGCGGACCACTGGTGGGCGCGAACCCCATCCGCCGCATCGGCGTGCGCGAAGAGGGGGCGTACGCTAGATCCGGGAGGATCGAGATGACCATGTCCACCGCCGAGGCCCGCGACGCCGGCTTCGATGCAACCGTTGCGCCCATCCCCGCCGATCGGAGTCGATCGCTGCGCCGATGGAACCGCTTCCTGACCCTGGCCCACGGCGCCCAGTTCGTCATGATGCTCGCGATCTCGTCCACCGCCGCAGTGTTCGCGCCCGTCGTGCCGACGGTCCGGCCGATCATCGAGAATGGACAGTTCACGGGCATCGAGCCCTCGAGCGTGACCCTTCTGTCGATCCCGCTCGCCTGGCTCATCGCGAGCTTCTTCCTGATGAGCGCCATCGCCCATGCCGCGGCTGGATGGTTCCTGCGCGACCGCTACGAGGGATGGCTTGCGCGAGGCATGAACCCGCTGCGCTGGATCGAATACGCCTTCTCGTCCACCGTGATGATCATCGCCATCGCTTACATCAGCTACATCACCGAGTTCCCGGCTCTGGTCGCGATCGCCGCCACGAACGTATCGATGAACCTGTTCGGGTGGCTCATGGAGACGCACAACGAGGGGCGGCTGGCTGCCGGTCAGCCGATCGACTGGAAGCCGTTCATCTTCGGCAGCATCGCGGGCATCGCCCCATGGATCGGCATCTTCTCCATCCTCGCGGCGTACTCGTTCCAGGACGGCCTGCCGGCCGACGCCGGCATCCCGGGCTTCGTGTACGTGATCATCGGCAGCCTGTTCCTGGCGTTCAACATCTTCGCCATCACGATGGTCCTGCAGTACCGCAAGGTCGGCCGCTGGAGCGACTACCTGTACGGCGAGAAGACCTACATGGTCCTCAGCCTCGTGGCCAAGACGCTGCTCGCGTGGCAGGTCTGGTCGGGCACGCTTCGACCCTAGGGGCAGCCGTCAACCTGCGGACACCTCGGCGAAACGGATCCGCAGGAGCGTCCCGCGCTCGAAGCCGAAGACGCTGGCGATCAGTACACGAGGACCGACCCCGACGATGTCCGTGACGCAGCCGTCCGCGGCGGCGATCTCCTCGACTCGGGGCTTGGGGCCCTCCACGTTGATCACGCCGTACCGTCCGTCAACGTCGACGAGGGCCAGGTGATCGAGGCGCCCGCAGCTCCCGGTGAACACGCCGGGTCCCATGGATGCCTCGTCTGCCCACGCAAAGCCGGCGCTTCCCACCACCGAGAGTGTCCAGACAGGACCTTGGTCGCGAACCGTCCACGGTCCGAATGAGCCATCGTCGGGGAATCCGTAGTCGGCGCCCGGTTCGATCTGCAGCAACTCTTCTGACCGCCACCCGTTGCGGGCCGGTCCGTCGTTGTCCACCCCCCACAGTCCACCGCGGTCGTCGAATGCGATCCCATAGACGTTCCTGAAGCCGCGCGCGTGGACCTGGGCGTCGCCGGTGTCGAGATCGATCCGCAGGATGGCCCCCATCCACTCGGGGTGCGGGGTGGCGCTGGTGTCGAGTGACTCGAAGCGAAGGGCATTGGGCCAGCCGACCGAGACGTAGAGGTCACCGTCGGGACTGACCGCCAGGCCGTTGACGGCGTGTTCGGAGTCGGCCACCGGGAGCCCGTCGAGCAGCGTCCGCCGGTCGGACAGCTCGCCGTCCGCGCCGATCGCGAACGAGGTGATCCGGCCGCGCGCCGAGCGCAGGATGGTTCGTTCACCCACCTTGATGTCTTGGTCGAGCTGACCACCACCGCAGATCGGGAAGGCCGGCGTGCACGGCAAGCCGCCGAGCTCGACCGCGTAGAGCCGATCCTCGATGATGGCGATCCCGCGTGGGAACTCGAGCCCTTCGGCCACCGGCTCGATGGCGAGCTGACCCTCCGCGTCCTCAGGTAGGGTGAAGCGCTGGATCGTGCCGCGTCCGAACGTCACGTAGCCGGTCCGCTGGTCGACCATCGCAAGTCCGAGCGGACTTCCTGGCAGCTCGAACGTCTCGACCGCCTCCACCGCTGAACCGAATTCGCTGACGACCGACGGCCGACCCCATGAGATGCGCCACGACACTCCCGCCGACGCCACGACGATAGGCACCAGGGCGAACACCATCGCGAGGTGGACTGCGGTGCGGCTCGGGACGTGCAGACGCTGCAGGACAGACTTGATCAACGGCACGACCCGCCCGAACAGCAGGTCGGCCAGAGCGTATGCGACCACCCCCGCGCCGGCCAGGACCCCAAGGGGCACGGGACTCAGGATCCGCGATACGAGTGTCGGCCGAAGCAGCGAGAACGCGATCAGCGTCCCAACCATCGCGACGGCGGTGATCAGCGGCAGGAGCCATGACCGGCCCGTTCCGTCATCGGTCGCGAACGCACCACGGATCGCCACCATGACGGCCATGGCGAACACGGCGAGCGTCAGCCACTCGCGGCTTTCCAGTCCGGTGATATCCAGGACCATCGTTCATGGACTCCTTCGATGCTCGGTACCGGTCGGTGTCACCGCTGGGCGTTCGCTTCAGCCCGGCGATCTCGAACGTGGACGAGCATGAAGTACGACCCCCGGCGGACGCTCCGTCGGGGGTCAGTTCGTGCGTGGGACGGTGGTGAGCCCGGAAGGACTTGAACCTTCAACACAGTGATTAAGAGTCACTTGCTCTGCCATTGAGCTACGGGCCCACGAGGTGCGGATGATACCGCACGAGGCCGGGACCGGCGACCGTAGACTTCCCGGATGCCCGACATCGCGCTCCCGCCAGGCCATGGCCACATCATCGTGTGCGGCCTGGAGCACCTCGGGCTGCGCACCATCGACGAGTTGCGCCGGCGTGACGAGGACGTGGTCGGGATCGGCCCGACGGCGGACGCCGAGGAACAGTTGAGCACCCACGACGTGCGCCTGGTCGTCGGCGATCCCCTGCTCGCCCGGAGCCTGCGCGAGGCGGGCGTCGAACGCGCCGCGGCCATCGTCATGACCGGCGGCGAGGACCTCGAGAACCTCAACATCGCCCTGGCCGCGCAGGAGCTCAACCCGAACATCCGGATCGTCATCCGCATGTTCGACACGGAACTCGGCTCGCACATCCCGGACCTGTTCGGCGACGGCGTCGCGCTCTCGTCGTCCGCACTCGCCGCCCCCGGCTTCGTGACCGCCGCCATCGATGGCGAGACCGGTGGCCGTTTCGAGCTTGCCGGCCGGATGCTGTCCGCGCGGGGCTCCGCCGAGCCGTCGCGCGGCCATCGCTCTGTGGCCCTCGCCCGTCTGCACCCGGACCGGTCCGTCGAGATGCTGCCGGACACCGCACCGACCGGACCCGACCTGATCGTCGTCGATATCGCGACGCTCGCCGAGGCGGCCGCGCTCGATGAGCGGCCGGCGGCGCCCGATGCCTCGTCGAGCGGCCTCGTGACCGGTGCGATCGCCGGCTTCCGCGACCGGTTGCGCGCGCCCGAGCAGCGGCTGCTGCGCTTCGGCACGGCCCTCGCGGTGCTCGCCGTGGGGTCCGCCCTGTACTTCGAGCTGACCGCCAACCTCACCCCGCTCGATGCGTTCTCCTATGCGATCACGCTGCTCACGGGAGCGTCGCTGCCGACCGAGATCGATGCCGCGACGGCACCGGATTCGCTGCGCATCTACGCGATCTTCCTGAGCCTCGTCGGGGCGGCCCTGGTGGCCATCGTCTACGCGTTCATCACCGATGCCCTCATCCGCTCGCGCCTGCTCCAGACGCTCGGCCGCCGGACGGTGCCGGGCAACATCCGGGATCACATCGTTGTCGCCGGGCTTGGTGCCATCGGGTACCGGGTGGCGCTCGGGGTCCAGGCCCGGGGCGTGCCCGTCGTCGTGATCGAGGCGCAGGACGATGGCCGATTCGTTTCCGCAGCTCGTGCCGCGGGCATCCCCGTCGTCATCGGCGACGCGCGCCATCGCGAGGTGCTCGGGGACATCCGTCCCGAGCGGGCGCGCGCGTTGGTGTGCGCCACGTCCGACGACCTCGTGAATCTATCCACGGCCCTCAACGGCCGGGCGCTTCGGCCAGACCTGCGTGTCGTGGTCCGGCTGTTCGATCCCGAGTTCGCGCTGCGCGTCCGGCGCGGCTTCGGCATCCGCTTCACCCGCTCCGTGTCCGAAGTGGCGGCACCGGCCTTCGCGGCGGCTGCGACCCGGACCGAGGTGGTGGCCACCATCCCGGTCGGTGACCGGCGGTTGGCTCTGTTCGCGCGATTGCGCATCCCCAAGGGCTCGGCGCTGGAAGGCGCGTCCGCAGCGTCGCTCGACCGACCCGGCTCGCTCCGGGTCCTTGCCGTCGCCGACCCGGGTACGGAGGACGCCCGCTGGGACGTGCCCGATGACGAAGTGCTGGATGCCGGCGAGGAGGTCGTGGTGGCCGCCACTCGGGCCGGTCTGGCGGAGCTCCTGCACCTGGCCTCGTCGTCCGCAGGCTCGCGGCGGGGCATCGCCGACCTCCCGACCCGCCAGCGCGACAGGTCAGAGCTGCCGACCTAGCTCGCGCTTCCGTCCGGTGCCGTCGTCCCGGGCAGCTCCGGGTCGTCCATCTCGCCCTCGATCGTGAGCCGGGGCAGCCACGACAGGGCTCGCGGCATCCACCAGTTCCACTCCCCGAGGAGCCGCATCGATGCGGGCAGCAACACGCTGCGGATGAGCGTCGCATCGAGGAACACCGCGACCGCCAGGCCAAAGCCCAACTGTTTGATGATCGCCAGTTCCAGGGTCACGAAGACCGCAAAGACGGCGACCATGATCGACGCAGCGCTCGTGATCGTGCCGGCGGTGATGGAGATCCCGCGCTCGACGGCCGCATCGGAATCGAGGCCGCGATCTCGTGCCTCCTTGATCCGGGTCAGGATGAAGACGTGGTAGTCCATCGAGAGCCCGAACAGGATGGTGAAGATGAAGACGGGCACGAATGTCTCGATGACACCGGGCTTGACGTCGAGGAACTCGGTGCCCCAGCCCTCCTGGAACACGAGCACGAGCAGCCCGTAGGCCGCGCCGGTCGACAGCAGGTTGAGCAGGATCGCCTTGAGCGGGATCACGATCGAGTGGAACGCCACCAGCAGCAGGACGAACGAGAAGCCCAGCACGAACAGGAAGACCAGCGGCATCCCCGCCTCGTAGAAGCCGACCACGTCCACCGTCCGCGCGGCCGGCCCGGTGACCAATGCCTCCACCCCATCCAGGCCGCCGAAGATCTCGGGGACCGTGTCGCTCCTGAGTTGCCGCACGATGTCGCCGTTCGCACGGTCGTTCGGGTCGCCAGCCATCACGGCCGACAGGAGCGCTGCCGACCCATCCGCCGACGGACGTTGCTCGACCGGTCCGCTCAGCCCGTCGATCTCCAGGAGCGTCGCGGACAGGCGTTCGATGGCGGCCATCGTTGCCGGTTGGTCCGCCTTCGTGACGACGACCTGCAATTGCAGCGTCGTGCCTGCCGGCCACTTCTCGTCCATCAGGTTGATCGCCTGGACGCCGTCGATCGAGTCGGGGAACGACGCGAAGTCGCCCTGCCCGATGTGGAGCCGCATCACCGGCGACGCCATCGCGACCAGGAGCCCGGCGGACAGCACGAAAGCCACCACGGGGCGACGCATGACCGCGCGGACGACGCGCCCCCACGGCCCGCTCCCCTCCTCGCGCTGACGACCGACGATCGGGAGTCGGAATCGGTCCACGTTTCGATCCAGGATCGACATGACCGCCGGCAGGAACGTCAACGAACCGACGACCGAGATGGCGACGACCGCGATCGTCCCGATGGCCATCGAGCGGAAGAGCGGATCGTCAAGCACGAACAGGCCACCGATCGAGATCATGACCGCGAGACCGGAGTAGAAGACGGCCCGACCTGCGGTCGACGAGGCGACTTCGATGGCGGCCAACCGGTCGCGGCGTCGCCGTTCCGTCCGGAAACGGGTGACCATGAACAGCGAGTAGTCGACGGCCACAGCGAGGCCGATGAGCACGACCAGCTGGCTGGCGTACGGGCTGACCGGCGACACGAGCTGGCTGTACAGGCCCAGGGTCCCGAACGCCGCGAGCAGCGACGTGACCGCCAGGATCAGCGGGACGGCGGCAGCGACCGGCGCCCCGAACGCGATGAGCAGGATGCCGAAGGTCAGCGGGATCGTGATCCGGAGGGAGGCATCCAGGTCGTCGTTCACCAGGGTCGAGATGTCGTCGTTGGCCAGCGTGCCGTTGAGCGCGTGGATCCGCAGGTCCGGGTACGCCCCTCGGAGGTCATCGAGGAATCCCGGGACCGGCTCAAGGCGCTCGACGACCTCCCCGCGCTCCCCGGGCAGCCGCGCCACGATCCGGATCGTCGTCCGGTCGGGCGAGATGAGTCTGGCCTGGGGCGGCGCCACGCGAGGGTCGACGATGTCCTCGAAGGTCGCCACCGACGCGCCAGCGACGGTCGATGACAGCGCTGCCGTGCGATCCACGATGTCCGAGATGGCCGCATCGAACGTGGCGTCCTCGACCGTCGCGGGATCGCCGGACACAACGAGGTACAGCAGCTGGCCCGCCGGTTCGTCGGGGGCCGACGCGTTGAACAGCTCGAACGCTCGCGCCGATTCGTACGTCGTGCCGCCGTCGTCCTCGACTGCGTTGGCGGAATCGGTGCCACCAGCGGCAAGGCTCGCCGCGAACAGGCCGATGGTCGCCACGAACCACAGCGCGATGACCGGCCAGCGATGCGCCGCGCTGAAGGCGGCCACCCGGACGGTCCATGGGCGTCGATCACGGCTGGGGGTGTTCACCCGGGGATGCTAGCGGGCGCGGGCGCAGAGCGGGTCGGGCGGACCCGACGCGCCGTAGACTGCGACTGATGAACGATCGGGCCATCGAGCGCTGCTATCCGGATTGGCCCCAGTACGCGGCCCGGATCGTCGAAGCCGTCCGTGATCTGACCCCCGACCAGTTGGCGATGCGCGCATCGGCCGGCAACGCGCCGATCTGGGCACTGGCCGCGCACGTGGCTGGCACCCGGCCGTACTGGCTGTGCCACGTCATCGGCGAGCCCGGCGCCAGGTCGACGCCGTTCACCGATCTGTCGGGCGAGGGCTGGGAGGACGACGAGTCGCACCCGCGCACGAGCCACGAGCTCGTGGGTGCGCTCGAATCGACGTGGGCCATCGTCGCCGGCTGTCTGGAACGCTGGACGCTGCCGATGCTCGACGATCCGATCCAGCGCCGCTACGGCGACACCATCCAATGGCATACGCGCGGGTCGATCCTCAACCGACTCATGAGCCACGACGCCTTCCACGCCGGCGAGATCTCGCAACTCCTGGGAGCGCACGACCTGCCGGCGATCGACCTGTGGGCGCGAGACCGTTCGCAGCCGCCGGTGTCGCGCTAGGGAGTCGATCAGCTCGGCTGGTTGTCGATCTGGGCGCGCTGCAGGCGACCGCTGAAGTCGACATAGATCGACTTCCACTCGGTGTAGGTGTCGATGGCGACGTGGCCCGCCTCGCGGTGGCCGTTGCCGGTCTCCTTCCAGCCGCCGAACGGCAGGTGCGTCTCGGCCCCGGTCGTGCCGG
>JBKJHI010000004.1:0-4982 GCA_046599085.1 Candidatus Limnocylindrales bacterium
TACGACCAGTCGTTCCGCGGCGACGACGCACCAGGTCCAACGCTGTCGCTGATCGAGGCGATGGTCGCGGACGGCCTGGGCGGCCAGCTCGTCCTGGGCCACGACGCGGCGCGGCGCGCGTACCTCGGTGTCTACGGCGGGACGCCCGGCCTCGGCTGGCTGCTCGGCGAGTTCAGCATGCTGATGCGGGATCGCGGGATCCCGGACGCGACGATCGCGGGGTTCTTCGTCGCCAACCCGGCACGCGCCATTGCGTTCGCCGCTGCCGCTCCAACGCCCTCCCCTGCCCTCCCCGAGGTCGCTGCCCCATGACAGATCCTGCCCGCCTCCCCATCCCGGACGCGATCGCCGGGCCGCGGATCATCGCCATCGCCCGCGGCCTGGACCCGGACCGCCTCGCGCGCATCGCTGATGGGCTGTTGGCCGGCGGGGTGCACGCGTTCGAGATCACGCTGGACTCGCCGGGGGCACTCCCTGCCATCGAGTCACTGGCGCGGCGCTTCGACGGGACGCCGCTGCTCGTCGGCGCGGGCACCGTCCTGGATCCTGCCGCGGCCGACTCCGCGGCACAGGCTGGCGCTGGGTTCCTCGTCTCGCCGCACGGCGACGCGGCCATCGTCCGCTGGGCTGTGGCGGCCGGCATCCCCGTGTTCCCCCGCGCCATGACCCCGACCGAGATCGTAGCGATGTGGGCTGCGGGTGCGACCGCGGTCAAGATCTTCCCCGCATCCGCCGTCGGCCCGTCGTTCATCCACGAGGTCCGTGGGCCCCTGCGCCACGTGCCGCTGATGCCCACTGGCGGCATCACGGCCGAGACCGCCGGGGCGTGGATCGCGGCCGGCGCGACGGCCGTCGGCATGGGCAGCTGGCTGTCCGGCGACGGCGACCCCGCCGGCATCGCCGAGCGCGCCGGCCAGGCCCTCGCCGCCATCCGGGCCGCCGCAGCTGCGTGAGCGCCCGCCCGATGCGGTTGACAGGCCCCCGGGCATCGCCCTAGACTGCGCCCCGGCGCAGCAGATCGCGCGCCCTCGTCCAGCTCACAGGGAGGCGGCCTCCATGACGACGAAGATCACCTTCCGGCGCACGCTGGCACCCATCGGTGCGGCGGATCGCGGGAGATCTGTGCCCATCTGAGCTGGAACGAAGGCGGCAAGACCGCCGCAGGACGAACCAGAGCCGTGGGCCACAGATCGGGCCCTCGGCTTTTTTGATGCCCTCCCTGCCCTGACCGGCACGGACCCAGGAGCATCTCGAGCCGCGAGGCCCCCCGACGACCCGTCGGGCCGGAGCCCGCGGCTCGTTCCATGTCCAGTTCCTTCCACCGCCATGTCCACCCGCAACCCCAACCACCACGGAGCGACCATCGTGACCACCCTCATCGAACAACTGAAGATGCGGCCCGTGGCCACGCCGAGCGTGCGCCCGGCGATCGATGCGACCGTGCCCGCCCTCCTCATCGATGGCGTCACCAAGTCGTTCGTCGTCGGTCGCAACAAGAAGGCCGTGGCGGCGATCACCGACGTGACCCTGCGCCTGGAGCGCGGCGACATCCACGGGATCCTGGGCGCCAACGGTTCCGGCAAGTCCACGCTCATCCGGCTCATCAGCGGTCTGCTGACGCTGGACAGCGGCCGGGTCGAGGTCTTCGGCCTCGACATCGAACGGGACGAGCTGGCCGTCAAGCGCCTGATCAACCGGGTCAGCGTGGACGCCGCGTTCTTCAAGAAGCTGAGCCCCATGGAGAACCTGATCTTCGCGGCTCGCCTGTACGGCATCGACAGCCGGCTGGCGAAGCGCGACGCGCTGGCGATCCTGGCCAGGCTCGGCATCAGCGAGAAGCGGGTCGGGCGACCGGTGGAGCAGATGAGCCGAGGGATGCAGCAGAAGGTCGCCATCGCGCGAGCCCTGCTGACCAGCCCGACGCTGCTGCTCCTCGACGAACCAACCACTGGCCTCGATCCGCGCAGCAAGCTCGACGTCCAGACCTTCATCGAGGAGATCAACGCCGAGCACGACGCGACCATCGTCCTGACGACCCACGACCTGGCCGAGGCCGAGCGTCTCACCACCAGGATCACGGTCCTCAACGACGGCCGCACCGTCGCCGAGGGCACCTCAGCCGAGCTGCGGGCCCAGACCGCGACACGGCTGGGACGTGAGGCCAGCCTCGAAGACGTGTTCATGACCTACACCGGCCGCTCGCTCGACGACGACGTCGACGAGGACGGATCGGACCACGACGAATGACCACACCGCAGCGCCACGGCGCCGCACCGCACATCCCTGACGGAAAGAAGGTGATCCCCATGCAGTCCCATATCCGGATCGCGTTGCTCGTCGCACACGACCAGCGCGCCCGCGACATCGCGCAGGCGGCCAGCGAGCGCCGCTTTGCGATCGAGCGTCCACCCATCCGCCGATTCGTCGGCCGCCGCGTCATCGCGGTCGGTCAGCGGATCGCCGCGGAACCATCACTCGGGCTGGCTCGGTCCCGCTAGGGGCCGGGCCAGCTCCCCGAACCACCAGGAGATCTCTCGTGACCATCGTCGCCCATGAGCTGAAGGCCTCGTACGCCTTCATCGAGCGCAACTTCTTCCTCACTCGCCGCTATTGGGGCTGGGAACTCGCGTTCCTCGTCTATTCGGTCGCGGGGGCGCTGTCGATCTCGCTCATCGGTGCGGACCAGGGCAGCCCGACGCTGCTCCTGACGCTGATGGTCGGGGCGATCTTCTGGAACTACCTGTCGGTCGTGTTCAGCTGGATCGCCGAGACCATCTCGGTCGAGCGCTGGGAGGGCACGCTGGAGTACACCTTCATGGCGCCGGTCCGGCGCTGGGCGCAGTTGCTCGGCTCGGTGCTGTACGCCATGGCCTACGGCCTGATCCACACGGCCGTGATCTTCATCGCGCTCGTCCTGTTCTTCCCGCAGCTGGATCTGGCCGGAGCCAACGCGGCGACCGCCATTGCCTTCATGCTGCTCGGGTCGTTCAGCTTCGTCGGGATCGGCATGATCGCCGCGATCCTCCCGCTGCTGTACGTGGAGCGAGGCGCCCAGATGACCTTCGTGCTGCAGTCCGTGTTGCTGCTCGTCAGCGGCGTGTACTACTCGATCGATGTGCTGCCCGACTGGATGCAGGTGCTGTCGCACCTGTCGCCGGCGACGTATGTCCTGCACGGTGTGCGCGCCGGGCTCGTTGACGGCACGCCGATCACGGAGCTCGGTGGCGATATCTGGCCGCTGCTCGTCGCGGGCGTCGTCCTCATCCCGTTCGGGCTGTGGGCGTTCGGTCGCGCGGAACGCTACGCCAAGCGCACCGGCAAGCTGAAGCGGGTCGGGTGATCCGATGACCGACGACGCCGTGCCGGCCGACATCCACGCACTCGGCTGGGATCCGGGTTGGGCAGCCGCCTTCGAGCCGTTCGCGGCCGACGGTCAACGCCCGGCCCGGGTCATCGCCGTCCACAAGGAAACGTCGATCGTCCGCGAGTCCTCCGTTTTGGCGGACCGGCCTGCCGTGGTCTCGGGCAGATTCCGCTTCGATGTCGTCATCGCGTCTGACTATCCGGCGGTCGGCGACTGGGTCGCCCTGGAGCCCGACGAGATGGAGGGTCACGCCGTCATCGCGGCCCTGCTCCCCCGCCGATCAGCGTTCCGGCGCCGCTCCTCCGACGCCAGCCGGCGCCGCGAAGGCAGCATCGCCGACGACCAGGTCATCGCGGCCAACGTGGACATCGCGTTCCTCGTCGCGGGACTCGACGGCGACTTCAACCTGCGCCGACTGGAGCGCTACCTCGCCGTCGCCTGGGCGAGCGGCGTGACACCGGTCGTCGTCCTCAACAAGGTCGATGTCGCCGACGACCTTGACGCGCGCCTGCGGTCGGTCGAGGCGATCGCACCGGACGTGCCGATCATCGTGCTGTCCGCGCTGACCGGTGAGCACGTCGCGGACCTCGCGCCGCACCTCGTGGAGGGCCGGACCGCGGTGGTCCTGGGCTCGTCGGGCGTCGGCAAGTCCACGCTCGTCAACGCCCTGCTCGGCGAGGAGCGCCAGTCGACCGGGGCGGTCCGCGAGGGCGATTCGCGCGGACGGCACACGACCACGCATCGCGAGCTGTTCGCGCTGGCGTCAGGAGCGCTGCTCATCGATACGCCGGGCATCCGATCGCTCGAGGTCGCGGGCGCCGACGAGGGTCTCGAGGCGACCTTCGACGACATCATCGAGCTGGCGACGACGTGCCGCTTCTCCGACTGCGCCCACGAACGTGAGCCGGGCTGCGCGGTCCAGGCCGCCATCGCGGATGGGCGCATCACCGAAGCCCGCCTGGCCAGCCACCGCAAGCTGGAGCGGGAGGCGGCGAACGCGGCACTCCGCGGTGACCCACGGGCCCAGGCGGAGGAGCGCAAGCGCTGGAAGACCATCCACAAGGCGGTCGACCGCCAGATGGACACGAAGTACGGGGAGGATCGCTGATGGACGGCATCCTGGACGAGGTCGCGGTACCGGCACGGCCGGAGGACTCGACCATCCGGTTCCGGCAGTACCGAGGAACGGCGGACCTCGCGGGCATGGCCGCCGCCAACCAGGCGATGCGTGACGCTGACGGCATCGTGGACACGACCTCGGCCGACGACATGGCGATCCAGTACGCGAACCTGACGAACTGCGACCTGGATCGTGACCTCGTCATCGTCGAGCGGATCGCGACCGACAGCGCTGCGTCGCGGATCGTCGGCTACGCCCGCGTTGAGTGGCGCGACCTGACCGATGGCACGCGCTCGTTCTCGTCGCTCGTGATCATGGCGCCCGATGTGCGCACCCCGGCCCTGGCGCGAGCCCTGCTCGGTTGGGCCGAGGCGCGGACCGCGGACAACGCCCGTCACGCGCCGGATCGGGACGCGCTCCCCGGACGGATGCAGGCGTACACGATCGGCCCCGACCCGACACTCCCCGGGGTGCTGGAGGCGGCCGGCTGGCAGCAGC
>JBKJHI010000085.1:0-4670 GCA_046599085.1 Candidatus Limnocylindrales bacterium
CCCCGGGCCCTCGGCGAGCATGTCCAGGAAGTGACGCTCGACACCCTGGAGCCCGCCCTCGACGGCATCGTTGCGGGCACGGCCCGCGGTCGCTGGATCGTTCGCGTCGGTGGCTGAGACCTAGGCTCGACGGAGTTCGGCGAATGCTCGCTTGAAGGCACCGCGAGCATCCTCGGCCGGCTGGTCTGGGAATGGGTTCGTCGCGATCGCCGCGTCGAGGGTCAGCTCCCCGGCATGGACGCGCCGGGCCAGGTCGGCCAGGTCCGAGATGGATCGCGCCTGCGCGTCAGCGTCGTCACGGCCGGCGTGATCGCCGTGGCCGGGGACAAGGATCCCGTTCGAGGCATCGACGAGCGCTGCGAGGGCCGTGACCGTGGCCGGCCAGTCGAACGGGTAGCCGTCGCCGTAGAACGGGACGTTGCCCTGCTCGACGATGTCGCCACCGAAGATGACGCCGGTGCCGGGCACGCTGATGACGATGTCGTGATCGGTGTGGGCACGACCGAGGTATCGCAACCGGACCTTGCGGCCTCCGACCGTGACCTCGGCGCTCGAGTCGAAGGTGCGGTCGGGTGGATCGACGACGACCTCGGCGAGTTCATCGGCAAGCTCCGGTTCGTCGGCGGCGATGGTGGTCTTGCGCACCTCACCGGTCAGGCGCATGAAGCGCACGCAGCGCTCGTGGCCCCAGATCGTGGCTGGTCGGAACATCGCGTTGCCGAAGGCGTGATCGAAGTGGCCGTGCGTGTCCACGACGGTCGTGACGGGAAACGGCGTGAGCTCGCGGATGTGATCGATGAGTTCGCGGGCCTGGCCATACGTCGAACGCGTATCGATGACGAGCGCTTCGCCGTCACCGAGGACGACCCCGATGTTCTGGTCGTAGAACGCGTAGCGACGCACGAACACCCGGTCGGCAAGCTCGACCCAGCCGCGGGCAACAGCGTCGGACCGTGCTGTCATGGCGGCATGGTAGTCGGCAGGTGAAGCGCGTACGCTCCGCGTCCCATGCCATCGATCGTCAGCCATGCCACCGCCGCCGACGGCACCGATCTCCTGACCCGCCACTGGCTCGTCGATGAGGCGGCGGCCGGCGACGGGGGAGTCGGCCGACCCTGGCTGAGCGTGCTGCTCGTCCACGGCCTGGGTGAGCACACCGGCCGCTACGAGCATGTCGGCGATCAGCTGTCTGCGGCTGGGATCGATACCCACGCGTACGACCACCGCGGCAACGGCGGTTCGGGTGGGCGACGCGGCCACGTCGACGCCTGGAGTCAGCTGCACGACGATCTCGCCGAACGCCTGGCCGCTGTCCGGGCCGTCTCCGCGGGCCGACCCATCGCGCTGTATGGGCACTCTCTGGGCGGCTTGCTGGTGGCGGGCTACTGTCTGACTGATCGGCCCGCACCGGACCTGGCGGTCCTGGGCTCGCCAGGCCTCGATTCCACGCTGGCTCGCTGGAAGTTGACCATCGCCCCGCTGCTCGGGCGTCTTGTGCCGACCCTGGCCGTTCCCAACGGGGTGGACGGCGCGACCCTGTCGCGTGACCCGATGGTGGCCATCAAGGTCGCCGGCGATCCGCTATGCGCGTCGGCCAGCACGGCCCGATTCGGCGCGGAGGCCCTGCGCGAGCAGGCGCGCGTCAGGGGGCTGGCCCCGGGCGGCCTGGGCATGCCGACTCTGGTCCTCCACGGCGGGGACGACGGCCTCGTGCCGGTCACCGCCTCGGCCGGCTTCCAGGGAGCGCCCCTGACGACGCGCCGGACGTATCCGGGCCTGCGCCACGAACTCCACAACGAGCCCGAAGGCCCCGAGATCGTCGAGGGCGTCATCGACTGGTTGCGCCAGCAGGTGGCCGCCCAGGTGTAGACTCCCGAGCACAACCCAAATACGCCTCCGGGGAGCGCTTCGAGCGCTGAGAGTGTGGCTCCCGCCACAGACCCGCGGAACCTGATCCGGTTCGTACCGGCGAAGGAAGCAGGCCCGATCGAACTGTCGATCGACTCGTGTGATGCCGTCCCCGTGACCCGAAGGCGGCGTTCGCTATCCCAGGGAGGATCGAGTCGAGATGCAGACCACCTACAGCGCGCCGGCCACGCCGGATACGGACTGGCGGTCACGCGACATCGTCGTCGTGGCCGTCATCGGCGTCGCCTTCGGGCTCGTGTTCTGGGCGTGGGGCCTGCTCTGGAACGGGCCGCTCGCGTTCCTGGGCGCCCTCGCCCTGCCGGTCCTGGACCTTGGCTACGCGGTCTGGCTGATCCCGGCTGTCCTCGCCCCGCTGATCGTGCGCAAGCCGGGCGCGGCACTCTTCGCCGAGCTCGTCGCGGCCGGTCTATCGGCATTGCTCGGCAGCGTCTGGAGCGTGGACACCCTCCTGTCCGGCTTCGTCCAGGGCGCCGGCGCCGAACTCGTGTTCGCCTTCACCCTCTATCGGCGGTGGGGCTTCCCGGTGCTTGCGCTGGCGGCTCTCGCCGCGGCCGCTGCAGCCTGGCTCCACGACTGGGTCCTCTACTATCCGGAGATGGACGTGACGATCCAGCTCGTGCGCGGCGTGTTCATGGCGATCTCCGCCGTGGTCATCGTGGCGGGTGGATCCGTGGCGCTGCATCGGTCCCTGCGACAGGCCGGCGTCCTGGAAGGATTCCCCGACTGACGGCGGACGGCGGTCGGCCGCCGGCGCTCAGCGCGACCGATCTGACGATCACCCACCGCGGTGCGGCCGCGCCGGCCGTGCACGGCGTTACCGTCGACGTTCCGCCGGGGCAGGTCCTGCTCGTGGTGGGCCCGTCGGGGTCAGGCAAGAGCACGCTCGCCCTGGCCATCGCCGGCGTCATCCCGCGGGACGTCCCGGCGACCGTCGGCGGCCGCCTGTCTCTGGATGGCGGCGGGTCGCCTGACGGCGGCGGCGAGTCGCCGGACCCCAGGACATCGGTCGGGATCGTCTTCCAGGATCCGTCGTGGCAGCTCGTGATGGAGCGGGTCGAGGACGATGTCGCCTTCGGCCTCGAGAACCTGGGCTGGCCGCGGTCGGACATGCACGAGCGGGTCCCGGCGGCACTCGTCGAGGTCGGACTCGATGGTTTCGAGCGTCGGCGGACGCGCCGCCTCTCCGGCGGACAGCAGCAGCGCCTGGCCCTTGCCGGCGTCCTTGCCCCGCGCCCCGGCGTCCTCGTCCTCGATGAGCCGACGGCGAATCTCGATCCGCGCGGCGCCAGTGCATTCATCGAGCAACTCGCCGCCATCAGGGCGGCGGGCCGGACGACGATGGTGCTCATCGAACACCGCGTCGAGCTGGCGTGGCCGCTCGCCGATGTCGTCCTTGCGCTCGATGCGACGGGTGGCGTCATCGATGTCGGTCCTCCGGCGGATGTGCTCGCCAGGTCGCGGGCCGTCATGGACGCTGCGGGGATCTGGCTGCCCGACGACGGGGGCACGGGCGCGCCGAGTGGACAGTCCAGTCCCGCAGCCGATGTCACCCCGGGTGACGTCATCGTCGCCGCTGCCGACCTTCGCTTCGGCTACGACCGACGCGTGCCGGTGGTCCGTGACGTGACGATGGCGATCGCGGAGGGGGAGCGCGTCGCGTTGGTCGGGCCCAATGGCAGCGGCAAGTCGACCCTGGCGCGGCTGCTCGTCGGACTGCTGCGACCGACCGGCGGCGCGGTTCGGTTGCTCGGCGACGATCCGGCGCGGCTGTCGGCCGCGAACCTGTCGCGATGCGCCGGGTTCGTCTTCCAGGAGCCCGAGCGGCAATTCCTCCAGACGACGGTCCGCGACGAGATCCTGTTGGGACTGGCGCATCCAGAGCACGACGCCGCCGAAGCCCTGATGGCGCGGCTGCGATTGCCGCTGGAGACGTTCGGACCGCGCAGCCCGTACCGCCTGTCCGGTGGAGAACAGCGGCGCCTGTCCCTGGCCTGCGGTCTCGTGCGGCGGCCCACCCTGCTGGTCCTCGACGAGCCGACGTTCGGCCAGGATCGGCTCGGCTACGAGGGACTGCTCGAGATCCTTGGCGAGCGGTTGGCGGAGGGGGCCGCGATGCTTGCCGCCACGCACGACGTTCGGTTCGCACGCGAGGCGTGCTCGCGGATCCTCGAACTCGACGACGGGTGGATCGTGCCCGACAGCGTCGCCCGGGCGGTCTCATGAGCCTGGCCACGCGACTCGAGGTCGGCGACCCCCAGCTCGGCAGCGTCCTGGGCCGGGTGAGCCCGGTGCTCAAGCTCGGGATCGCCCTGGTCTGGCTCATCGGGATGGCGCTGACGACATCGATCGTGCCGCCACTCCTGTTGGCGGCCGCGGCGCTCGCCGCCGGGATCGGGTTCGGCTCCGTGCCGCCAGGGGCCCTGATCCGGACACTGGCGCCGCTCGGGCTCGCGGCGGTCACGATCGGGCTGTCGAACACGATCTTCGGCTCGGCGAATCTCGACCCTTCCTCGACCGAGCTCGCGACGATCGGCCCGCTGCGGATCACACTCGAGGCCGTCGGAGCCGGCGTGGCAATCGCTGCCCGGGTGACGGCGATCGCCTCGCTCGGCGCGGTCGTGACCCTCACCACGGACTCGACCCGCCTCGCCGACGCGCTCGTGCAGCAGGCCCGTGTCTCGCCGCGATTCGCGTATGGTGCCCTGGCGGCGTACCAGGCGATCCCGCGCTTCAGCGAGGAC
>JBKJHI010000140.1:0-7099 GCA_046599085.1 Candidatus Limnocylindrales bacterium
CTCTCGCTGATGGCCGTGGGGCTCCAGGCTCGCGACCACGTCCTGTCTGGATTCGATCGGGCGGACATCGTCGTGTGCGTCGGCTACGACCTGGTGGAGTACGCCCCATCGTCGTGGGACCCGCACAAGCGCAAGCGGATCATCCATATCGATACCCAGCCTGCGGAGGTGGATGCCGCCTACCGCCCTGAGGTGGAACTCGTCGGCGATATCGACGGGACGTTGCGGCGACTGCTCACGGCGCTGCTTCCGCACGGGATCGGCGGGCGGGACGCTGGTGAGCGCCACGCATCGCGGGAGGTTTTGGTCCACGCCGACCTGCGCACCCAGCTCCTGGCCGAGCTTGCCGAGCACGAGGCCAACGACGCCTGGCCGATCACCCCGCAGCGGGCCATCGCAGATCTGCGCCGGGCACTGGCCCCTGAGGACATCGTGGTCAGCGACGTCGGGGCCCACAAGGTCTGGGTCGCGCGGTTGTACCAGGCCTACGAACCCAACACGGTCATCATCAGCAACGGGTTCGCGGCCATGGGCATCGCGGTCCCCGGCGCCATCGCGGCGGCACTCGTCCATCCGGATCGCAAGGTCGTGGCCCTGTGCGGCGACGGCGGGTTCCTGATGAACAGCCAGGAGCTGGAGACGGCGACCCGGCTGGGGGTCAACATCACGGTCGTGGTATGGCGGGACGACGCCTACGGGCTCATCGACTGGAAGCAGCGCAACGAGTTCGGCCGTCCGTTCGCGGTCGAATTCGGGAACCCGGACTTCGTCGACTACGCGCGATCCTTCGGGATGCCGGCGTTCCGGCCAAGCTCAGCCGCCGACCTCTACCCGACGCTCATGCGCGCGCTCGAGATCGATGGCCCGACGCTGGTGGACGTACCGATCGATTACGCGGAGAACCTCCGCCTGACGGAACGCCTGGGTGCCCTGTCCGGCCCAGCCTGACGACGGTCCGGCCGCGCGTCAGCGCGAGGGGCGAATCCGGAGCGACAGTCGCGCCGACGGGAAGACCGGCGGCAGCGTGACCACGATCGTGCGCTCCGGCACGAGCGGCCGTCGAAAGGACGCGAGCGTCCGGGCCAGGCCGCGCGGCGTGTGCGGTCGATGGATCTGGCGAACGACGGGCAACTCGACGGTGGCGGACCGGGCGCGGTCCGCGTCGACGATGGATGAGCGCGGGCGGATGCGGATCGTGGACATGGCGACACCGTGACGGCAGGCTGACTGACATCGCTACCGTACCCGGACCTGTGGTCCGTGGGCATCACCCGGATGGACTAGAAGGGATAGGACCTGCACCCGAAAACGGCCGGTCGGGGGCCTCCTGCTATCGTGCGCCCGTGGAAGCCACCCTGACCGACCCGACCCGGTCCACCCAGGATCGCGCGGCGCCGCTGACCGCGACCTGGCTCGGACGCATCGACTACCGCGAGGCCCACGGCCTGCAGAAGCGGCTCGTGGACGCGCGCGTGCGCGGCGACATCGGTGATGATCGCCTGCTGCTGCTCGAGCACCCACCGGTGCTGACCCTCGGCAAGCGGTCGGACCCCGCGCACATCCGTGCGACCGAGGCGGAGCTCGGCGCGCGCGCCATCGAGGTCGTCGAGATCGAGCGCGGCGGGGAGGTGACCTATCACGGCCCCGGCCAGCTCGTCGCCTATCCGATCGTGCGGCTGCACGAGCGCGGCATGCTCCTGCGGCCATTCGTGCGTGCGCTCGAGGCGGCCCTCGTGGCGACGTGTGCCGCCCATGGGGTCAAGGCGGCGCGACGCGACGGCCACCCCGGCTGCTGGTGCGATCCGAATGGCCAGGCGCCTCGCAAGATCGGCGCACTGGGCCTGCGCATCGAGCGCGGCGTGAGCTACCACGGGATCGCCCTGAACATCAGCGTGGACCTGTCCGATTTCGACCTCATCGACCCGTGCGGCATGCCCGGCGTCATCTCGACCTCGATCGCCCAGGAGCGAGGCGACGACGACATGCTCCCCTCGACCTCGTCCGTGGAAGGCGCCGCGTGGCTGTTCGCACGGGCGTTCGCGAGCGAGATCGGCGCGCCGCTCGCCATCGAGGTCTGACGGGATGGCCGCCGGACTGTTCGAGTTGCGCAAGGACCCCATCACCGGCTGGTGGGTCGCCACCATCGTCGATCGAGCCTTCCACCGGGACCGCTTCGCGCGCGCCGCGGAACCGGTCGACGACACGAGGTTCGGCTGCGCCAATTGCGCGAGCCCCGAGGTCGATGGCGTGCGGACCCGGATGCTCAAGGACTTCGCATTCCACGTCGTCGGGACGGAGGACCAGGCGCGGGAATTGGACCGTGACCACGGTCTCGCCCAGGTGACGATGGCCCAGGCTCGGGCCACCGGCAGCTGGCGGACGATCATCGCGCCGCCCGGCGAGCATCGGCCGCTCCACGCCGTCGGCACGGAGGTGATCGAGGGTTTGGTCCGCGGCGCCAGGGACGCCATCGTCGAGGCCGCGAAGGCCGGGCAGACCGTCTACCTCACGGTGGTCCAGAACTGGGGACTGCAGGCCGGCGCTCGCACGAACCATCTGTGCCTTGACTTGTACGACCTTCCGCAGATCCCGCACCGGATCGGCGAGGAGTTGGGTGGTGCGGCGCGTTTCGTCATCCGCGAGGGGGAGTGCCCGTTCTGCCGGCTCGTTCGGGACGAGACTCGACGCGGCGACCGGATGGTCTGGGAGGACGGCGACAGCGTCGCATTCGCCCCATTCGCGTCGCGCTCGCCGTTCGAGGTCTGGATCGTGCCACGCCATCACGAAGCCGACTTCGGACGGATCGGAGATCGCGACATCGCAGGCACGGCCGAGGCCCTTCGCCAGGTCCTGGGCAAGCTCGCGGTCAGTCTCGACGGACCGCCGTACAACCTCGTCCTGCACACCGCGCCCCTCCAGGAGAAGGTCGATGCCACCTACCACTGGCATTGGGAGATCCACCCGCGACTCCGGGACATCGCCGGCCTGGAACTCGGGACCGGCCTGCCGGTCAACCCCGTCTCGCCGGAGGACGCGGTCGAGGAACTGCTCGGTCGGGCCGAGGCGGCGGGGAGTGGTACGGCTTGAGGTGGTTGGCACGGATCCAGTGGGGCCGTCACACATCGGGGAGGCGCGTCGTCCTTGACCCGACGAGCACGACCCATCCGAATCACGGGTCTGACGCCGTCGACCGCACGGAGCCTTCGTGGCCATCGATTCATCCGTCACCCGAATTCGCGATCCGTTCGGCCGCAGTGCCGTCTCCACCGAGGGAGGCCGCCCGATGACGCGGGCCTGGGACAAGGACGAGGCGGCCGCCTTCGTCGAGCAGCTGTTCGCCAAGCACCAGGGTGAGATCTTCGCGTACCTGCTGCGCATGATGCGCGACCCGGAGGTTGCAGCCGACATGACGCAGGACGCCTTCGTCAAGGCCTACAAGAACTACGACAGCCTGGAGAAGCCGGAGAACGCGCGGGCGTGGCTGTATCAGATCGCCCACCGCGTCGCGCTGGACGAGATCCGTCGTCGGAAGATCATCCGGTTCCTGCCGTGGACCGGCGAATCGCACGGTGCGGCGCCATCCGCCGAGCACCTCGCGATGGATGGTCGCCTGTCGGCCGAGATGCAGCGGGCCCTGGCGCGGATCCCGGAACGACAGCGTGCCGCGCTGCTGCTTGCCGAACTCCATGACCTGACCGGCGTCGAACTGGCGGCGGCACTCAGCGTTTCACACGTCGCGGCCCGGGCGTTGCTGACCCGCGCACGCGAGAACCTGCGACAGGCCCTCGCGGCCGAGCGACAGGCTGCGGCGGACGCTGAGGCCGAGGCCGATGCCGCACAGGCGACGCTGACCGACGCCGCGCGGCGCGGCGGCATGACGGGGCCCGGTCGATGACCCGGTTCTCGCGGATCCGTCGCCGGCCCGATCATTGGCCGACGCCGCACGCTCGGGCCCGCACCCGCGCGGCGCAGCGAATCGACGGCCCGCTCGGGTTGGCCGAGGCGTCGTGGCTCGATGCGCATCTGGTCGACTGCACCGAGTGCTCGGCCGTGGCCGCCCAGTACGACACCGATCGAGCGGCGCTCCGCTCGCTGCGCGACAACCTCCCGACCCCGCCGCGCGATCTGTGGGCGCGGACCGCGGCCGCCATCGAGCTTGAAGCCGGGGCGGGCTCGCAGCGTGGATCCGCGGGTCGCGCCGCTCGGCCGTTCCGCGGCCTCCCGCTACCAGCCATGTCGGGGCTCGCCATCGCCGTCGTCGTGATCGCACTTGGTGCGGCCTCGACCGGTCTGTTCGATCCCACCACCGGGGACGTCGCAGTCGTCCCGTCCGCCGCCGGCGGACCCCAGATCGCCGCCACCGACGAGCCGCCGACCCTCGCACCGGGTCCGACGCCGCTGCTGGCCGATGCCGGCGACGTGGCCTGGCTCCGGCGCGACCCGGATGGCGCCCTCGCATTCACGAACGCGCCGATCGATCGCGTCTGCCCGGCCGAGAGCCGGGCGACCTGCGCGACGCTCGACGACGGCGACGAGGCACGGCTCGACCTGACGGTCGCACCGAAGTCCGTCATCGGCTCCCCGGTCGATGACCAGGCGGTCGTCGTCAGCGATGACGGGGCGGGCGGGGACCTGCTCGTGGTCGTATCGCTGCCGGATCGACGCGGCTATCCGCCACGCCAGACGCCGGAGCCCGGCGCGACGCCATCCGGATCACCGGCCCCGACCGCTGCACCGACGCCCTCTCTGCAGCCCGATCCGACGGCCACTCCCGATCCGACGGCCACGCCCGATTCCGGCGCGTCCGCGACGCCGCGGCCGCTGGTCACGCCGGAGCCGACGGTGGCCGCAACGCTCGCACTCGCGAACGACATCACACTGGTCGGGCAGTCCGCCGCGTTCTCGCCCGACGGATCGTGGTTCGCGTTCACGGCCCGCCCGACTGACGGCTCCGGTGGCGCCGACGTCTACGTCTGGCACGTCGGCGATGACCAGGCCATCCAGCGCACGGTCGACGGGGCCTCGACGTTCGCATCGTGGGCCGGGAACCAGGTGCTGGTCAGTCGCCCGGCTGATGCGGCCGCCGAGGCGGGCACCGCCCCCCAGACCGTCAGCATCGACCCGGAGACCGGCATCGAGACGGCATTCCATGGGGCGCTGTGGCGACCCTCCATCGACCCGAGCGGCACTCGCGCGGTCGCATGGGTCGGCACGATCGCGTTCGATGCCGCCAACCAGACCTGGCGTCCCGCGGATGGACGCCTCGAACTCATCGCCTGGCCGCCCGTGGATCCGGCCTCGCCGGACAGCAGCGCGGAGCCCGCAACGGGCCAGCCCGTCCAGGTCGTTGACAGCGGCCCGGCCTCGGAGCTCGATGTCCGATGGGACGAGACGAGCGAGTGGCTGGCGGTCTGGGTCTCCGACGCGATCGACAGCGAGATCGGCCGGCTGACACTGTTGCGCGTCGACCCGGCAACGGGGCGGCTCGACCAGCCCGCGGATGCCCCGACCGAGGAACCGGCCCTCGCCGGGTTCTCCATCGGCGATGGACGACTGGCCTGGGTCGGACCCACCGGTGAGGACGGCGAAGGCAGCTACATCCATGTCGCGGCCTGGGTCGGGCGCGACGTCGGGACGGCCGAATCGGTGCCTGGGCAGGGGATCGTCGTCGTCCGCTGACCGACGTCACCGAACCACATCGCAACACCCCGCACGACACCCCGCGCGGAGGCGTATCCTGCGGACCTCGTGCGACTCAAGAGATTGGTCGTAGGGCCGCTGCTCACCGCGGCCCTCGCCCTGGTCGCCTTGCCCGGATTGGCCGGTTCCCACACGACGACCGTGCTGGAGCCCCTCCCGGCAGGTGCGTTCCAGCCGTTTCCGGTCCCCACGGCCGATGGCGCCAGCCGCCTGCCGGTGGTCGAGTTCGACGCGACCGCAGAATCGGACGCCCTCGTCGACGCCGGTGATCCGTTCGTGGAGCCCGGAGCGGACCTGCCCGGTGGTCCTGCGGTGCGCGCCGACGTGGATCAACCGGACGCCGCGGCCACCGAACAACAGAAGCCGCCTCGCTACACGCTGACCGGCCAGGCGACGTTCTATGACGCCGGGTTCACGGCGATGCGCCTGCCGCGCGGGACGATCGTGGTGATCTGCGGCGACGGTGGATGCATCGAGCGAGTGATCACCGATTACGGGCCGGGCAGCGAGAGCCGTGTCGTGGACCTCTATCGACCGGACTTCTTCGCGATCTGCGGCTGCCCCTCGTGGAGCGGCCTGACCGAGGTCACGATCTCCGTCTATTGATCAGCGCGCGGTCCTCGAGGGCTCGCGGGCCGTGGCCCCGGCGCGGTATCCTTCCGGTCAACCCTTCGGCTGCGGCCCCGTGAGGTCGCCCGTGAGGCCCTGTGAGGCCGGGAAGGAGCGATGACCGGACGCCGGATCATGACCGCCGACGAGATCCGTCGAGCGACGATCCGCCTTTCCCACGAAATCGTCGAGAAGCAGGCCGGCACTGACGGCCTGATGCTCGTCGGCATCCAGCGTCGCGGCGTGCCCCTCGCACGGCGGATCGCCGCGTCCATCCTCGAGCACGAGGGCGTGGACATCCCGGTCGGCGCGCTCGACATCACGTTCTACCGAGACGACCTGTCCCTGGTCGCGCAGCAACCCGTCGTCAAGGGCACGGAGCTGCCCGACGGCATCGATGGGCGCACGATCATCCTCGTGGACGACGTCCTCTACACAGGACGCACGATCCGTGCTGCCATGGATGCCCTCGTCGATTTCGGGCGACCGCAGGCGATCCGCCTCGCCGTCCTCGTCGATCGCGGCCATCGCGAACTACCGATCCGGGCCGATCACGTCGGCAAGAACGTGCCCACGTCGCGCGAGGAGTCCGTTCGGGTCCACCTCGAGGAGACCGACGGCGAAGACGGCGTCGAGATCGAACGGATCATCGACGCGCCGGCCGCGACCCGCGAAGGCGAACCCGTCGCGTGACCGACGTGGCTGACCCGGCCGCCTCGGCCGCGCCGTCGGCCGAGATCGTCATCCCGTCCGTCGACATCGCACCCGAGACCCAGGATGTCGGTTGGCG
>JBKJHI010000271.1:0-4754 GCA_046599085.1 Candidatus Limnocylindrales bacterium
CGCGTCGCGAAAGGTCGGCTGGTCGAGTTCGACGCCCCATGTCTCGGTCCCACGAAGGCCGCTCCGCTCAGCGCGAACGGCGACCGCACGCAAGAACTGTCCATCGCCCATGCTCGGCTCGATGACGCGCTCATCATCGCGTCGGATCGCCCAGTTGGCCATGAACGACGCAGCTTGCGAGGGTGTATAGAACGCCCCGAGCTGGCGCTTCGTTCGCGGGGGGTCAATGAGGTCGGAGCGCGCATCGAGGTCTGGCCACAGAACGGGCGCCACTGCACTCCCCATCACGTCATTAGAACATACGTACGACGACCGTGCAAGTCAACCGTTGCCGCCTCAGCGTAGGGCAACTTCGGGTCCCGCGTAGTGCCGCGTGTGCGGCACCCTACCCAGCTAGGCACCAGAGCGTGGCGATGGAAAGGTCTCTCGTCTGAGCGCGGTGCCGGCCGGTGACGTTCGGCCGCTGCTACCATCGGCCTCCCATGCCTGACCGCTTCTACCTGACCACGGCCATCGCCTATGCCAACAACAAGCCCGGGCTGCACACCCTGTACGAGGTGATCGGGGCGGACGTGGTCGCGCGCTGGCACCGGATGCGCGGCGACGACACGCGGTTCCTGACCGGCACGGACGAGCACTCGATCAACATCGCGCAGAGCGCCATCGATGAGGGTCGGACGGCGCGTGCCTTCGTCGACGAGAAGGTCGGCTACTTCAAGGTCGCGGAGGACGCGCTGGCGATCGCGCCAGACCGGTTCATCCGGACGACCGATCCGGATCACATCGCGTCCGCCCAGGAGATGGTCCGCCGGGCACATGCCAACGGCGACATCTACCTCGGCACGTACGAAGGCTGGTACTGCCCCAACGAGGGCTTCCGGAACGCGGCCGACGTCCAGGAGACGGCCCGCGGCACGATCTGCCCGAACCATCCCGAGGTCCCGCTCCAGTGGCTGACCGAGCGGAACTGGTTCTTTCGCCTGTCCGCCTACCAGGAGCGGCTCGAGCGTCACTACGCGGACCACCCGGACTTCGTCCAGCCGGACTACCGACGCAACGAGATGCTCGGCTTCATCCGCGGCGGCCTCGAGGACTTCTCGATCTCGCGCGAGCGCACGCCCGGCGGCTGGGGCATCCCGTTCCCGATCAACGCGGACGGCTCCACGGCCCTGCGCGAGGACGGCACGTGGGACCCGGACGCGGGGATCATCTACGTCTGGTTCGATGCCCTGATCAACTACATCACCGGGGCGGGGTTCCCGGACGATCCGGCAGCGTTCGAACATTGGTGGCCGGCCGACCTCCACGTCATCGGCAAGGACATCGCCCGCTTCCACACGATCTTCTGGCCGGCCATGTTGTGGAGTGCGGGCCTCGAGGCCCCGCGCCATGTTTGGGTCCACGGCTGGCTGCTGGCCGCCGGCGGCGAGCGCATGAGCAAGAGCCGCGGTAATTTCCTGGATCCGAATGACTTCGTGGCGGCCTTCGGCCAGGACGGGGCGCGCTATGTCGTCCTGCGCGAGGTCCCGTTCGACCGCGACGCGGAGGTGTCGTGGGATTCGTTCGTGCGCCGCTACAACGCGGACCTGGCCAACGACTTCGGGAACCTGCTGAACCGGACCGTGTCGATGACCAACCGCTACCTCGACGGGGAGCGGCCGGCGCCGCGCCCGGCCGGTGCCTCGCCGCTGGCCGAGGGCTGGGACGACACGCGCCGGCTGTACGAGGATCGTCTCGACAGGATGCTGCTGCACGACGCCCTGGCTGAGCTGTGGGAGTTCGTCGGCGCCGCGAACAAGACCGTCGATGCCGAGCAGCCGTGGGCGCTGGCCAAGGCGTGGAATGCCGGCGACGAGGCCGCCGGTGAGCGGCTCCGGGGTGTCCTGGGTGATCTGCTGGAGGCGTGCCGGCTCGTGGGCATGGCCGTCGCTCCGTACATGCCCGGGATGGCGCCACGGGTCCTCGCCCAGCTTGGCTTCGACTACCCGTACGCGGCAGACGGCAACGGCGGCCCGCCGCTCGCGGACGAGCTGACGTGGGGCGCGCACGCCGACGTGGCTGGCCGTCTCACGGCCCCGGAGCCGTTGTTCCCGCGCCTGGATACCGAGGCCGCGGCCGATCCGGCCTGAGGCCACCCGATGCGCCTGATCGACAGCCACGGCCACGTCAACGCCGAGCGATTCGCCGATGACGCCGAGGCCGTCGTGGAGGCCGCCCGGGCCGCGGGCGTCGAGCGGATCCTCGTGCCCGGCTGGAACGTCGCCTCGAGCGAGCGCGCGATCGATCTCGTCGAGCGCGTCCCGTGGCTCGATGCCGGCGTCGGTGTCCACCCGCACGACGCCGCGAAGGTGGACGACGCGGGGTGGGGGAGGATCCGCGATCTCGCCGCCAACCCGGGCGTCGTGGCCATCGGCGAGACCGGCCTCGACTACGACCGGGTGTTCAGCCCGATCCCTGAGCAGCTGACGAACCTGCGCCGCAACCTGGCCCTGGCGATCGAGACCGGCCGGCCGGTCATCCTCCATTGCCGGTCGGCCGCGGGAAAGCGCGACGCGCAGGACGCACTCGTCGCCGAGCTGGCGGCCATCCCCGATGCGGACCGGCCCCTGCCCATCGTCCACTCCTTCTCCGGCCCGGTCGACTACGCTGAGCGGATGCTGGAGCTCGGGGCGGTCATCAGCTTCTCGGGACTGGTCTTCCGTCTCGGAGAGGAATCGAGCGCGGCGGTCGCCGCTACGACCCCGCTGGATCGCATCCTGGTCGAGACCGATTCGCCATTCCTGTCGCCGCCCGGCGCCCCGCGTGGTCGCAACGAGCCTGCGTACGTGCGGATCACCGCGGCTTGGGTCGCTGAGCAGCGCGGGGTCGCGCCGGAGGCGCTCGGCGACCAGCTCGTCGCGACCTACGATCGGGTCATCGGTCGATAGGACCAGCAGAGGGGAGCGAATCGATGACGCCGCCGACGCGCCTCGCCCACGCCGTGCTGGCGTCGATCCTCTGCGCGGGAGTGCTCGGTGGGTGTGGAGTCGAACCGCTCAAGGGGCCGTGCCTCGAGGCTGGCGCCGTGGAGATGCTCGAGGTCCCGTTCGGCCGCCTCGAAGGGGTCAGCCACGAGGGCGAGGGCGGTATCGAAGTGGCGATGTTCCGGTTCGATCGGGCAGTCCCCGGGGCGACGACGATCCGCCTGTCGCCCGCCGCCGGTCAGTACCGCGAGTTGCGCTCTGACGAACCGATCAGCGTCGACGGGGCGCGTCCGATCGAGGTCCGCATGACCGGGCTCGTCGGCGGCGCGGACACCGACCGACTTCGTGCCGCTCCCCGCGAGGAGTACGCCATCCGCGAGATCGTCCAGGTGTCCGCGCAAGATGGCGCGGCATGGATCATCGCGGTCGATGGATCGGTGTGCATCCGCGTGCGGACGAGCTCGGATGCGGCCACGATGACGATCCTCGTGACTGCGTCCGAGTGACCGATCGAACCGTTCGGCGGCCCGGGTTGACAGCTCGTATCCGGGTTCGGTAGGCTTCGGTTAGCACTCGACGAGTGAGAGTGCTAATGACACCGCCGCGACACGCTCGTGACGCGACAGATGCCGGGAGATCCCGGCGGAGGGTCTGCCGATCAGCGAGGCGCCGGTGCCCCATATCCGGACTTGGGCCCACCACGCCCATCTCGCACGCCCGACGGTCGGCCCTGGCCGTCACAGGAGGAAAGCACGTTGGCCAAAGCCACTGCGACCAAGCTTCGCCCGCTTGGTGACCGCGTCGTCATCAAGCCCAGCGCCCGCGAGGAGATGACCAAGAGCGGCATCGTCCTGCCGGACACCGTCAAGGAAAAGCCCCAGGAAGGCACCATCGTCGCCGCCGGCCCGGGCAAGGTCCTGGATGACGGCAAGCGCGAGACGATGGACGTCAAGGCAGGGGACAAGGTCCTCTACGCCAAGTACGCCGGCACCGAATTCAAGATCGAAGGCGATGACCTGCTCATCGTCAGCCAGAAGGACATCCTGGCCATCGTCGAGGGCTGACGACCACCCGTCGTCAGTGCCGTCGACCCCCGATAGCATCCCTGGAGGATCACCCCAATTGGCTAAGCAACTGATTTTCGACGAGACTGCTCGTCGCTCACTCAAGCGTGGCATCGATCACCTGGCCGACGCGGTCAAGGTCACGATCGGCCCCAAGGGACGCAACGTCGTCCTCGACAAGAAGTTCGGCTCGCCGACGATCACCAACGACGGCGTGACGATCGCTCGCGACATCGAGCTCGAGAACCCGTTCGAGAACATGGGCGCGCAGCTGCTCAAGGAAGTCGCGACCAAGACCGACGACGTCGCCGGCGACGGCACGACCACCGCGGTCGTGCTCGGGCAGGCGCTCGTCGCCGAGGGCCTTCGCGTCGTCACCGCGGGTGCGAACCCGATGGTCGTCAAGCGCGGCATCGAAGCCGCCGTCGCGGCCGTCGTGGCCGAGATCGCAAAGCAGGCCCGCCCGGTCGACAACCGTGCCCAGATCGCGGCCGTGGCCGCCATCAGCGCGGCGGATCCGGAAGTCGGCGAGGTCATCGCCGAGGTGATGGACAAGGTCGGCAAGGACGGCGTCATCACGGTCGAGGAGTCCAAGGGCCTCGAATTCGAGATCGAGTACACCGAGGGCATGCAGTTTGACCGCGGCTACATCTCGGCCTACTTCATCAGCGATCCACAGCGGATGGAAGCCGAACTCGAGGAGCCCTACATCCTGGTCACGGACAAG
>JBKJHI010000157.1:0-10720 GCA_046599085.1 Candidatus Limnocylindrales bacterium
GCCGCCTCGAACCCCGGGCGATCCACGGCCACGCCGTATTCCGCGGCGAGCTCGACCGTCAGGTCCACCGGGAACCCGTACGTGTCGTGGAGCTTGAACGCGACCGCGCCATCGAGCCGCGGAGCGTCCGCGGGCAGATCCTCCTCGCGGCGCCCGACGACCCGCTCCTGCCCGGTCAGCGGGATGAGCGCCTCCTCCAGGTGGACCGTACCGGCATCCAGGGTCCGGGCGAACTGGGCCTCCTCGCGGGCGATGGCCCCCAGGATCTCGTCACGCCGCCGGGCCAGGTGCGGGTAGGCCTCGCCCATGACCTCGATCACGACCGCGGCGGTCTGTGCCATGAACGGCTCGCGACGACCAAGCAGCCTGCCGTGGCGAACGGCTCGACGCAGGATGCGGCGCAGGACGTAACCCCTCCCCTCATTGCTCGGGAGGACGTCGTCGGCGATGAGGAATGTGACGGCCCGCGGGTGATCGGCGATGACCTGGTAGCTGAAGCGCTCGGCCTCGAAGGTATCCGGCTCGTGGCCCAGCAGCTCGCGCATGCGGGCGTGGATGGGCAGGAACAGGTCGGTATCGTAGTTCGTGGGGACCTGCTGAAGGACGCTCGCCAGGCGCTCCAGGCCGAGACCGGTGTCGACGCCCGGCGCCGGCAGGGGCGTCAGGCTGCGGTCCGGATGCAGCTCGAACTCCATGAACACGAGGTTCCAGATCTCCAACCAGCGCGGGCAGTGCTCGCTGTGGTCCGGCACGCATTCGGGCCCTTCGCTGAGATGCGCGCCACGGTCGAAATGGATCTCGCTGCACGGACCGGATGGGCCGATGTCGCCCATCCGCCACCAGTTCTTCTCGTCACCGTTGGGAAAGTCGCCCCAGCGCACGAGCCGCTCGGCCGGCAGACCGATCTCGTCGCGCCAGATGTCGAACGCGATGTCGTCGGTCGTATACGTCGTCGCCGCGAGTCGATCGCCGGGGATGCCCAGGTCGCGGGTGAGGAAGTCCCACGCCCACAGGATGGCGTCGCGCTTGAAGTAGTCCCCGAAGCTCCAGTTGCCGAGCATCTCGAACAGCGTGTGGTGCCGAGGCGTCCGCCCGACCTCCTCGAAGTCGTTGTGCTTCCCCGCCACCCGCAGGCAGCGCTGGTAGTCCACGGCGCGGGTGTAGTCCCGCGGCTCGGCGCCGGTCAGCGCGTCCTTGAACTGGACCATCCCACTGTTCGTGAACAGGAGCGTCTGGTCGCCGGCCGGGACCAGGCTCGCGCTCGGCACGACCGTGTGCCCGCGCTCGGCGAAGTACTCGAGGAAGCGGCGGCGGATCTCGGCAGAGGACAGCGCCACGATGCGCGGATCGGGCGTGTTGGTCGGGGTGGACATCGGCCGCAATGGTAGCGGAGCGTGCCCGCACGGCGATGCGATGCACGCGGCACGGCAGGCTGCACGGCGGACGCGCGATACCTCCCTACCGACGTATCAGGCGGCTCCACAAGCGTGAGCCGGCGATGACCGCGCCGAGTAGCGCCCCGATGGTCAGGCCTCGCAGGAACCGCGAGCGGTCGCGATCGTGGCTCATCCGACTCGTCCACGACCCAGGATGCCACGCTCCGGGCCGAGGACGGCCAGGACGGACACGATGCCGATGCCGACCCACGCGGCGAGCGACGCCCCGACGAGGTGGTAGTCACCGAGGGGCAACAGCTCGATCCCCAGGCGGCCGGCGAGCGCATCACCAGCCCAGGCGCCGAGGATGGCCGCTCCGATCAACAGCGGGAGGCGACCGCCGGCGCTGCCGCGGATGACGACCGACAGCGCGACGTGGAACAGCCCGACCAGGATCGACAGGATGAGGGCCGGTTCCACGCTCAGGCGCGGGCCATGGCGGGCTCGCGCGCACCTGCGTCAGCCGGGTCAGCTTTCGCTGACGGTGACGCGGGAAGCTCGGACCGGACGATCCGACCACCGCCCAGGACCTCGTCGCCGGTCTCACCGTCGTACAGCACCGCAGCCTGACCTGGCGCTGCCGCCCAGACGGGCACATCGGTGGTCACCGTGAACCGCCGGTCCTCAGAGTCGCCCTGGGCGTGCACAGTGGCTGCCACGGGCGTCCCGCGATGCCGGATCCGGACCGCGGCGCGGAACGGCGAGGAGGGGGCCTCGCGGGCCGTGAACGACGCCCGCTCGATCTCGAACGAGCTGACCTCCAGATCCTCACGGCGCCCGAGCTGGATCGTGTTGGACAACGGGTCGATCCGGGACACGTAACGCGGCTCCCCCACCGACACGCCGAGGCCCGATCGTTGCCCGACCGTGTACGCGGCGATCCCGCCGTGCGCCCCGACCGTCTCGCCATCGACGTCGAACATCGGACCCGGCTTCGGGGTCCAGCCGGCGCGCTCCCGCAGGGCATCGCGGTAGTCGCCGCCCGGCACGAAGCAGATCTCCTGGCTCTCGGGCTTGTCGGCGGTGACGAGGTCGAGCGAGCGAGCCACGGCGCGGACCTCGGGCTTGGTCAGCTCACCGAGCGGGAAACGGGCGTGCTCCAACTGGTCGGTGCGAAGGCCATACAGGAAGTAGGTCTGGTCCTTGTCCTCATCCCGGGCGCGGCGCAGCCTCGCCCGCCCGTCCGGACCGACGACGCGTCGGGCGTAGTGACCCGTCGCGACGGCCTCGCACTCGTACAGATGCCGTGCCCGGCCGAGCAGTGCGCCGAACTTCACGTAGGTATTGCAGTCGACGCACGGGCTCGGCGTCTCGCCGGACAGGTACGCGTCCAGGAACGGGGCGATCACCCCGGCATCGAATTCGCGCTCGAGGTTCATGACGTAGAACGGGATCCCGAGCTGTGCCGCAACGCGACGCGCGTCATCTGCCGCGTCCAGGGAGCAGCAGCTCTTCTTGAACTCGGAGTACGTGTCCGCGACATCGTGGAGGCGCATCCACACGCCGACGACCTCGTGGCCCTGTTCATGCAGCAGGGCGGCCGCCACCGATGAATCCACACCACCGGACATCGCCACCAGGATCCGGCTCATCCGGCCGCCACGCCGGTGCCCTGGCCGAGCGGGTCGGCGGCGACCACGGCCTCAGCGGCCCGCATCGACGCGACGACGCGCGGGATGACCTCGACCGCCGTGTCCACCTCGGCATCAGTGGTCGTCCGGCCGAGCGACAGCCGCAGCGCACCCCGGGCCTCGTCCTCCGGGTAGCCCATCGCCGTCAGCACGTGGCTGACCTCCGTCGAGCCCGTCGTGCATGCGGACCCGACCGACGCCGCGATGCCCTCGAGGTCGAGCGACAGCGAGACCGACACGCCGTCCGTCCCGCGACCGATGATCGAGACGATGCCCGGCAACCGGTCCGTGGGATGGCCGGTCGCCTCGACACCGGCCACTGCCACCAGTGCGTCACGCAGCCGGCCTGACTGCCGGCGCAGGCGTTTGACGGTCGCGGATCGCTCGTCGCAGGTCAAGGCGTAGGCCGTCGCGAGGCCGACGGCGCCCGCCACGTTCTCCGTACCGGCGCGGCGATGACGCTCCTGTGACCCGCCGTGCTGCTGGGACAGCAGGTGCGTCCCGTGACGGATCCACAGCGCGCCGACCCCCTTGGGCCCTTCGAACTTGTGAGCGCCGAGCGAGACCAGGTCGGCGCCGAGCGCGTGGACGTCCAGGTCCACGTATGGGGCCGCCTGCACGGCATCGACATGGAACAACACGCCCTTGCGCGACCGGACCCGCTCCGCGATGGCGGCGATGGGCTGGATCGTGCCCACCTCGTTGTTGGCGAGCATGATCGAGACGAGGATCGTCCGATCCGTCAGCGCGGCCTCGATCTGATCCGGATCGACCCGCCCATACCGGTCGACCGGGACCTCGACGATCTCGAAGCCGAACTTCTCCAGGTAGCGCAGGGTGTGGCCGACCGCGTGGTGCTCGATCGTGGAGGTGACGATCCTGTGGCCGTGCGCCTTGCCCGCCCATGCCCCGCCCTTGAGCGCCAGATTGTTGGCCTCGGTCCCACCGGACGTGAAGACCAGCTCGCGCGCCTCAGCCCCAAGGCTGGCCGCGAGGCGCTCATGGGCGTCATCCAGCGCCGCTCGTGCGGTCCGCCCGAAGGCATGCGCGGACGACGGATTGCCGAACGATTCGGACAGGAACGGCAGCATCGCGTCCAGGACCTCGCGCCGAAGCGGTGTCGTGGCGGCGTGGTCGAGATAGATGGCCATCGAGGGCCGATTGTACGCCGGGCCTACGCGGCGCTCGATGGGAGCGGCTCGGCCGCATCGGCGGGTGGCGCGATGATGAGGAGCGCGCCGCCCCGATTCGGCCAGACGGTCGTGGCCACTGAGATGCCCGCGAGGAACTGATCGACGGCGCGGCGGACCCCCGGCGCGTGGCGGTTGTTGTAGTCCTCGATGATGATCGTGCCCCCCGGCGCAAGGCGCGGATGGAAGTAGCGCAACCCCTCGAGGGTCGCGGACATGACGCCGACATCGATGTGGACGAGAGCGAAGCGGACGCCTTCGAGCCCCGCGGCCGACTCCGGGAACCACCCGACACGGAAGACCGCGCGTTCCGGGTCCGGCAGGACCCTGATGACCGCATCCACCGACACCGGCGACATCAGGTATGGCGGTTCGTCACCAAGGCCGGCTTCGGCATCGGAGGCAAGGTCCCGCGGATCGAACCCGCTGAACGTATCGAACAGGTACATCAGCCGATCCGGTAGGTGTCGATTGGCGGTGCGGGCCCACAAGCCGGACGCGACGCCCAGTTCGGCGATCGCGCCCTCGATCGCGCGCTCGTGGATCTCGCGGCAGATCAGTTCCGTGCCGGCGTGGGTCACGTAGTCGAGGTGCATCGCCCACGGCGTGCCGCGCATGAACGCCCGGTGATCGATCGGCCGATACGGGTCGTGGAGTCCGCGAACCAGGAACAGACTGGAACGGTCCGCAAGGGCGATCAAGGCCTGACGGAGCGCTCGTTGCGGGGCCGGAAGGCGTGCGCCCGTACCCCGCAATCCCAAGCGTGTCGCCATGCTGCGCGTGGTCATGGATCCCCCGATTCCGTTGCCGAGGGGTCCACCTTGCCACGGCGATCGAACCGTCACAACGTGCCGAAACGGCAAGGTTCGGCGCTGGCGTTCTGCTAGGGAGCGAGTGCGCGACGCAGGAACGCGGCCATCTGCTCGCGCGTGACCGGGGCGGTCGGACAGTACGTTCCCCCACCGCAGCCGCCCGTCAGCCCGGCGGCGGCCAGACGGTTGATGGCTCCCTCGCCCGTGCGGCCGGTGTCATCCGTGAAGAAGTCGATCGCGGTGGCGTCCAGGTCGAGCGCGCGGTCAAGGAACATCGCCATCTGCTCGCGGGTGACCGGAGCCGTGGGGCAGTACCGGTCGACGGCGCAGCCGCCTGTGATGGACGACGCCGCCAGGCGGTTGATCGACGCTTCGCCGGTGATCCCGTCGTCGTCGCTGAAGAAGTCCGTCGTCGTGGGGGGCAGGTCGAGCGCGCGGTCCAGGAACTGGGCCATCTGCACCCGCGTGACCGCCGCCTTCGGGCAGAATCGGGTCCCACCGCAGCCGCCGGTGATCCCCTCGTAGGACAGCCAGTTGATGTCGTTGATGAAGGTGCTCGTCGCGATATCACTGAATGCGGGGGCGATGACCCGGTACAGCGTCCCGCCGAGGTCAAGCAGGTAGAGCTCTCCGCTCTCGGACTCGCCGAATGACGAGATGCTGAGGTTCGTGTCGCGTCGCTGGGTGATGGTCGATCCGGTGGACGGCATCGTCCAGATGCGCCCCGAACAGAAGTCACCGAACACGTACAGGCCCTGCAGGTCGCGCTGCGACTCGCCGCGATACACATACCCGCCCGTGATGGAGCAGTTGCCGCCCGCATGCGAGTACTCGGCGACCGGCAGGGTGTCGCCCGCCAGCGAACAGCTGGTTCCCGTCAAATAGCAGTGGTTGCCCTCCATGACGTTCCAGCCGTAGTTGCGCCCGCCGGGATCCCCGGCGGCCTCGCGGTTGATCTCTTCCCACCTGTTCTGGCCGACATCCGCGATATACAGCGCGCCCGTCGTTCGATCGAAGCTGATGCGCCACGGATTGCGTAGTCCGTAGGCCCACATCGAGTAGTCCCCGGTCCCCGCGCCATCGACATCCATGCGCAGGATCTTGCCGAGCAACGAACCCGTGTTCTGGGCGTTGCCGTTCGGATCGCCTCCGCCGCCATCGCCGGTCGCGATGTAGAGGTACCCGTCTGGCCCGAACGCGAGCGCCCCGCCGTTGTGATTGGTCTGCGCGCTGTGTTCGACGACCAGGAGCTGCTCCTCGGTCGAGAAGCTGGCGAACGTGCGCGCGGCGTTGGCCGTCAGCCGGCTGACGACGATGTCGCCGTCGCTGGCGCGCGTGTAGAAGATGAAGACCTGGCGGTTCGTGGCGAAGTCCGGGTGGAAAGCCAGGCCCAGCAGGCCGCGCTCACTGCCTCCCGTCGAGACCTTGGCGCGCGCATCGATGAACGAGCCAGACTGGATCGACGTGCCCTGGACGATCCGGACCCGGCCGCCACGCTCGACGACGAACAGGCGACCGGACCCGTCCCCGGCATTGGTCACGCCAAGCGGCGACGCGAAGCCGGAGACGACCTTCTGGGTCGTCAGCTGGCCCGATGTCAGGGCCTGGGGCTCCACGGCGGCAACCGTCGCGTCTCGCCGCGGCTGGGCGGAGACCGGATCGGGCGCGACCTGCTCGGGCGTCGCTCCCGCCACAGAAGCACCAAGCACTGGCACGGATCCGGTCAATCCGACAAGCAGGAGCGGCGCAAGGAGCACGGCAACGAGCCACGCGGTGACCGTTGGCATCGAGGAGGCACTGGAAGTGCCGGGGGTCACCCGGCTGTCGTCACGCACACCGGAACGATACGACGGGTCGCCCGGATCGGCATCCGGGACGATGGTCAGGCCGGGTCGGCCGGGTCGCGTTCCTGGATCTTCGACAGGTCGTAGGCACGGCCGCGGTCCCGCTCACGCTCGTGCTTCGCCAGCAGGCGCTTGCGCAGCCGGATCGACTGCGGCGTGACCTCGACGAGCTCGTCGTCCGAGATGAACTCAAGGGCCGTCTCGAGGGTGATCGGTCGCGGTGGCGTGAGCCGCAGCGACTCATCATGCGAGTGGGTCCGGATGTTGGTGAGCTTCTTTTCCTTGGTCGCGTTGACGTCCATGTCGCCGGACCGGCTGTTCTCGCCGACGATCATCCCCTCGTACGTCTCGACGCCGGCACCGATGAACAGCTCGGCGCGCTGTTCCAGGTTGAACAGCCCGTACGCGTTGCTCACCCCGGTGCGGTCGCTGATCAGGACGCCGTTGGTCCGGTGGGTCACCTCGCCGGCCCACGGACCGTAACCCTCGCCGATCTGGTGCAGGAGGGCCGTGCCACGCGTGTCGGTGAGGAGCTGCCCGCGATAGCCGATCAGGCCGCGGACCGGCAACACGAACTCCAGGCGGACACGACCGTCGGCGTCCGAGCTCATCTGCTCGAGGCGACCCTTGCGCCCGGCCATGGCGCCCTGGACCTCGCCGATGTAATCGGGCGGGATATCGATGGTCACCCGCTCATACGGCTCCTGGACGTTGCCGTCCACGGTCCGTAGCAGGACCTCCGGGCGCGACGCGGTCAACTCGAAACCCTCGCGGCGCATCTGCTCGATGAGCACGGCCAGCTGCAGCTCGCCCCGGCCGCGGACCTCGAACGCCTCGCTCGACTCGGACGGTCGGACCTCGATCGACACGTTGCCGAGGACCTCCTTCTCCAGGCGGGCCTTGATCTGCCGGCTCGTGACGAACTTGCCCTCGCGTCCTGCCAGCGGCGATGAGTTCACGCCGAACGTCATGCGCAACGTGGGAGCGTCAACGTCCAGGCGCGGCAGCGGGCGTGGGTCGCCGGGCTCGGTCAGGGTGTCGCCGATGGTCACCTCGGGCAGGCCAGCGACGCTCACGATGTCGCCGGCACTCGCCTCCTCGATGTCGATGCGCTCGATCCCCTTCGCCGTCTGCAGGCTGGTGACCGTGCCGCTGATCGTGACGGTGCGACCGGGCTCGACGGATCCGGCCGTGTCGTCGGCCTCCTCGCGGACCACGGTGATGCGCTGGCCCAGCCGGATCCGGCCGTTCCAGATCCGTCCGACCGCCATCCGCCCGACGTACTCATTGGCCGACAGGTTCGTGACGAGCAGCTGCAGCGGGTGATCGGGCGTATACGTCGGCGGCGGCGTCACGTCGACGAGGAGGTCGAGCAACGGATGCAGGTTCTCGCCGGGCTCGTCCAGACTCATCGTCGCGGTGCCGGCCTTGGCATTCGTATATACGACCGGGAAGTCGATCTGATGCTCGTCGGCCCCGAGGTCCATGAACAACTCGTAGACGGCGTCGAGAACCTCGGCCGGGCGGGCATCGGATCGATCGATCTTGTTCAGCGCCACGATCACCGGCAGGCGGCGGGCCATCGCCTTCTGGAGCACGTAGCGGGTCTGCGGCAGCGGGCCTTCGGCCGCGTCCACGAGGAGCAGCACGCTGTCGACCATGAGCAGCGACCGTTCGACCTCGCCGCCGAAATCGGCGTGGCCGGGCGTGTCGACGATGTTCAGGCGGATGTCGGCGTAGTCGATGGCGGTCTGCTTGGCGAGGATGGTGATGCCCTTCTCGCGCTCGAGATCACCGGAGTCCATGACGCGATCAATGACGGCTGCGCTCGCCCGGAACGCACCGGTCTGGCGCAGCATCGCGTCAACGAGCATGGTCTTGCCGTGGTCCACGTGCGCGACGATGGCGACGTTGCGCAGGTCGATGCGCGTGTGGGTCGACGGCGGTGCGATGGTCGGTGACGGGGCGTCGGGCACGGTGGGGCAGGTCTCCGCAGGTGCAGGTCGGCGGGCGATTGTCCCACGGAACGAGTTTGCTGGCGATGGCGAGCCCGAATGGAGCGCCACGTTCGTTGCCCGGGCCGCTCGCCTGCTAGCATCCCGGCGATGACCGTTGCCGCCGTGATCCTGTCCGCGACCGCTGAGGGTGCACTCGCCGATGCCCTCGGGCAGCCTCGTGTCCGGCGTCTGGCGGACATCGCCTGGTCCGGTGGCGCGATGCCGGTCATCGTCGTGGCACCAGATCCCGACGGGCAGGTCGCGAAGGCCCTGGTCGGGGCTGAGGCCGAGCTGACGGCACCGGCCGAGGCGGCCACGGGTCCGGCCGGACAGATGGTCCGCGGCGCCGACGTTGCCCTCACTGACGTCCGCGGGACGACCGGCGTCCTGCTCTGGCCCGCCCGCCTGACCTGGATCGGCCCGGAAACGATCACCTCACTCATCGAGGTGCACGGCGTGGCCCCCGCCACGATGCTTCGACCGACCTGGCGCGGCGAGCCGGGCTGGCCGATCCTCCTGCCGGTCGAGCACCTCGACCGCCTGCGGACGGCAGACCCGGGCCTCACGCCGGATGCCCTTGCCGCGGGCCTCGCCTCAGACATCCCGACGCAGACCCTGGATCTTGGTGATCCGGGCGTGACGCATGATGCCGATACGCCATACCACGAGCTGCCCGCGTACGAGGGCCCGCTGGACCCGCCCGCCGGACACACCCACGAATGGGGCGAGGACGTCGCGGCCGAGGCCGGCCTGCCGCCGGCACCCGTCGAGACCGTCTGAGGATCGTCGATTGACCGTCGGTCGACGCCGGCTCATCCGCCGCGCTGCCCTCGTCATCCTCGTCGTCGTCGCCATCGCGTTCGGCGGATTCCTGTGGTGGTCGCGGCCCCAGCCGCTGCTGCCTGAGGCGACGGCGGCCCTCGCGTCCACATCTGCTGCGGCGTTCACAGCCGGCCCGGGTGGCCGCCTGACCTTCAGCCCCACAGCCGATCCGCCGGACACCGGCCTCGTCCTGTACACCGGCGGCAAGGTCCCGCCGGCAGCCTACGCGCCGGCAGCTCGATCCATCGCGGAGGCTGGCTATCTCGTGGTCCTCGTTCCAGCGCCGCTGGACTTCGCGATCTTCGACACGGGCGCTGCCGCGCCCGTCGTCGCCGATCACCCGGAGATCCAGGCTTGGGCCGTCGGTGGGCACTCGCTCGGCGGCGCCTCCGCCGCGATCTACGCCGAGAGTCAGCCGGGGTCGGTGGACGGCCTGGTGCTGTGGGCGTCGTTCTCGTCGGTCGACCTCTCGCACGACGGCCTTCGCGTGGCGCTGGTCTACGGCAGCCTGGACGCCGGCGCCGCCTCGTTCACGGCGTCAGACGCCGTGGCTCGCCTCGGCAGCGATGTCACCGTCACCATCGTGGACGGAGGCAACCACGAGCAGATGGGCTGGTACACGGGCCAGCCGAATGACCCACCGGCGACGATCGCTCGGGTGGCGCAACAGGACCAGGTCGTCGCCGCCACGATCGCATTGCTGGCCTCGATCGACCCGGACTGACGGGTCAGGCGAGCGGCCGCTGCGCTGCCCGGCGAGCGGCCCAGCCGTCACGAAGTCGGGCCACCGGGACCGTGGCGACTGCGATGCCGCCCAACACGAGCCCGATGCCGAGCACCTGCACGACCGATGGCCGCTCATCGAGCAGCAGCACGCTGAGGACGACCGTCGTCGGTGGCTGCGCCAGCAGGATGACCGAGGTGATCACCGCCGACGGTCGTCCTCAGCGTGCTGCTGCTCGATGAGCGGCCATCGGTCGTGCAGGTG
>JBKJHI010000095.1:0-22878 GCA_046599085.1 Candidatus Limnocylindrales bacterium
CGCCACGCTCGGCCCGGGCGAGGACGTCCCGGGTCAGTTGCTTGGCCTCCTCGACGTTCGGCTGGTCGAACGGGTCGATGCCGAGGACGACGCCCGCAATCGCAGTGGCGACTTCCCAGCGCACGAATTCAGCACCGAGGTCGATGGGGTCCGCCAGGGTGATGCGGATGACCGGATGACCGGCCTGCTCGAGCACGGTCGCGAGGGTGTCGCGGCCGGCGGTGTCCGGGGCGCCGGCGAGGGCCATGCGCACGAACGCTCGGTCCTGGCCGTAGGCCTCCGGGGTGCCGAGCGGCTCGAGGTCCACCGGCACGATGCCGACGCCGCCCTTGCCCGTGCTCTCCGCGATGAGCTGTTCTGCCCAGGCCCCGAATGCCGAGATCTCGTCGTCGGTCAGGAAGGTCAGCTTGTCGCGGCCGGCCTTGGCGAGGGTGCCGAGGGCGATGCCCAGGGAGACGCCGGGGTTCGCGGCCGGGTCCGGTTCACGGCACGCCCCGAGCATCGCTGCCGCGCTCGCCAGCAGCGCATCCAGGTCGAGGCCGATGAGCGAGGCCGGCACGAGCCCGACGTAGGTCAGGGCCGAGTACCGCCCGCCGATGTCCGCGGGATTCAGGAAGACCGAGCGGAAATCATCGTGGTGGGCGATGGCCTCCAGGCTCTTGCCGGGATCCGTGATGGCCGCCACGACGGCACCCGCGTTCTGGAAGACGTGGTGTCCGTGCTCGTCGAGCGCGGCGTGGGCACGAGCCCACGCTTCGGCGAGGAAGGCGTTCGGCTCGGTGGTCGTGCCGGACTTGCTCGCCACGATCGTCAGCGTGCGGAGCGGCTCGAGGTCGTCGTAGACCGCGGCCACGTTTGCCGGATCCGTCGAGTCCAGCAGCCGCAGGTCGAGGTAGCCCTCCTGCGTGCCGAACGTGCGGTGGAGGACATCCGGGGCGAGGCTGCTGCCGCCCATCCCGGCGACGACCGCGGTGGTGAACCCCGCCTCGACGATCCCGTCGCCGAAGCCTTCCAGCGCTGGGATCTGGTCCGAGAAGTGGGCGGGGGCATCCAGCCAGCCAAGCCGCTCTGCGATCCCCTCGGCGACCCGCGCGTCGGTCGTCCAGAGGGTGGTGTCGCGGTCGGACAGGCGCGTTGCCCACGCCTCTTCACGAGCGCGCGCGGCGGTCGCCTCGTACTCGGCCGTGGACGCGCCGAGCGCCAGGTCGGGGACGCTGAGGGCCGTCATCGTGGGTTCGGTCATGGTCGTCTCCGCAAGGATAGGCATCCGCTCGTGAACGGTCGGTGACGCGCCAATGCCCGTTCTGGGCCTGGGGACGCGCGCGCCCTCGCAATGCCGGTCAATGGTACGCCGCTGTCCTGCGCGGGGTCCGCGGGTCGCCGGGCGGGCCGGGCGGGCCGGGCGGGCTGATGTCCTTTTCGCGCGACGGGAGAGGATCGTCCGCGTGATGCCCCTCCGCGGCATCACCGGGCACGCGACGCGGATGCATCAGACTCATCGACGATGACCGGGCTCTCGTGGCGTGCCATCGCGATCGCACTCGGCGTCTCCATGCTCGCCGTGGGATGCGGAGCCGACCCGCCACCGCCGCTCACCGCCCCACCTGTCGCGCAGGCCGCCGCCTGGCCGAACCTCGCGTGGGTCGATGGCGGCGTGCCAGGCGAGGGCGATCCGGCCGATGGCGAATCGATCGCCGCGGTCGCGGCCGGTGTGAACGGTTTCGTCGCGATCGGGGTCGATCTGCGTGCGGGAGGCTCGCGCGGAACGGTCCGTTGGTCGGCCGACGGATCGAGCTGGGAGCGCGTCGATCAGGCCGGCCAGTTCGAGGACATCCACCTCGTCGATGTCGCCGCAGGCCCTTCCGGGTATGTGGCGGTCGGGACCACGACCGGCGACGACCGGTCGCCCCATCCGGCACTCGTGGTGGTCTTCGAGTCGCCCGATGGCCGGACATGGCTGCGCCGTCGAGACGGTCTCGGCGACCCAAGGGGCTACGCGAGTGCGGTGGCCGGCGGCCCCGATGGCTATCTCGTGACGGCCGACGCGTCGGACGACGGGGTCTCGGCTTGGTCGTCGCGCGATGGCCAGACGTGGCGGCCGATCGACCCTGCGGCGTTTCCGGCCGGACAGCCGATCAGTCCGGTGGCCGAACCGAGACGCGGTGGCTGGATGGCCCTTGGCCCCAACGTCGCCGATCCGAGCATCATGCATGCGCCGGACGGCCTGGCCTGGACGGCGACCGCGGTGGACGACGCCAGCAGCCGCCGAGCCTACGAGGTCACCATCTCACGTTGGGGCTACCTGATCATCGGGGCCCAGGGCGACTGCGGACCGTTCTCATCGTGTGCGGAAGCGCCGGTGGCGTGGTGGTCCGCCGACGGCCTGGCCTGGGGTCGACTCCCGTCCGAAGGCTCTCCCCTGGAAGCCGGAGGGATCGCCGTCGGCGTGTCCGACGCCCACGGCTTTGTCGTCGTCCGTGGCGACGCGATGTCCGGGAGTCCGGACGGCTGGGCATGGACTGCCCTTGGGCCCGGCCCGGGTTTCCAGCCGACCGACGTCGTTGTCGTCGACGATCGAGTCGTCGCTGTCGGTGAGGCGTATCGGCCTGACGGCTCGATGTTCGGACGGATCGCGATGGCCGTCCCAGCTCCGTAGTCCCGTTGGCCAGATCGGCTGTGATGCCGCGGAGTGGCATCACGCGGACGACGGCCGCCGCCAGCCGGAGAAAAGGACATCACCGGGGGGGCTCCATGGACCACGGCGCCCGCAGCCACCGACAGCCACCCACGGCCACCGACAGCCACCCACGGCCGCCCGCAGCCGCCCGTAGCGGCCCGTAGCGGCCCGCGGCCGTCCTCAATCGCGCGGAGCGCCGATCCCTTCCGCCTCGATCGCCAGGACCTTGTCCAGCCGGCGCCGGTGGCGCGGCTCGCCACTGAACGTGGCAGCCAGGAAGGCCAGCGCGCACTCGAATGCGGGCTCAGGACCGATGACCCTCGCGCCCATGGTCAGGACGTTCATGTCGTCGTGTTCCACGCCCTGGTGCGCGGAGTAGGTGTCGTGGCACACGGCGGAGCGCAAGCCCACCATCTTGTTGATGGCGACACTGGCACCCACACCGGATCCGCAGACGAGGATCCCGCGATCGGCCTCGCCACGCTGGATGGCCAGTCCCAGGCGCCGCGCGAAGTCCGGATAGTCATCAAGGGGGTCCGAGCCGTCGCCGCCAAGGTCGATCAGCTCGTGCCCCAGGCCTGCCCGGTCAAGGCGCGCCCGCAGCACGTCCTTGAACGCGGCTCCGGCATGATCGGCGGCGAAGGCGACGCGCATCCACGAAGCATAGCCTTGCCGCGGTCCGGAACGACCGTCGCACCGCCGCTCGCGGTGGATAGGCTTGCGACATGACCACGCCGGACCACCTCGCCGACCGCGATCTCGATATCGCCGGTGTCCTGCCGGTATCCGAGCTGCCCGGCCACGCCCGCATCGTCATCGTCGGTGGCGGGATCATCGGGGCCTCGATCGCGTACCACCTGACGGCGGGCGGTGCGACCGATGTCGTCATGGTGGAGCGCGGCCGCCTGACGAATGGCACGACGTGGCACGCGGCCGGGCTCGTGTCGCAGGTCCGTGGCTCGCACGCGCTCACGGCCCTATCGCGGATCAACGCCGAGACGTACGAACGGGTCGAGCGGGAGACCGGCGTCCAGACGGGGATCCGGCGGAACGGGGCGCTGACCATCGCGCGCACGGAGGCGCGCATGACCGAGATCCGCTACGGCGTGTCGATAGCCCGCGATGCCGGCGTCGATGTCGAGATCGTGGACGGGGCCCGGATCCGCGACCTCTGGCCGGCGGCCGTCACGGAGGACGTCGTCGGCGGCGTGCTCTTCCCTACGGATGGGACCGTCAACCCGGGTGCCGCGGCCCTGGCGCTCGCCAAAGGCGCCGTCGATCGTGGCGTGCGCTACGTGCCGGGGACCGCGGTCACGGGTCTGCGACGCAGCCCCGACGGGCGGCGCGTGACCGGCCTGGACGTCGTCGGGCCGCAGGGCCCAGCGGCCATCGAGGCGGAGGTCGTCGTCCTGGCTGCCGGGCTGTGGACCTCGGAGCTTGCCCGGCTGGCCGGTGCCAGCGTCGCGCTCTACCCGGCCGAGCACGTGTGGGTGATGACCGAGCCGACGGAAGCCGCGACGCCCGGACTGCCGTTCCTGCGCGACCTCGATGGCTTCCTCTATATCCGCGGTCATGGCGATCGGCTGGTCATCGGCGCGTTCGAGCCGAATGGCAAACCGATGCGGCCGGCGTCCGTGCCGACCAACGGATTCGTGGAACTTGGACCGGACTGGGACCACTTCGCGCCGGTGCTCGCCCAGGCCCGTCACCGCGTCCCCGCGCTCGAGACGACGGGCTTCGCGCACTATCTGCGGGCGCCGGAATCCTTCACGCCGGATTCCAACTTTCAGCTCGGCTTCGTGCCGGAGATCGGTGGGCTGTTCGTGGCCGCCGGGCTCAACTCGCAGGGCATCATCTTCGGGCCGGGGGTCGGCAAGGCCGCCGCGGAGTGGATCATCGAGGGGCACCCGACGATGGACCTCGCCGAGGTCGATGTCGCGCGGACGGGCGGCTGGGCGAACCAGCGTCGCTGGCTGGCGGAGCGAACGGTCGAGTCGCTCGGCGGGCTGTATGCGATGCACTGGCCGGGGAAACAGCCATACACGGCTCGTGACCTGCGGCGTCTCCCGCTCGATGCCGCACATCGGGTGGCCGGCGCGGCGATGGGCCAGATCGGTGGCTGGGAGCGCCCGCTGTGGTTCGAGCCCGGACTCGCCGACAGCGGCACCGAACCCGAGATCGGCTATGACTACGCGAACCCGTCGTGGTTCCCGGCCGTGCGCGAGGAAGTCCGCGCGACCCGCGAGGGCGTGGCCCTGTACGACCTGACGACGTACGCGAAGTTCCTCGTCGCCGGGCCGGGCGCGCTCGCAGGCCTGCAGCGTCTCGTCACCTCCGACATGGACGTCCCGATCGGGCGCATCGTGTACACGGTCATCGCCAACGAGCGCGGCGGCATCGAGCTGGATCCCACGATCACCCGCCTGGCCGAGAACCGGTTCCTGATCCTCGCCCCCACGCTGACTCAGCGTCGCTGCGAGTGGCTGCTTCGCAATGGGTTGCCGGCCGACGCCGTGGTCACGGACGTCACGTCGGGCTGGTCGACGCTCCACCTCGCCGGGCCCCGTTCGCGCGAGCTCCTGGCGCGCCTGACCGACGACGACGTGAGCGGTGCGGCGTGGCCGTTCCTCGCGGCGCGCGAGATCGAGGTCGGTCGGTCGCAGGCATGGGCATTCCGCGTGTCGTTCACCGGGGAGCTCGGCTGGGAGCTGGCCGTGCCGACCGAGTTCGTGGCGGACCTGTACGAGCACGTCGTCGCGGCGGGCGCGGACCTCGGGCTGCGGCACGCCGGGTCGTTCGCGTTCGATGCGGCGCGGCTGGAGCGCGGCTTCCGGTCCTGGGGCCACGACATCGGGCCGATGGACGACCCGTTCTCGGCCGGGCTCGGGTTCACCGTCTCGCGCCGCAAGGGCGCGGACTTCGTCGGTCGCGAGGCGCTCGAGGCGCTGCGCGCCGAGGCGACGGCGAGGTCAGCGGCCGACGATGGTGACCGGCAGCTGGTCTCCGTCCATGCCCCCGACGCTGTCCTGTGGCACGGCGAATCGATTCTCCGCGACGGCGAACGTGCCGGATTCGTGACGAGTGCCGGGATCGCCCCGACGCTCGGCGGATCCGTCGGCCTCGCGTGGGTCCGCGGCGTCGTCGACCGTGCGACCTGGCAGGTCGAGATCGGCGGCGACCCCGTTCCGTGCCGCGTCAGCGTCGACCCCTTCTACGACCCGAAGGCCGAGCGCCTTCGCTCCTGAAGGACGCCGTCGCCCAAGGGTCCGTCGTCACATATCGATGTCGTGCCCAGTCCCATGATCCGACCAACGCGGATGCCGACGGCTCCGTCCCACCACAACCATCACGATCGCTTGGAGCGCCGCGTGTTGATCCGCCGGATGCCGATGGTCGTGGTACTTGTTTCGGCCGTGGCCGCGTGCTCAGCGCCGATCCCGGCCGCGACGTTCGGCAAGCCGGTGGGTGCACCGTCACCGGACATCCCGAGTCCTTCCGTCACGTCGCCCACGCCATCGATCGAGGTGGCTGTGCCCACGCTCGCCGCGCCATCGTGGATCGCTCCGGACCTCGACCCGGCTCTCGCCGAGGGTCTGGCGTCGCTCGCCTGGACCGTGGGCGGGAATGGGCGCCAGGATCCATGGCGCTTCGGGACGTACGGCGGACCCGGTTTTACCGATCGACGAGCGATCGACGAAGCGGATCTCGCCGCCATCGGCGGCCACGTCGCGGTCACGGTCGATGGCATGGATGGCTCGGACATCTCCATCCTGGATGCGACCAGCGGCGTCGAGACGGAGTTGGTGAGCGGCGTGCTCCCAGGCCCCTCGGATGGATACGTCACGTACGCGATCCCGAGCCTCGATGGCCAGCGCGTGTTTGTCGCCGACGACGGTGCCAGTGGCTCGGGTCGACTGGTGGTCATCGACGTGCCGACGCACGACGTGGCCTCCCTTGTGCCCAGCGGAAGGTCGGGTGGTCAGGTCACGAACCTTCGCTGGTCGAGTGGCGGCGACGTGCTGCTCCATTCATGGTGCTGGGTCCAGGAGGGCTGCCAGGTCACGGTGGTCGGTCCGGACGAAGCGCTGACGTTCGAGGTCGCTGCGTACCCCGTGGCGGCGACCAGGGATCATGTCCTGGCCGGGGTGGCGCCCGAACTCCAGACCTGGGTCATCCTCGACGTCGCGACGCAGCGGTCCGCCGTACTCCGGGATCCGGAGGGGCTCGTCAGACGGCCGCTCAGCGGCTCGTTCGCCTTCGACGACGGATCGTTCATCGTTGACAGCGGCGGTCAGGTCATTCGCGTGAACGCCGCCGATGCCACCACGTCGGTCCTCGTCGATGCAGAGCGATGGCAGGGGTGGATCTTCCGACGCGACGTCATCGACGGTCGTTGGATCCTCCTCGAGCGGGATCGGTCGGAGCAGCCAGGAGGGTTGACCGACGCCGAGATGCGCCAGGTCGGAGCCCTCGACGTCACGACCGGTGCCATCCTGCCCGAGGTCGCCCGCCGGGCGCCGTGACTCCGGCGATTCTGCTCGGAACAGAGGAATCCGGGTATGGAGGCCGATACCGGCGTGGATCGGTGGCTTCCGAGCCGCCCCCAGCGCGATCGAGCAGGGATCGAGCGTAGCCCGACGCCGGATCCGGCCCGTAGGGGCCTCGTACCCCTGGATCGACTGGTGCCACCAGAATCGATCAGCGCACCGGACGCACGCAGCGGGTGTCGGCCAGCGCCGCCCGCTGTCAGCTGCGGCCGTGTCGATCCACGACGAGATCCTGGAGGGTCAGATCCGGCTCGAGGTTGAGGAGTCCCAGACGGCGCCGAGCGTTCACTACTTCCCGCAGCGCGGCATGGACGGTCTCATCGATCCCTTTCGTCCCAAGGACGGCGCGAGCCTCGATGAGGAGCTCCATATCGAGCTCGATCGTCGTGCGCTTTCGCATCGCCGCCTCCATTCGTCCGACACTCAGCTGTGGCCGGGGTCCGAGGCGGCTGTCCGGCCCGTGCCGGACTCGCCGGCCTGGATCGTCGGGTGGTCCGCGCCGTCGCCGCCACCTTCCGTCGAGCCCGGGACCTGGTGACCGAAGTGACCGCCGTCCAGCGTCGGGATGCGGCCATGCAGGCCCTCGCGCACGACGCGCCGGCCCACGTCCGCGACTCGATCCGCGGTGAAGCCGAAGTGTTCGAAGATCGTGCCGGCCGGCGCCGATGCGCCGAAGTGGTCCAGGCCGATGATCGCGCCGGCATCCCCGACCCAGCGATCCCAGCCGAGCGTGACGCCGATCTCGACGGAGACCCGCGCCCGGACGGCCGACGGCAGGACGGACTCCTGATAGTCGGCGTCCTGTGCCTCGAAGCGTTCCCAGCAGGGGAGTGACACGACCCGGGTCGCGATGCCGTCTTCCTCGAGGGCCTCGGCGGCAGCGTACGCGAGCTGCATCTCGGAGCCGGTGGCGATGAGGATGAGCCCCGGGTCCTCGCCCGTCTCCTCGGACGAGGCGGCGCGCAGGACGTAGCCGCCGCGGGCCACACCCTCGCGCGCGAGTCGGTCCGTGCCGGGCAACGTGGGGAGCTTCTGGCGGGTCAGAGCCAGCGCCACCGGCCCGTCGCCGCGCGCGATCGCCAGAGCCCACGCCGCAGACGCCTCATTGCCGTCGCCCGGCCGAACGAACCACAGGTTCGGGATCGCCCGGAGGGCGGCGTAGTGCTCGACCGGCTGATGGGTCGGGCCGTCCTCGCCGAGGCCCACCGAATCGTGGGTCCAGACGTGGATGACGTGCAGGCCGGCCAGCGCCGACAGCCGCACGGACCCGCGCATGTAGTCGCTGAAGGTGAGGAACGTGGCGTCGTACGGGATGAACCCGCCGTGGTACGCGATGCCGTTGGCGATCCCGCCCATCGCGTGTTCGCGGACACCGAACCGGATGTTGCGACCGGCCTCCTCCGCGGAGAAGTTCGGCTCGCCCTTGACGTCGGTGAGGTTCGACTCGGACAGGTCGGCGGCGCCGCCGAACAGCTCCGGGACCGGACCGGCCAGCGCCTGGATCGCGTCCTGCGAGGCGTTCCGGGTGGCGACCTCGGATCCGTCGGCGTAGACGGGGAGTGCCGCGTCCCAGCCGTCCGCGAGGGTCCCGGCCAGTCGCCGGCGGAGCTCGGCCGCGAGATCCGGGTGCGCGGCTGCGTAGGCATGGACGCGCTCGCGCCACTCCGACACGAACGCCTCGCCGGCCGGCACGGCCGCACGGAACACGGCCGCGGCCTCATCCGGGACGTAGAACGTCTTGTCCGGATCCCAGCCGTAGGCCTCCTTCGTCAGGCGGACCTCATCCGGACCCAGTGGCGACCCGTGGGCCTTCTGCGAGTCCTGCTTGTTCGGGCTGCCGAAGCCGATGTGCGTCCGGACGGCGATGAGCGACGGTCGTTCGTCGGCCCGGGCTGCCTCGATCGCGGTCTCGATCGCCGCGACGTCGTTGCCGTCCTCGACGAGCTGCGTATGCCAGTGATACGCATCGAACCGCGCGCGGACGTCCTCCGACCAGGCCATCTTCGTCGGTCCATCGAGCTGGATCCCGTTGTCGTCATACAGGACGACGAGCTTGCCAAGGCGCAGGTGGCCGGCGAGGGATGCCGCCTCGGACGAGATGCCCTCCTGGAGGTCGCCGTCGGACGCGATGACGTAGGTGTGGTGATCGATGACGGTATGGCCGTCGCGGTTGAACTCGGCGGCGAGGCGGCGCTCCGCGATCGCCATCCCGACCGCGTTGGCAAAGCCCTGCCCGAGTGGCCCGGTCGTCGCCTCCACGCCCGGCGTGAGCCCGGACTCGGGGTGACCGGGCGTCCGCGAGCCCCACTGGCGGAAGTGTTTGAGGTCGTCGAGCGACAGGTCGTAGCCGGTCAGATGGAGCAGCGAGTACAGGAGCATCGAGGCGTGACCAGCCGAGAGCACGAATCGATCGCGGTCCGGCCACGACGGATCGGTCGGAGCATGGCGCAGGAACCGCGTCCACAGCGTGTACGCCATCGGCGCGGCGCCCATCGGCGCGCCCGGATGCCCGGAATTCGCCTGCTGGACGCCATCGATCGAGAGCGTTCGGATGGTGTCGATCGCGAGGCGGTCGAGGTCGGGCGTCACGGCGGTCATCGGCAAGGCTCCGGAAGGTGGTCGGGCAGGCGGTGTGGCGCCATTGTAGGAGTCCCGGTCAGGCGTGCCGGTGGACGTCGTCGGCCGTTGCCCGTGTCGCCTGGTCGCTCGCCAGATGGCGCGCAGCCACGCGACCGGCTTCCTCCACCGCCCTGGGAGACGCGGTCAGGGTCAGGAGGAACGTGTCGCGATCCAGGCCCAGTAGCTCCACTTCGGTCCGGGCCGTGACCGTCGCCGTCCGCGGGATGTCGCGCAGCAGGGCGAGCTCGCCGAACGCGTCGCCCGCGCCGAGCACTCCGATCGCGACGCCCGCCTGGCTGACCTTGAGCGTGCCTGCGCCCACGACCCAGAAGCGGTCGCCGACGGCGCCTTCGCGGATGATCACGTCACCGGCGAGGAAGCGCGCGGGTGCCAGCGCAGCAGCGGCGGCCTCGAGGGCCGGGGCCGGGACCGGCGCGAAGAGGGGGAGCCGGCGCAGGAGGGCGATCTCACGGAAGGGGATCCGTACCCCGGCCTCGCCGCGACCGATCGTCGTGACAGCGAGCAGCGCGATCGCCGGTAATGCGACGCCGGCGACGACGATCGCGCCGGCGATGCCGATGGCCGACGCCAGCAGGCCGGCGGCGAGTGCTCCACCAGCGGCCCCGGCCATCGATGCGCCCTCTGCGACGCCGAACACGGCCGCGAGTTCGTCGGTCGGCACGAGGCGCTGGAGGACGGTCCGGACGGCGACATCGACCAGCGCGAGCCCGACTCCGCCCACGACGAGCAGGGTGAGAGCCGCCACTGGTTCGACCAGCAGCGCGAGCCCGATGATCGGCAGCGCCCAGACGACGGCGCCGACGACGGTGAGCCAGGTCAAACGCGGGCGGCCGACGACGACCATCGTGCTGGCCCCACCGAGCACCCAGCCGAATCCGATGGCCGCGGAAAGGTAGCCCGCGCCGGCTTCGCCCATGCCCAGCAGTTCGATCGCCGCGAGGACCAGCAGCACGTCCATCGCCGCGGCGGCGCCGAAGCGGGTCGCCAGCAGGCCGACCGACAGGAGTCGGGCAGGCGCTGCGCGGACCGCCGCGATCCCGGAGCGACGCGGGGCCTGGTGGTCTGTCGAGGCGACCGACGGAGGATCGCCCGTCATCTGGGCGAAGCCCGCAGCGACGGCGTCGACCGCCGCGGCGTCGGCCGACGCGGCGTCGACCGACGCGGCCCCGCGCGAGATCGGCGCCGGGCGCACGAGCATCGCTGCCGCGAGTGTCGCCACGCCGCCCGCCAGATAGACGGTCGCCGGCTCCGCGATGGCCACGATGAGGCCGCATGACAGCGGACCGATCAACACGCCGACGCCCTCGAGGATCGTGGTCAGGCTGTTCGCCGCCGTGAGTTGCTCGGCTCGGCCCACGAGCCCGGGCAACAGGGTCGTCTGCGTCGGCCGGACGCTCGTGTAGGTCATCACCACGGAGGCCGCCAGCGCAACGACCACCACGGGCGCAAGGCCGAGGACCATCGCCGCACCGGTGGCCAGCATGAGCAGGCCCAGGAGGCCGTAGATCGCGGCCAGCGCGCGGCCTGTGGGCAGACGTTCGGCCAGTCTGGCCGCCACAGGGGCTGCGATGGCCGCGGGCACGAGCTGGGCGACCGCCACGATCCCGACCGAGGCGGGACCGGTGGCCTGATAGGCGTAGACCAGGATCGCGACCCAGATCGCCCACTCCGCCGCATTGAACAACAGCCAGCCGGCGAGGACCCGGCGGAGGACGCCGATCGACAGCGCGTCGCGGAACGCGGCGACGGATGTGGCCCATCGACCGCCGCTCATGCCGTCAGCTACAGTTCCGGTCACCGCCGGAGTCTAGCGCTCGCCCAGCGCCGGGCGACTACCATCGGGATCATGCCGCAGCTGCACCGACCCGCCGTGCGCCGCCCCATCGTCCGGCGCCGGCAAGCCACCTCCACCGCGCGGATCGTCGTCATCGGCGACCTGATGCTCGACGTCGTGCTGACGCCGGCCCGGCCATTGGAGACCGGGACCGATGTGCCAGGTCATGTCGCGTTCGTCCAGGGCGGCTCGGCGGCGAACACCGCGCGTTGGCTCGGCCGACTCGGGGCGCGGGCCACGTTCATCGGGGCGGTCGGGCGGGACGCGGCGGGACGGGCCCTCGTTGACGCCGTGCGCGCGGACCGCGTCACGCCCCGGGTGAACCGCGTCGCGGGCGTGCGGACGGGCCGCATCGGGGTGGTCGTCACGGCCGGTGGCGAGCGCTCCTTCGTCGCGGACCGCGGTGCGGCAGATCGGCTGCGTCCCGACGATCTCCAGTCCGGCTGGTTCACCGGTGCGGATGCGCTGCATCTCCCGGTGTACTCGCTGCTGGGGGAGCCGCTCGGTCGGGCCGGGCTGCGGGCCGTGGAGCTCGCCCGGGCCGCGGGCGCCCTCATCAGCGTGGATCTCGCATCGATCGGGCCGCTGCTCGCCGGCGGCCGTCCCGCGGCGCGCGCGCTGCTCGCCACGGTCGCGCCCGATCTCGTCCTGGCCACTGCGTCAGAGGCGGATGCGCTCGTCGGGCGCCGGGCTGGCGAGGGGCTCCTCGAGATCGCCCCGATGGCGGTGATCAAGCGCGGTGCCCAGGGCGCCACGGTGCTGGCACGGGACGGGGAGGGACGACTGCGTTTCGAGGTCGCGACCGAGCACATCGCCGCCCGCGACACCACCGGGGCCGGCGATGCCTTTGACGCCGGGTTCCTCGTTGGCTGGTTCGCGGCACAGGCCGCCGGCCGCAGCGTCGGGGCGTCACTCCAGCGGGCGGCACTGGCCGGCCATCGCGCTGCCGCACGGCAGCTGTCCGTTCCCCGCGCGGAACTCCCGCTGGCATGACGGCACATCCGGACCGGGAGCTGGCCGTCGATCGCTATCTCGAGACCGTCGAGCCGGCCAGGCGACGCCGCGACGGAGCGACCCTCGCTGATCTCATCGAGGCGGTGTCCGGCGAGCCGGCCCGCCTGCTTGGGACGATCCTAGGCTGCGTGGAGCGCAGCTATGCCACGCTGACGGCGGGCACGTACACGAACCGCGCACGCGACGGCCAGGAAGCCAGCTTTCCCTGATCGACGTCACAGACCAAGGTGTAGCCGGATCGCCTCGTCAACCTCAAGCATCGACGGACCGGCGACGATCCCGATCCGATCGCCGATGCGTTCGAGCGCGACCGACCGGATCTGCTCGGCCTGGGCCTTGGAGTCGCGGTCGAGACCCGAGTCGGTGGTCGTCAGGAAGACCTGGAACGGGTAGACCCGCCGGACACTCGAGGTTACGGGGACGACGGTGATGACGCCCCGGCCGAGGCGATGTGCCGTGGCGTTCGCGGCGTCGTTGCTGACGATCACCGCGGGTCGTCGCTTGTCGGCCTCCGAGCCACGGGTGGGTTCGAGGTCGACCAGGTGGATGGAGCCTCGTCGGATCATGTGGCGCCACCGTCACCGGCCGTGACATCCCAACGTTCGGCGTCGCCGCTGGTCGCCCACTCGTCCCAGGCGGCGGCATACGCTGAGCCGAGTTCCGCTGTCCTGAGCAACCGGACGGCACGCTGGAGCGCGGCCGAACGCGAGTCCAGGCCCTGCTCCTCGGCGAACGCATCCAGGAACCGGACGTCGTCGTCGGGGAGGCTGACGCTGACCTTCATCGTCGCATGCTACCAGCGGTCGTACCCGGGTAGCAAGACCTAGCTCGGACGGGTGACCCGGATGTCGTCGAGCTCGACTTCGACCAGGTTGTCCGATCCTGCGTCCACGGCCACGAAGACGAGCCGGATGGTCTGGCCTTCCCACGCGTCGAGGTTCGCGTAGGCCGAGGTCCACGCCCCGTCGCGATCGCGGGCAGCGCCCGTCACGGACCAGACCGGCACGCGGTCGCCGTCGGCCTCCTCCACGTACGCGGTCAGCGAATCCGACGAGGACGACCGCGCATCGTGGGCGAAGACGTAGCGGAAGAACAGCTTCTGGCCCGTCGCGCTCGGCAGGTCGATGGCGCGCGACCGGACAGAGGTGCGCCCGTCCAGGTCATAGGTGGCCGCGGCCGACCCGGCCGATGCCCCGGTCACGAACGCCCGCGCGCCCGACGGCACGGACCCCAGCTGCTTCGGCCCGCTCGCGGTCGTGGAGGCCGGATCGGATCGAGCGAACGCCCCACGGGCGACGGTCGTCGCGGTGTCGGTCCGGTCCGGGTTCGTGGTCCAGCCGGCCCATACCTCGAGGTCGTCATCGAAGGCGCCGCAACGCGCGGCGGTGACCGCGGCGCCCAGCACGCCGAGCGGGCACGAGGCGCGATCCAGCAGATACAGGACGGACGCCCGATTCCGCCCGGTCTCGCCGGCGATCTTCGAGTCGTCGAGGTAGTCGCCGTTCGACAACTCGAAGGTGTAGGCCCAGATCCGGTACTTCCCATACGCGTAGTCGCGCGACGTGCCGGACGTGATGTACAGGTCGGACGCCTGCTGTGGCCGATAGGCGCTGAGTGAGCCCATCGTCCGGCCGATCGCCACGAGTGCGTCGTGGTCGGCCCTGGTCATGTCCGCTGGAACGTCCGAGTACGTGTACCCGTACGGCCACATCACCAGCCGGCCGGCCTCATGGAACGTGGCATACGCCCGGATCTGTTGCCGGCCACCGATCACCCGGCTGCGCATGAAGTCGCGCATCGCCCGTGTCTCCGGCGCGGAGAACGCCGACGGGCCGCGGTACGTGATCGCCTGCGGGTTCGTGCTGGTGTTTCCACCGCCGCCCCATCGATAGTCGTAGTTTCGATTGAGGTCCGTCCCGACGTACCTGGAGCCCGGCGTCGGCTGGCGGTTCTTGCGCCAGAAGTGGTAGCTGCCGCCGCGGATGTCGAACGCGGCGCCATCCGGGTTCATCGAGAAGACGATCCAGACTTCGCGGTTGTCCACGATCCGGGTGATCCGTGGGTCCGTGCCGTAGCCGTCCACGAGCCAGTGCATGATCGCCAGGGTCATCTCGACGCCCATGTGCTCGTCGGCGTGGTGGCCGCCATCGAACAGCACCTCGGGTTCGGCTTCGTCCGTCGCCACGTTGTCGGAGATCTTCATCGCCCACAGCTCGCGGCCCTCGTAGCTCTTCCCGATGCTGAAGCGCTGGGCGATATCGGGATGGGCGGCGGCCACGGCCGCGGTCTCGGCCTCGACCTCGGCATAGGTGTGGTAGCCCTCGTCGCCGGCCGGGAAATCGGTCGTGGCGGCGCTGGCGGCGAGCGGCGCGACCGTCGCGAGCAACAGCCCCGCGAGGGCGACGGCGGCGATCCGGTGGCGCGCGATCGGCATGGCGCCAGCGTGGGGCTTCAGCGGCCGTACGACCAGCCCTCCGGTGGGACCAGTCATCGGCCGGACCAACGGCCGAGCGTCACTCGCGCAGATAGCGCTCGAACCAGGCCTGGATCCGCTCATTGCGATCGATACGCCGGTCCGGCCGCCCCGACGACGCGTACACGTGGTACTCCTCGGGATAGAGGACGTACTCGACGGTTCGGCGCAGGTGGCGCAGCGCGATGAAGAACTGTTCGTTGTCGTAGTGTGGGCAGCGGATGTCCGCCTCGGCCTGGAGCATGAGCAGCGGCGTTCGGACCGCGGCGACGTGGCGCAACGGGGACTGGCGCCAGAGCTTGTCGATCCCGTCGGGGGAGAACGGGTCGCCGAGCCGTGACGCGCGGTCGTATTCCGGGCCACTGTCCGAATTCGCCCAGTCCGAGACCTGATTCGTGACGCCGTTCTCCGACACCGCTGCCCGGAAGCGGTCCGTGGTCCCGACGAGCCAGTTGACCATGAACCCGCCGTAGCTCAGGCCCATGACGCCGACGCGCTCGTGATCGGTGAGCCCGAGGTCGATGACGTGGTCGAGCGCCCGATGCACATCCGCGGCATCGACGCCGCCCCAGTCGCCGAGCTGCGGAGTGATCCAGTCGCGCCCGTAGGCGGTGCCGCCGCGGATGTTCGGGAGGACCACGCGGTAGCCGGCGGATGCCAGCAGGACCACCTCGATGTGCGGCGTGGGCGCCCATGCCCCGAGCGGGCCACCGTGGACATCGACGATGGTCGGGAGCTTCGCGTCGCCGGCACCGGCCGGGGAGCAGACCCAGACATCGATCGGACCCCCGTCGCCCTGCGCGGATTCAAGGCGCATCTCGACCGGCGAAAAGCGGGCCTGCCAGGCGGAGCCGATGCGGGATCGGGTCGTGTACGTCGGCTGCTCCCCGGTGTCCAGCCACGTGACCGTCTCGAGTTCGGACGCCCGCGTTCCGAGCGTCGCGAGCGCCGCCACGACGCCGTTCGCTGCCACGGCCACGGTGTGCGTCACGGTCTGCGGCCACGTCGCCATGGTCGCCGCGTCCACGGGCCGGGGTGGCGACACGGGCTGTCCCCTGTCGCCATCGAACCGGAAGCGCCGCGGATGGGAGCGGCCCCGATCGGAGACCGTGGCGATGATCGTGGTCAGATCCGCCCACCACGGCCCGTGTCGCCCGGACACCATCCAGCCGGTCATGTCGCTGTCGACCCAGTTGCCGATCGGTCGATCGAGGTCGGGCGCGAGGTCGATGGGCTGGTCGGCGGCACTGCCGTCGGCCGCTGCCAGCAGGATGGTCGGGCTCTGGTCGTCGAACGGTTCCGGCGGCTCGACGCCGATGGCCGCGACCCAGCGGCCGTCAGGCGAGAACGACGGGTGGTTGGCCCAGCCCCCCGGCGCCAGGATCTCGCGCGGCTCCGCCTGGTCGCCATCGGGCGCGTCGACGTCCACGGCCCAGATCGTGGTTCGCGGGATCAGGTCTGGCTCAGGACCCCGGTCCGCGGCGAAGGCCACCGTCCGCCCGTCGGGGTGCCACGCGATGTCGCTGACGCCCCAGTCACCGCGGGTGATCTGGCGGGGATCGGCGCCACGGGACGGACGCCCGTCGCTCCCCACGGCGACGACGAACAGGTGGGGCCAGCGGTCTCGATGCCCCTCTTCATCCCAGCGCCAGTCGCTCCTGGCGATGTGCCGGGCACGATCGGTGGGCGCGTCCTTCGCGGCCACGGCACCGGCACGGGGCGTCGGGCCGACGATGAACCTCGGGGGATCGACGTCCGCGGTGAAGGCCAGGCGCCTCCCGTCGGGTGACCAGGCGATCTCGCCGACGCCGCCATGCGCCCCGGAACGGACGCGTCGAGCCGTCCCGCCATCGATCGACACGAGGTACAGCGCGGCGGGCGTCTCGTCATCGGCCGGATCGGTACGGACGAAGGCAACGGTCCGGCCATCGGGGCTGATCCGCGGCCGCGTATCGCGGACCGAGCCACTGGTCAGGATCCGCGGCCGCGCCACCGGTCGTTTGGCGTCCAGCGGGATCGCCAACAGGTGCCCGTGATAGCGGACGCCACGGATCGAGCGACGAACGACGACGGCCACAGTGCCATCGCGCGACAGGTCGATTTCCTCGACCACCTCGATCGAAGAGATGTCGGCGGGCGTCATCGATCGGATACCCCAGCGGCTCGGCATGGGCGGCAGGATAGCCGCGGCGCTACGCTTCGGGCATGCTCATCTCGCAGACCGTGACCGATCGACTCCGCATCTCGCCCGACGTCGCCGACGCGCTGGCTGCCGGCACGCCTGTGGTCGCGCTCGAATCCACGCTCATCAGCCACGGGCTGCCGTACCCGCAGAACCTGGAGGTCGCCACCGCGTCCGAGGCGGCCGTTCGATCGAGCGGCGCCATCCCTGCGACCGTGGCGGTCCATGACGGCGCGCTGTTGGTCGGCCTCGAGCCGTCTGCGCTCGAGGCGCTGGCCACGGCGCCCGCGGGATCCGTGCGCAAGGCGGCTCGCCCGTCACTCGCCGTCTCCCTGGCTGAAGGCGGCTGGGCGGCCACGACCGTCTCGGCCACGATGATCGCCGCGCACGCGGCAGGGATCCGGGTCTTCGCGACCGGCGGCATCGGCGGCGTGCATCGCGGAGCCGTCGCCGGCACGTTCGATATCTCATCGGATCTGCAGGAACTCGGGCGGACCGCGATGGCCGTGGTGTGCGCCGGCCCCAAGGCGATCCTCGACGTCCCGGCCACGCTCGAATACCTCGAGACCCTCGGCGTGCCTGTCGTCACCGTCGGCCAGGAGGAGTTGCCCGGGTTCTATGCCCGCTCGTCGGGGATCCGCTCGCCGTTCTGGGTCGCCGACAGTGATGCCGCCGCCGGCATCGTGGCGGCGCATCTCGGCCTTGGGCTCGGTAGCGGAGTCCTTGTCTGCGTGCCGGTGCCTTCGGACGCGGCGCTCGCGGACGACGTGGCGCTCGACGCCGTCGAACGAGCCGTCGCTGAGGCGGCTACCTCGGACGTCGATGGCCCGGCACTCACCCCGTGGCTGCTCGCCAGGATCGCGACGCTCACGTCTGGCGCGTCCATCCGGGCGAACACGGCGCTGATCATCAACGACGCCCGCGTCGCGGGAGAGCTCGCCGTCCGCCTCGGTTGACATGAAGCTCGGCGCCCGCAGAGGCGCCAGGTCGTGCTGATGTCCCTTTTTGTGCGGCTGCGGCCGCCGAATGTCTGTGTGATGCACCTCCGCGGCATCGCGGCACGGCACAGTGAGGCCAGGTCAGGTCGTTGGGCACTGGGGGCAGGGCCGCGACGGATCGGCCCGTGCGGCATGGCGGCCGATGATGCAGCGGAAGGGCATCATCGCCAAACTTGGGTGGTCGGTGCGAAAAAGGGACATCACGTCCTTGGCGCGGGCTCGCCACGACGCCTGGGCGTGCCAGCCGCACAAGCCGCACAAGCCGCGCCCGCCGCACAAGCCGCGCCCGCCGCACCCGCCGCACCCGCCGCACCCGCCGCACCGTGCCGCGCCGGCGCGGCACGAGCGCCGCTGGGATGTTCGATGCCCATCTTCCGTGCATTCGACGGGATGCTTCCAGAAACGCGCGAGTCGGTGATAGACTGCGCGTCCTTTCACCGGTCGCCGACCTGGGGGTTCCATGTCCGCCGAGCGCCAGCCGCCTGCCATCGAGGCTCGCGGCCTTCGACGCATCTACAACGTCAAGCCGACGCTCGTCGTCGCCCTCGATCACATCGATCTGGACGTTGCGCCGGGCGAGTTCTTCGGCCTGCTCGGGCCCAATGGCGCGGGCAAGACGACGCTCATCAAGATCCTCACGACGCTCCTCCTCCCGTCCGAGGGCGAGGCACGCATCTTCGGCTTCGACGTGTCGAAGGACGAAAAGAAGATCCGGCGGATCATGAACATGGTCGCTGGGGGCGAGCAGTCGGGCTACGGGATCCTCACGGTCCGCGAGCAACTCTGGATGTTCAGCCAGTTCTATGGCCTGCCGCGCAAGGACGGCTGGCGACGCGTGGACGAACTCATCGACGCGGTGGGCATGGGGGACGAACGCCTGCAGCGCGTCAGCACGCTGTCCACCGGCCAGCGCCAGAAGATGAACTTCGCGCGGGGCCTGCTCAACGATCCGTGGATCCTGTTCCTCGACGAGCCGACGCTCGGTCTCGACGTCGCCGCAGCGCGGCAGGTTCGCGAGCTGGTCCTCGCCTGGCGACAGGCGGTGCCCGGCCGGACGGTCCTCCTGACGACCCACTACATGGCCGAGGCCGACGAGCTGTGCGACCGCATCGCCATCGTCGACCACGGCCGGATCCTGGCCATCGGCACGCCGGCCGAGCTCAAGAAGCGGGTCCAGCGCGAATCGATCTTCCGCCTCGAGCTCGATCGGCTCGACGGTGGTCCGGCCGCCCTGGCTCGACTCCCGGGCGTCGTCTCGGCGAGCCTGGCCTCGGACGATGGGGGACCGGCGGATCGACAGTCCGTCGTGGTCAACCTGGCCCTCGCGAGTGACGGCGCGCTCGGCGGCGTCGTCGGCGCGCTCGGCGGCATCGGGTCGCAGATCATCGCCCTGCGCAAGTCGGAGCCGAGCCTGGAGGACGTCTTCGTCGAGCTCGTCGGTCGCGGGTTCGACGACACGGGCGACGACGACGGCGATGGAACCAAGCCGGGCGCCGGCGCGGCTGGCACGGCAGGCGAGGGCGCCCCGCAGACATCGACCACCGACGACGATGAGGCCCACGCTCAGACCCCGGCCGGCGTGGTCTGACCGTGTCCGTCTACGAGTACCGCCATACCTCGAGCCCCCAGGAGGCGGCCGACTGGACGCCCAGGGAGCAGTGGCTCACGGACCTGCGCGCGGTCGGCGGCCGGGCCTATCCGCGGGTCACCGGCCTCTTCCGCGAGAAGTCGTGGCTGTTCTTCGAGATCCTGCTGCCGTTCCTCTCGACGTCGGCCTTCGTGTTCGTCTACCGGGCGCTCGAAGCACCGGCCGAGTACATCGGTTTCGTCGTGCTGGGCGGCGCCATGACCGCGTTCTGGCTGAACGTCATCTGGATGATGGCCAGCCAGCTGTACTGGGAGAAGAGCCAGGGCAACCTGGAGCTCTACTTCGCGGCTCCGATGTCGATCATGAGCGTGCTCTTCGGCATGGCCCTCGGCGGCATGGTCATGAGCTCGACGCGAGCGGTCATCGTCCTCGTCGTCGCCACGTTCATCTACGGCGTCCAGTTCTCGGTCGACCAGTGGCTGCTGCTGGCGGGCGTCTTCCTGTTGACCCTCTCGGCGCTGTACGGCCTGGGCATGATCCTGGCCAGCCTGTTCCTGATGTGGGGTCGCGAGGCATTCCACATGACCCAGCTCTTCACGGAGCCCGTGTACTTCGTGTCCGGGCTGAACTTCCCGGTGGCTCGCCTCGGCCTGGTCGGGGCCCTCGCGCTCGCCACGATCCCGCTCGCGGTCGGGCTGGACGCGATGCGCCAACTGGCCTTCGTCGGCGCCGAGTTCCCCATCGGCACGCCCGCACCGGAGGTCGAGGTCCTGATCCTTGCCGGCATGACGGTCATCTTCCTCGTGGCCGCGCGCTGGATGCTGCGGACCCTGGAGCGCATGGCTCGGCGCGAGGGCCGACTCTCGGTGCGCTGGCAATGAGCGGCGAGATCGACGCCACCACGACGACGATCGGCCTGGCGTCCCCAGAGTGGGGCGGCTTCGACCTCGCTCGGACACGGGGCAACGGCCTGCCCGATGTGTGGCGCACCTTCCGGACCGCGGCTCGCCTCGGCTGGCAGATGGAGGCGAACTGGACCGACCCGGTCCTGTTCTTCATCTACTCGGTCGCGAAGCCGATCTCGGCTGCGCTGATCCTCGTGGTGATGCTCGACATCATCAGCGGCGGCGCGGATCCGGCGTTTCGCGCGTTCGTCGTCGTCGGCACCGCGTTGTGGGCGATCGTCCTGGCCGGGATCGCCGGCCTCGCCTGGTCCGTCCTCGACGACCGCGAGCGCTATCGGATGCTGCGCTATGTCTACGTCAGCCCCAATGACTTCATCGTCATCCTGCTCGGCCGCGGGGTGGCGCGCCTGGCGGTCGGCGCGGTCGGCGGCGCGATCACGATCGTGGTCGGCGTGCTGGTCCTCGGCGTCCCGTTCGATCCGGCGGTCATCGACTGGCCGCTCCTCGCGGCGTCCACGGCCCTTGGGCTCGTTGCGATCATCGCCGTCGGCGTCATGCTGGCGGCCATCTGCCTCCAGACGCGCCAGGAGTCCTGGTCGTACCCAGAGGCCCTGGCCGGTGGGCTGTTCCTCATCAGTGGGGTCGTCTTCCCGCTGGCGGTCCTCCCCGATCCCGTCCAGGCGGTCGGTCTGATGACCCCGCTGACATGGTGGATGGAAGGCATGCGTCAGGCCGTCTTCCCGGGCGGCACGTCGGCGATCGGCGGCGACGGAAGTCTGTGGACCGCGGTCACCGGCACGCTCGTGCCGGACCCAGCATTCGTCATCGGTGCCTTGCTGGCGACCGGGGCGCTCGTTACACTCGCCGCCATCGGGGTCTTCCGGGTGAGCGAGCATCGCGCGAAAGAGCGCGGACTGCTGGACCGGACCACCGGCTCCTGATTCGGAGGAACCGTCCTACATGCGAATCTACGAGGGGAGCCCACGCCAGGACTTCGAGGAGGTCTTCCGTTCGATCGGCGCGTTTCTCGATCAGCGCGGGATGAAGGACGTCCTGCTCGTCGAGGCGCCTGACGGTTTCATCGTCCAGGGCCTCGTCACCTCCGGGCAGAGCACGGGCACCTGGTCCGACTCGATGGGCACCCAGACGAAGGAGACCCTCACGTTCCTCGACGAGGACATCGCGAGGTTCATGGAGGAGGCCGCCGCTCGGCGCGGACGGACACCGCCCCCGCCGACGCACCAGGCCGGCTACTACGAGACCGCATTCCGCGTGATCGGTCGATACATGGATGAGCAGAAGCCACGCGACACCTTCTTCTTCGAGCAGGAAGGCGCCTTCGTGGTGCGCTTGCTGCTCAGCGGCCAGGCAGGCAGCAAGCATGTCCTGTCCGAGTTCACCCGCGAGGACATCGCCTCGATGGTCACCTCCGGCCCGCGCCTGCGGCATCCGGTGAAGGCGACCGACGACGCCAAGACCAGCGCCTGATCGGCGCGCAGTAGCACCGCCAGCGAACGCATCGCCGTTTCACATCCGCAACACCGCAGGAGGTCCGCCATGAAGGCACTCAAGACCGTCGCCGTGGCACTCGGCATCACGCTTGCCGCGCTCATCGTCATCCCGCTCGCCGTGCTCGCCGGGCTGTTCGTGTGGCTGAAGGTCACCGAAGAGGCCGACGAGGAGCTCCTCGAACTCGACCGCGACGGCGTCTGATCGACGGCGAATCCGGCGGCGGGCCAGGCCCGTCGCCATCGACCGAGCGCTCTGCGCCCAGCACGCCCGCCGATCCAACGGCGGGCGTCGGTCTGTCCGGTGCGCTCGCTCGCCCGACCGCGAGCACCCGCGAGCGACGGCTCACGGAGATCGGCGTCCTCGCCGTGATGGTGGCGTGGGCCGGTAACTTCATCGTGGTCAAGGGCGCGATCGCCGTCCTGCCGCCCGTCGCCTTCACGTCGCTGCGCTACGGCCTGGCCTCGATCGCACTGCTGGCGCTCCTGCGCTGGACGGAAGGTGCCATCCG